>NZ_BAABFB010000030.1:0-290683 GCF_039540555.1 Rhodococcus olei | reverse complement strand
TGCAGCGCGGTCCCCGATTCGGCGCGCAGTGCCATCTCGTCGACCGGGAACCCGCTCCGCGCCTGCAGCTCCTGGAGCCGTTCCCCGAGCGCCGTCGCAGTGGGCCGATCCGCCGGTGCGCGGGCCATCGCGTGCTCGATCACCGCCGCCATCTCGTCGTCGACCCCGTCCTCGCGCAGGTCCGGCACCGGCGCGGTGGTGATCCGCAGGAACTGCGCCACCACCTGCTCGCCGCTGCGCCGCTCGAACGCCGCATGCCCGGTCAGCGCCGCGAACAACGTGGCACCGAGCCCGTACACATCCGCGGCGGGCGTCGGCGGCTCCCCGCCGAGCACCTCCGGGGCGGTGAACGCCGGCGACCCGGTGACCGTGCCGGTCGCGGTCTCGAACCCGCCGGTGACGTGCGCGATACCGAAATCCGCCAGAGCGGGCTCGCCGAAGTCGGTGAGCAGGATGTTCGCCGGTTTGACGTCCCGATGCACGATCCCGGCCCGGTGCGCCATGGCGAGCGCCCCGGCCGTCTTCACCCCCAGCCGCAGCACCTCCTCCGCGGTGAGCGGACCGTGAACCCGGATCCGGGCGTCCAGGGACCCCTGCGAGTAATGCGGCATCACCAGATACGGCCGACCGCCCTCGGTGGTCCCGACCTGCAAAACCGCCGCGATGTTCGGGTGCCCGGTCAGCCGGCCCATCGCCCGCTGCTCCCGCAGGAACCGCCCGAGGTTCTCCTCGTCCAGCTCGGCGGTGAGCACCTTCACCGCCACCGTCCGCTCCAGGACGCTTTGCGTGCAGCGGTACACCACCCCGAAACCGCCGCGCCCGATCTCCTCGGCGCCGTCGAACCCGACCGCACCCAGCTCGTCCGCGACGGTGGCGGTCACGTCGCGTTGGGTCCGGAACGGATTGCTGTCGGTCATCGGGTACGCGATCTCCGCCACCCCGCGACACCCCCGACAGTCGGGAGGGGCTTGCTTACAACTCCGGCGAATGTCTGTTCAGGATATCGCCGCTCTGCTGCATCTCTGCCGGGTTCGTCGGTGCACCCCTGTGGTCGCGAACACGGCGGCTTGATCCCGCCCGCCGTTCAGCCCAGCGGTCCCGCAACCCGCTCCGCCGCGGCGACCAGACTCCCGTCGGCCGCGAGTTCCACGACCGCCTCGATCTCGGGTGCCAGATGCCGGTCCGGTCCCGGGCCGGGGATCCGGTCCCGGATCGCGTCCCGCACCGCCGCGGTCGCCTGCGCGGGCTCGAGCGGTGCCCGCAGGTCGAGTGCCCGTGCGGCGGTGAGGACTTCGATCGCCAGCACCCGGGTGAGCCCGTCCAGCGCGCGCCGCAGCTTGCGCGCCGCGGACCACCCCATCGACACGTGGTCCTCCTGCATCGCCGAGGACGGGATCGAGTCGACACTCGCCGGGACCGCGAGCCGTTTCAGTTCGGCGACGATCGCGGCCTGCGTGTACTGCGCGATCATGTGCCCGCTGTCCACCCCGGGGTCGTCCGCGAGGAACGGCGGCAGACCGTGGTTGCGGGCCTTGTCGAGGAACCGGTCGGTGCGGCGCTCGCTCGCGCTCGCCAGATCGGCGACCGCGATCGCGAGGAAGTCCAGGACGTACGCGACCGGCGCCCCGTGGAAGTTGCCGTTCGACTCCACGCGCCCGTCGAGGGTGACGACGGGATTGTCGACGGCACTGGCCAGTTCGCGGGACGCGACCTGTTCGGCGTGGGCGAGGGTGTCACGGACCGCGCCCGCGACCTGCGGCGCGCACCGCAGCGAGTAGGCGTCCTGCACGATCGGGCAGTCGGGTGTCGCGTGACTGGCGACGATGCCCGACCCGGCGAGCACCCGGGTCATGTTGGCCGCCGCGACCGCCTGCCCGGGGTGCGGTCGCAGGGCCTGCAGGTCCGGCGCGAACACCCGGTCGGTGCCGAGCAGGGCCTCGACGCTCATCGCGGCCGCGATGTCGGCGACGCGCAGCAGGCCGCGCAGGTCGGCGCTCGCGAGCACCAGCATGCCCAGCATGCCGTCGGTGCCGTTGATCAGCGCCAGCCCCTCCTTCTCGGCGAGCACCAGCGGATCGATCCCGGCCGCGGCCAGCGCGTCGGCGGCCGGGCGCAGCTCCCCCGCGGCATCCCGAACGGTGCCCTCCCCGGTCGCGGCGAGGGCCACGTGGGCGAGCGGTGCCAGATCGCCGGAACAGCCGAGGCTGCCGAATTCCGGCACCACCGGGGTGATCCCGACCGACAGCATCCGTGCGTACGTGCGCGCCACCTCGGGCCGGGCACCGGTCCGCCCGGTCGCGAGCGTCGACAGGCGCAGCAGCATCAGCGCCCGCACCACCTCGCGTTCCACCTCAGGGCCGGATCCCGCGGCGTGCGACCGGATCAGGCTGCGCTGCAGTTGCGCCCGCAGCCCGGGCGGAATGTGCCGGGTGGCCAGGGCACCGAATCCGGTCGACACCCCGTACACGGGCCGGGCCTCCTGCGCGAGCGCCTCGATGCGCGCGCGGCTCTCGGCCATCGCGGCCATCGCGGCGACCGACAGCCGCACGTGCGCGTTCGAACGTGCGACGTGCACCACCTCGTCGGGCGTCACTGCGCGGACGCCGACGACGACCGTGTCCGGGCTGTCCACTGCGCGCTCCTTCGCCGAGGGAAGCGGGCCGATGCTCACATCATCCCCGTTCCCGGCCCCGACAGGGGCGTTATCCGACGTTGTCCACTGGCAGAATCGGCCCGGTGAACAGGCCAGCTGGTTCCAGCACATCACCGGCGGTCGGTCGCGCGCTCGACATCCTGGTACGGCTCGCGCAGCGCCCCGGCCCGGTTCAGGCGGCCGCCCTGGCCCGCGACCTGGACCTGCCACGTTCGTCCGTCTATCACATCCTGTCGGTGCTGGTGGACCGCGGTTTCGTCGTCTACATGCCCGGCGAGCAGGCGTACGGGCTCGGGGTGACGTCGTTCGAGATCGGCTCGGCGTATCTGCGCCACGAGCCCCTCGAGCGGCTCGCGCAACCGATCCTGCACCGGCTCGCCATGCAGCTCGGCCAGGCCGTGCACCTGGGGATCCTGCACGGCAACGAGACCGTCTACCTCCTCAAGGAGCGCCCCACGTCGGGCCCGGCGGCGGAGGTCTCGCTGATCACCGACATCGGGGTGCGGCTGCCCGCCCACCTGACCGCCAACGGCCGCGCGATCCTCGCGGCACTGCCCGACGCCCAGGTCAAGGCGCTGTACTCGCGGCGCACGGACTTCATCACCCGCACCGGGCACGGACCCCGGACACTGACCGAGTTGCGCCGCACCCTCGCGGAGGCCCGCGCGCGCGGCTGGGCGGAAGAGGTGGACCTCGTGACGACGGGTCTGCGGTCGGTGGGCACCGCCGTGTTCGACCACAACGGCCGCGCGGTCGCGGCGCTGAGCACCACGTGGCGCAGGCAACTGGCCTACCCCGAGCCGGAGGCCGTGGGACAGATCCTGTCGGCCGGCGCGGAACGCCTCACCTCCCACATCTCGGGCCACGCCCCGTCCCCCGGCTGAGCCCGTCGCCACAGCACGGTAGGGCTTGTGAGGCACTTCACATGGTTGTACAGTCCTGTATATACAACTGCTGCCACACGAGGAGATGCCGACGATGACGCAGGCCTGGGACGACGACTTCCGCACCCGGATGGCGGACCGGGCGCTGGCGGAGTTCTACTCTCGAACCCTTCCGGAGGCCTACAAACAGGACTTCGATCCGCCGCGCGCGGTCGCGGACGTCACCCGGATCGAGGCGTTGCGCACCGACTCCTTCGAGGTGGCCCTGCACGCGCCGACCGGGTCCGCCCGGGGCCAGCTGCGCCTGACGCTCTACATCGACGGCGCCGCCGTCTCGCTCAGCCGCATCCTGCCGGTGATCCAGTCCTTCGGAGTCGAGGTGCTCGACGAGCGCCCCTATCCGATGGCCGACTCGACCGGCAGCCAGTGCTGGATCTACGACTTCGGCCTCGCACTCGACGTCGATCCGTCCCCGACCGACACCGGCATGGCCGCCCGGTTCACCGACGGCTTCGCCGCGGCGTGGCGAGGCGACTGCGAGGTGGACCCGTTCAACCACCTGGTCCTCCGCGCCGGATTGACCTGGCGGCAGGCGTCGATGCTCCGCGCCTACGCGAAATACCTGCGTCAGGCCGGTTTTCCCTACAGTCAGGCGCGGATCGCCGAGGTGCTCGCCGGCCACCCCGGGTTCGCCAGGCAGTTGGCCGGACTCTTCGCGGCCCGTTTCGACCCGGCCGCGCACGACGAGGCGGCGGAGACCCTGATCGTCGACCGGCTCGACGCGGCCCTCGGCGAGGTGGTCAGTCTCGACGAGGACCGCATCCTGCGGGCCTTCCTGACGCTCGTTCGAAACACCCTGCGCACCAACTACTTCGTCCGAGGCGGGACCTCGACGTTGCTCTCGTTCAAGTTCGATCCGAGCCGCGTCGACGAACTCCCCCACCCCCGACCACGATTCGAGATCTTCGTCTGCTCCCCGCGCGTCGAGGGCGTGCACCTGCGGTTCGGCACCGTGGCCCGGGGTGGGCTGCGGTGGTCGGACCGCAAGGAGGACTTCCGCACCGAGGTTCTCGGTCTGGTGAAGGCCCAGGCGGTGAAGAACGCCGTCATCGTGCCCGTCGGCGCCAAGGGCGGCTTCGTCGTCAAGCAGCCACCGGCACCGACCGGCACCGACGCCGCCGATCGCGACGCCCACCTGGCCGAGGGCGTCGCGTGCTACCGGCAGTTCATCGCCGGACTGCTCGACGTCACCGACAACATCGACCCGGCCACCGCTGCGGTCGTGCCCGCCCGGGACGTGGTCCGCCACGACGCGGACGACACCTACCTCGTCGTCGCCGCGGACAAGGGCACCGCGTCCTTCTCCGACATCGCCAACGAGGTCGCCGCCGAGTACGGCTTCTGGCTCGGGGACGGTTTCGCCTCCGGCGGTTCCGTCGGCTACGACCACAAGGCGATGGGCATCACTGCGCGTGGCGCCTGGGAGAGCGTGCAGCGCCACTTCCACGAGATGGGCCGCGACACCCAGAGCGAGGACTTCACGGTCGTCGGCATCGGCGACATGAGCGGCGACGTGTTCGGCAACGGCATGCTGCTCAGCGATCACATCCGGCTGGTCGCCGCCTTCGACCACCGCCACATCTTCCTCGACCCCACACCGGACGCGGCGACCTCGTTCGCGGAGCGCCGGCGACTGTTCGGCCTGCCGCGCTCGTCGTGGGCGGACTACGCCCCCGGGCTGATCAGCAGCGGCGGCGGCGTCTGGGCGCGGTCGGCGAAGTCGGTGCCGATCAGTCCGGAGGTGCGGGCCGCGCTCGGCCTCGCCGACGGCGTCACCGCCCTCGCTCCGGCCGATCTGATCGGCGCGATCCTGTGCGCCCCGGTCGATCTGGTGTGGAACGGCGGCGTCGGCACCTACGTCAAGGCCTCCACCGAATCCCACGCCGACGTGGGCGACAAGGCCAACGACGGGGTCCGCGTCGACGCGGGTGCCCTGCGGGCCCGGGTCGTCGGAGAAGGCGGGAACCTGGGGCTGACCCCGCTCGGCCGCATCGAGTTCGCCCGCGCCGGAGGCCGGGTCAACACCGACGCCCTGGACAACTCGGCCGGCGTCGACTGCTCCGACCGCGAGGTGAACATCAAGATCCTGCTCGCCGGCCTCGTCGCGTCGGGGCACCTCGCCCCCGGCGAACGGGACGGGCTGCTGCGGTCGATGACCGACGAGGTGAGCCGACTCGTCCTGGCGGACAACCGCTCCCAGAACCGCCTGCTCGGGGTGAGCCGATCCCACGCGGCCACCGCCCTGGGAGTGCACGCCCGGATGATCGCCCGGCTCGAACGCGATCGCGGACTCGTCCGCGCCCTCGAGGCGCTGCCCGACGCGCGCGAACTGGCCCGCCGGGCACAGGAAGGCCAGGGGCTGACCTCACCGGAGCTGGCCACCCTGATGGCCCACGTCAAGCTCGCGGTGAAGGACGAACTGCTGGCCGGTGACCTGCCGGACGATCCGGCGTTGCGCGACCGGCTGCGGGAGTACTTCCCCGACACCGTGCGGCGCCGATTCGGCACCCGTCTCGACTCGCACCGCCTGCGCCGCGAGATCGTCGCCACGATGCTGACGAACGATGTGATCGACCACGGTGGCATCACTTTCGCGTTCCGCCTGGCCGAGGACTCCGCGGCGATCGGATCCGATGCCGTGCGTGCCCACGTCGTCGCCGCGCGGATCTTCGACCTGAACCGGTTGTGGGCGGACATCGCCGAGAGCGGCCTGCCCACCGCCGTCACCGACGCCCTCGTCCTCGACACCCAGCGGGTGCTCGACCGGGCCGCACGCTGGCTGCTCGCCCACCGGCCGCAGCCACTCGACATCGGCGCCGAGATCGAGCGGTTCGCGCCGCGCCTGGCCCGGCACGCGCTCGCCGTCCCGGAATGGCTTCGGGGACAGGAGCTCGCCGATCTGCACGCGCGGGTCGCCGCATCGGTCGACGCCGGTGTTCCGCACGACCTCGCCACTCGCGTGCACCTGCTGCTCGACCAGTTCGGCCTGCTCGACATCATCGAGGTTGCCGACGTCAGCGGCTGCGGGGTGCCCGAGGTCGCGGAGCTGTACTACGCCCTGAGCCAGCATCTCGGCGCCGTGCACCTGCTGCAGTCGGTGTCGCGGCTGTCCTACGACGATCGCTGGAACTCCCTGGCCCGCCTCGCGATGCGGGACGAGCTGTACGGTTCCCTGCGCGCCCTCTGCCTCGACCTGCTCGCGAACCCGTCCGGCGGGTCCGCCGCGGAGATGATCGCCGGGTGGGAAGAACGCAACTCCACCCGGATCCGGCGGGCCCGTTCCACGCTGGACGCGATCTTCGAGACCCCGTCGGTCGACGTCGCGGCCATGTCCGTTGCGGTGCGCCAGATCCGGAGCCTGGTCGGCAGCGCCTGAACCGAACAGCACCCGGGCGACCGCCCGTGGCTCACTGGGTGTCGAAGGTCCCCTCGAGCCGGTAGCGGGAGCCCGGGTGCACCAGCCGTGCCGTGCTCACCAACCTGTCCTCCGACCAGGTGCGCCGGTGGATCAGCAGACACGGCTCGGTCGGGGAGATCCCGAGCAGCCGGCACTCCTCCGCGGACGCCAGCACCGACTCGACCACGTGCTCGCCGCGGCCCAGCGGTGCGACCGACATCAGGTAGTTGTTGGGCGTCTGCGCGGTGAAGTCCTGGTCGAGGTAGTCGGGCGCGATCTGCGGATTGACGTGCCGGTCCTCCACCTGGATGGCGAGGTCGTCCTCGAAATGCACGAGGCGCGAATGGAACACGGGACTCCCGTCGGGCACACCCAGCTGGTGCGCGATCAGCGCATCGGCCGGTTCGGCGCGCACGAAGTCCACCTCGCTGCGGTGCCGGTGCCCCCGGTGCACGACCTCGTCGGCGATGTTGCGTACCTCGAAAAGCGCTGAACTGACCTTTCTTTCGGCGACGAAGGTGCCGACTCCGATGAGCCGGACCACCAGCCCGTCCGCGCTCAGCTCGCGCAGCGCCCGGTTCACCGTCATCCGGGACAGTCCCAGCGTGTTGACGAGCTGGTTCTCCGAGGGCAGCTGATCACCGGCCGACCAACGGCCCGAGACGATCTCCTCGGCGATCAGGTTCTTGACGCGTTGATAGGCGGGCGCCGATTCGTGCCCGCGGGCCCGATACAGCGACGCCACGTCGGACTCGTCGATCGCCACCCTTGTCACCATCCACATCCCGGCCCGCTCGTGGGCACCCTCGTTTCGGCCAGTCTATCGGCCGGCGGTGGGCACCCCGGACGGACGCGCCCGGAGCACGCCGTCTCGTATCCGAGATCTTTCGACGGCGGCACTGTTCCCGGGCGCGGCGGGCCGGTGTCATTGCGTCACACCACTTCGTCAGGAGACTCACGATGACCGACCACGCCACCTCCGGCCCCCGCCCCGTCCGCGCCCCGCACGGCCCCGAGCTGACCTGTCGCGGCTGGCAGCAGGAGGGCGCCCTGCGGATGCTGATGAACAACCTCGACCCCGAGGTCGCCGAGCGCCCCGACGACCTGGTCGTCTACGGCGGCACCGGCCGCGCGGCCCGCAGCTGGGAGGCCTACGACGCGATCGTGCGCACGCTGCGGACGCTGGAGTCGGACGAGACGATGCTCGTGCAGTCCGGCAAGCCGGTCGGGGTCTTCCGCACCAACGAGTGGGCGCCGCGGGTCCTGCTGGCGAACTCGAACCTGGTCGGCGACTGGGCGAACTGGGAGCAGTTCCGCAAGCTCGAGGCCGAAGGCCTGATGATGTACGGCCAGATGACGGCCGGCTCCTGGATCTACATCGGCAGCCAGGGCATCCTGCAGGGCACCTACGAGACCTTCGGCGCCGTGGCGCGCAAGCGGTTCGGCGGCACCCTGGCCGGGACGATCACCCTCACCGCGGGCGTCGGCGGCATGGGCGGCGCCCAGCCGCTCGCGGTCACGATGAACGACGGTGTCGCGATCTGCGTCGACGTCGACGTCACCCGCATCGACCGCCGGATCGCACACGGCTACCTCGACACCAAGGCCGAGAGCCTCGAGGCCGCCCTGGCGCTGGCGATCGAGAAGCGCGACGCCCGTGAGCCGCTGTCCATCGGTGTGGTCGGCAACGCCGCGGAGATCTTCCCGCAGCTGCTCGCGATGGGCGCCCCGATCGACATCGTCACCGACCAGACCTCCGCCCACGACCCGCTGTCCTACCTGCCGGTGGGGATCGCGGTCGAGGACTGGCACGCGATGGCCGAGAAGGACCCCGAGCACTTCACCCGCGAGGCACAGAAGTCGATGGCCGCGCACGTCGAGGCGATGGTCGGCTTCATGGACGCCGGCGCCGAGGTCTTCGACTACGGCAACTCGATCCGCGACGAGGCCCGGAAGGGCGGCTACGAGCGGGCCTTCGAGTTCCCCGGCTTCGTCCCCGCCTACATCCGCCCGCTGTTCGAGGAGGGCCTCGGCCCGTTCCGCTGGGCCGCCCTGTCCGGCGACCCGAAGGACATCGAGGCCACCGACAAGGCCATCCTCGAACTGTTCCCCGAGAACGAGCACCTCAAGCGCTGGATCACGATGGCCGGCGAGAAGGTGCACTTCGAGGGCCTGCCCGCGCGGATCTGCTGGCTCGGCTACGGCGAACGCCACCGCGCCGGACTGAAGTTCAACGAGATGGTCGCCAACGGCGAGCTGTCGGCGCCGCTGGCCATCGGCCGCGACCACCTCGACTCCGGATCCGTCGCCTCCCCCTACCGCGAGACCGAGGCCATGGCCGACGGCTCCGACGCGATCGCCGACTGGCCGCTGCTCAACGCCCTCGTCAACACCGCATCCGGCGCCTCGTGGGTGTCGATCCACCACGGCGGCGGCGTCGGCATGGGCCGCTCCATCCACGCCGGCCAGGTGTGTATCGCCGACGGCACCGAGCTCGCCGCCCAGAAGCTGGAGCGGGTCCTCACGAACGACCCGGGCATGGGCGTCATCCGGCACGCCGACGCCGGCTACGAGCACGCGACGCAGGTCGCGGCCGAGCGTGGCGTGCGCATCCCGATGCGGGAGGCCTGACCCGTGTACGACGCACCCGGGCCGGCCGGCCGGTGGACGGTCATCGACAACATCGGGACCCTGGTCACCAACGATCCCGAGGTCGGTGCCGGCCCCCTCGGGGTCATCCAGGACGCCGCCGTCGTCATCGGTGACGGGGTCGTCCACTGGGTGGGCCCGCGGTCCCGGATTCCGGAGGGCAGCGCCGGCTCGCGATACGACCTGCGCGGGCGGGCCGCCCTGCCCGGGTTCGTCGACAGCCACTCCCATCTCGTCTTCGGCGGCGAACGGGCCGAGGAGTTCGCGGCCCGGATGACCGGCGCCCCCTACGGAGCCGGCGGCATCCGCACCACCATCGCCGCCACGCGGGCCGCCTCGGACGCCGAGTTGGGCGCGAACGTGGGCCGGCTGGTCGCCGAGTCCCTGCACTCGGGCACCACCACGATCGAGACGAAATCCGGCTACGGGCAGTCGGTTCCCGACGAGCTGCGCAGCCTCGAGGTCGCGGCGGAGCACACCGACGAGACGACACTGCTCGCCGCGCACGTCACGCCGCCCGAGTTCGCCGGTCGCACCGACGACTACGTGCGGATGGTGATCGACGAGATGATCCCCAAGTGCGCGCCGCACGCCAAGTGGATCGACGTCTTCTGCGAGGAGGGCGCGTTCGACGCCGACCAGTCGCGGGCCGTCCTCGAGGCCGGCATCGCGGCCGGGTTGACGCCGCGTGTCCACGGCAACCAGCTCAGCTACGGCGCCGGCGTGCAGCTGGCCGTCGAGCTGAATGCCGCCTCGGTGGACCACGTCACCTACACCAGGGACGCCGACGTCGAGGCGCTCGCGGCGAGCGGCACCGTCGCCACGCTGCTACCCGGTGCGGATTTCTCCACCCGCAACAAGTATCCCGACGCGCGCGCCCTGCTCGACGCGGGCGCCACGGTGGCGCTGGCCGCGGACTGCAATCCCGGCACCTGCTACACGACCAGCATCCCGTTCTGCATCGCCCTGGCGGTGCGCGAGATGCACATGAGCCCGGACGAGGCGGTGTGGGCCGCCACCGCGGGTGGCGCGGCGGCGTTGCGCCGCACCGACGTCGGGCGGATCACGGTCGGTGCGCGCGCCGACCTGATCGCGCTGGACGCGCCCTCGTACGTGCACCTGGCCTACCGGCCGGGGGTCCCGCTGGTCCGCGAGGTCTGGAAGGACGGTCACCGACGATGACGGATGTCGATGTGACCCCGGCCGCCTGGACCGGGCGCGACGACGGACCCGGCGCCCGGCACCTGCGCTGGCACCGCGCCGTCGAGCCGCTCGACGGTGACGCTCGTTCGGGGGCAGGCGTTCTCGTCGGGTTCCGCAGCGACGAGGGGGTGCGCCGGAACAAGGGCCGGCCCGGCGCCGCCGACGGCCCGGCCGCACTCCGCCGGGCCCTGTCGTCGATGTCGCTCGCGGCGCCGGTCCGGGTGTTCGACGCGGGCGACGTCGCGGTCCGCGACGACGACCTCGAGAGCGGCCAGACCCGGCTCGGCGCTGCCGTGACCGGCCTCCTCGACGCCGGTCATCTCGTCACCGTGCTCGGCGGTGGACACGAGGTCGCGTACGGCAGCTATCTCGGTGTCGCGGACTCCGCGTCCGTCGCCTCGGGCGCCCGACTCGGCGTGCTCAACCTCGACGCGCACTTCGACCTGCGCGCCGACGCCCGGCCCAGCTCCGGAACACCCTTCCGACAGATGGCCGAGCGGGAGGCGTCGCTGGGCCGGGAGTTTCGGTACTCGGTGCTGGGCATCTCCCAGCCCAGCAACACCGCGGCGCTGTTCGAGACCGCGGCGGAACTCGGTGTGCGCCACCTCCTCGACGACGACTGCACGGCGGCGAACCTGCCCGTCGTCGAGTCGTTCGTCGAGGACTTCCTGGGCACCGTCGACGTGGTCTATCTGACGATCGACCTCGACGTCCTGCCCGCCGCGGTCGCGCCCGGGGTCAGCGCACCGGCCGCGTTCGGGGTGCCCCTCGAGGTGATCCAGCGGGTGTGCGATCTGGTGGCGTCCAGCGGCAAGCTCGTGCTGCTCGACGTCGCCGAACTCAACCCGGCGCTGGACATCGACAACCGCACCGCGCGGACCGCGGCCCGGCTGATCCACCGGATCGTCACCACCGCGCTCGAGCGGGCGTAGCCGCTCCCTCATCGTCCCCGGCCCGACGCGTATGTCACCGCGTCGGGCCGGGGATTTCCACGTTCGGGCCGAATTGGTGAGATGCCGTCAGAACCCCGCTACCGAACCCCACGGGCCCACGCTGCGATCTGTACCCGCTAATCGGCTCTCACGCGTCTGCTGGCGTATGCCCACATCGCGATCTCGACACGGTTGCGGGCACCGAGCTTGCTCATCAACGATGCGACGTGGGTCTTGACCGTGCTCAGGCCGACGAAGAGCTCGGTGGCGATCTCGGCGTTGGTCCGGCCCCGTGCCACCAGCGCGAGCACCTCCTTCTCGCGCTCGGTGAGCGGGTCGATGGGCTGGACCGGTACCACCGGCGCCTGGTCGGCGAAGGTCGCCAGCAGCCGGCGGGTGACGTTGGGGGCGATCAGCGCGTCCCCGCGGGCCGCCGCGTGGATGGCCTGCACGAGGAGCTCCGGCCCGGCGTCTTTGAGCAGGAAGCCGCGGGCGCCGGCGCGTAGGGCGCCGAGGACGTACTCATCGAGGTCGAAGGTGGTGATCACGACGACCGCCATCGGGTCCGTCACGTCTGGCCCGGCCAGGCGCCGCGTCACCTCGACGCCGTCGAGCCCGGGCATCCGGATGTCGACAAGGAGGACATCGGGACGCAGCCGGGTCGCCAGGTCGAGCGTTGCGAGCCCGTCTGCTGCCTCCCCCACGACCTCGAGGTCGGGTTGCGCGCCCAGGATCATCACGAGCCCGGTCCGGACCAAGTCCTGGTCGTCGGCTACGACGACACGGATGCTCATGCCAGCGCCTCCACCGGCAGCACGGCCTCGACCACCCAGCCACCCTCGGGCCCCGGCCCCGCGGAGAGCGATCCGCCGAGGAGCTGGGCACGTTCGGCCATGCCCAGCAGGCCGAACCCAGGCTCCGGGACAGGCCCCGGCTCGGTCTGTCCATCGTCGCTGACACGCAGCCTGACGGCGTCGCCCTCCCGGCGCACGTCGATCCCGACGCGGGTCGCGCTCCGGGCGTGCCGTACGGCGTTGGTCAGCGACTCCTGCGCGAGCCGGTAGAGCGCGGCATCCACGGGTCGTGCCAGCCGGGTCAACGACCCGTCCAGCGAGACCTCGACGGTGGGCGTCGCGTCGGCGCGCGCCAGAGCAGGCAGGTCCGCGACACCCAGCTGCGGCGAGTAGGCGACGGCTACCTCCTCACGCAGCACCCGCACCATGGATCTCATCTCCGCCAGGGTTCGCGACGCTTCGGACTCGATCGCGGCCAGGATCTCGGCAGCCTTCTCAGGCTCGATGCCGGCAACCACGCCACCGGCCTGCGCCTGCACCGCGATGGCCGAGACGTGGTGGGCCACGGTGTCGTGCAGCTCGCGAGCCAGCCCCACCCGCTCCTGATTGCGGATCTCGCGCTGTTGGCGATGCCAGAGGTCCGCGCGGTAGCGGAACACCGCCGCGAGGGCGACGAACAACAGCAAGAGGACGCTCCCGCCGAAAGCGTCGGCCCAGCCCGCGGAGGAGACGTACATCCCCAGCGCGACGACGACCGTCACGAACGCCGTCCCCAAGACCATCTCCCGGCCCGAGCCCCACCGCACCAGGGAGTAGAGCAGGATCAGGACGGCCATCATGGAGTAGAGGCCGAGGTCCCCGGCGTGTGCAGTCAGCTGGAGGACCGAGAGCAGCCCGGCGACGCCCCACCCGACCAGGGCGGCCATCAGGGGGCGACCCCGCCGCCAGAGCAGGGCAGGAATCAGCGCCAGGGCGAGCACCGTCACAAGGGGTCGCCAGGACAAGCCCGGCCGAGCGATGCCCTCGACCAACGCGGCGGCCGCGAACACGCCCACCAGCAGCCAGTCGAGCCGACCGATGGGTGGGGCGTCAGCAGGCCGCGGCTCATGCCAGATGGAGCGCCGGACAGTGACCACGGCTCCAGACTAGGGGTCGGCGCGCCTCGGCGTACCCGCCGAAAGTACGAGAGAGAGACCATGCCATCGGCCAGGCGAACCCCGGCCTCCGGGCCGAGGCGCCCGCCGCCGGGCTCAGCGATCGTGGACCTACCGATCCTCACCACGACAACGGAGCCCATGATGAGAACAGGTCAACCCCCCACCGCCACACTGGAAGACCAGCCGATCCCGGTGAGAGCCAAGCTCGCCGCAACGTGGACAAGCTTCATGTTCCTATACGCCTACGTGGACATTCTCAACTTCTTCACGCCCGGCGTCATCGAAGACATCCTCGACGGCAAGGTCTTCGAGTTCGCCCTCTCCCAGACCTTTTCGACCACGGCGCTGACCCTCATGGCCATCCCGATCCTCATGGTCGTGCTGTCGACGACGCTGCCCGCCCGGGCGAACCGCATCATGAACCTCGTCGTGGCCTCGCTCTACGTCCCCGTCACGGCATTCAACGCGGCGGGCGAGTCCTGGCTGTACTTCTACGGCCTCGGCATCGTGCTGGAATTGATCCTTCTCGCCCTCATCGTGCGGTACGCCTGGACCTGGCCCCGCACCGCACCGTCGGCGAGCACGGCGACCAGCCCGGACCGTGAAACCGTTCGCGCCCAACAGCAAGCGTGAACCCAAGAGCAGTCCCCCGTCCTGTTCGGAGCCATCTGCCTCGGTGCCGCGGTGGGGGCCTCCTGGCGGTGGGACACCAACAGCCACTGGGACCGTCGCGTAGGGGCCTTCCAAGGCCCCTACCGGCAGGTCAGGTCGAGATCGAGATGATCGCACACCTTCCCGGACGTACAGGCGGCATCAACTCGCCGGGTGGCACGACCAGGGCGTCTTCGGTTGCGAGGTCGAGACAGATCCGGACCGAACCGGAACGGTCGGGAATCTCCGACGACCCGATCTCCACCATCATGTCGGCCACACCCCGCCTGGCCATGACGTTGAGGGCCCGCGTGCGAGACGCCGCCCGAGACGTCGGCGCCCACTCCCCCGGGAATGCGAATGATTGCAGCGGCTCGATCACGTGTCGCACGACGATGGCCGCATCGAGACCGTCCTCCGTTGCGGAGAAGGGCGGGCCGGTGAGCTCGAGAGCGACCGAGCCGATCGGGATGATCAATCGGTCGTAGCCCGCGATCACCGAGAATGTCGACTCGAGCGGTTCCTCTGCGATGCTCACGCGCCAGTCGCCGGTCTCCGCAACCACCTGGGTGGTGCCCTGGCCGTTCAGCCAAGGCACCACCCTGCGGTCGGACGCCGTGGTACGGAACGACGTTGTCCCGTAGCCGGTTTCACCGGTTGCCCGATATGCCATGTCGAGGTGCGGCCGGCGGTGATTCAGGCGAGCTTGCCGATCACGGCCTCGGCACTGTCCAGCAGCGCGCCGGACGCGGCCAGCTGCACCGCGGCCTCGATCTCCGGCGCCAGGTGCCGGTCGGTGCCGGGACCCGCGACGTGCTCACGCAGGGTGTCGCGGACCGCGGCCGTCGCGGGCGACGGCTCGAGCGGGGCCCGCAGGTCCAGGCCCCGGGCGGCGGTGAGCGTCTCGATGGCGAGCACCCGGGTGAGCCCGTCGACGGCCCGCCGCAGCTTGCGGGCGCCGGACCAGCCCATCGACACGTGATCCTCCTGCATCGCGGAGGACGGGATCGAGTCGACACTCGCCGGCGCGGCGAGCCGCTTGAGCTCCGAGACGATCGCGGCCTGCGTGTACTGCGCGATCATGTGCCCGCTGTCCACACCGGGGTCGTCCGCGAGGAACGGCGGCAGACCGTGGTTGCGGGCCTTGTCGAGGAACCGGTCGGTGCGGCGCTCGCTCATGCTCGCCACGTCGGCGACGACGATCGCGAGGAAGTCCAGGACGTACGCTACCGGCGCCCCGTGGAAGTTGCCGTTGGACTCGACCCGGCCGTCCAGGGTCACCACCGGGTTGTCGACCGCGCTCGCCAGCTCGTACGACGCGATGCGCTCGGCGTGTGCGAGGGTGTCGCGCGCGCCGCCCGCGACCTGCGGCGCGCAGCGCAGCGAGTAGGCGTCCTGCACCACGGTGCAGTCGGGGGTGGCGTGGCTGGCGACGATGCCCGATCCGGCGAGCACCCGGGCCATGTTGGCGGCCGCGACCGCCTGCCCGGGGTGCGGGCGCAGGGCCTGCAGGTCCGGCGCGAACACCTTGTCGGTGCCCATCAGGCCCTCGACGCTCATCGCCGCCGCGACGTCCGCCAACGACAGCAGCTTGCGCAGGTCGTGGCAGGCCAGCACCAGCATGCCCAGCATGCCGTCGGTGCCGTTGATCAGGGCCAGCCCCTCCTTCTCCTTGAGCTCGACCGGCTCGATCCCGGCCGCCGCCAACGCCTCCGCGGCCGGCATGAGCTCGCCGTCCGCGTTCCGCACGGTGCCCTCGCCGATCACGGCCAGCGCGACGTGCGAGAGCGGCGCCAGGTCGCCCGAGCAGCCGAGGCTGCCGTACTCGTGCACGACCGGGGTGATGCCCGCCGACAGCAGCGACGCGTAGACCTGCGCGACCTCGGGGCGAACGCCGGTGCGTCCGGTCGCCAGCGTCGACAGGCGCAGCAGCATCAGCGCCCGCACCACCTCGCGCTCCACCTCCGGGCCGGACCCGGCGGCGTGCGAGCGGACCAGGCTGCGCTGCAGCTGCGCCCGCAGCTCCAGCGGAATGTGCCGGGTCGCGAGGGCGCCGAACCCGGTCGACACGCCGTAGACCGGCTTCGGGTCCTCGGCGAGGGCCTGGATGCGGGTGCGGCTCGCCCCGATCGCCGCGAGCGCCTCGTCGGACAGTCGCACCGGCGCGCCGAACCGCGCGACACGCACGACCTCGTCCGGGCTCACCGCGCCGATTCCGACGACGACCGGCTCCTGCGTGTCCAGTGCGTGCTTCTCCATGTTCGGGAGGGTGTTCGTGCTCATGGTTGTTCTCCGTTTCGAATGAGCGGTAGTGAAGAGTCCGGCTCGGTCAGGGGGTTTCGACCGCGACGGCAAGATTCGGCGCCACCGGGGCGGGTCGCACCCACCGCCGGTACGCGAGGGTGAGCAGCAGCAGCCAGCCTGCCCCGACCGCGAGGGCGACGCGGGTGTCGGCGTCGAAGGCGAGGACCGCGATCACGAACACCAGGAACCCGATCGCGATCAGCTGCCCGTACGGCCAGAACGGCACCGGGAACTTCAGGGCGGCGGCCTCGGCGGCATCCATCCGCTGACGGGACCGGTACTGCGACAGCAGGATCATCAGCCAGACGAAGATCGTCGCGAAGGTGGCGATCGACGCGATGACGAGGAACACCTTGTCCGGGATCAGGTAGTTGAGCAGCACGCCGATCAGCAGGGTGACGGTCATGATCACGACGGTCATCCACGGGACGCCGTTGCGGGACACCTGCTTCATCACCGCGGGTGCCTGGCCGCGCTGGGCCATGCCGTACATCATCCGGCCGGCGCCGAAGATGTCGCTGTTGATCGCCGACAGGGCGGCGGTGATGACGACGACGTTCAGAACCGTCGCGGCCGGTCCGATGCCGAGGCTCTGGAAGATCTGCACGAACGGGCTGCCCTCGGATCCGATCGACTGCCAGGGGTTGATCGCCATGATGACGGCCAGGGTGAGGACGTAGAACACGATGATGCGCACCGGAACCGTGTTGATCGCGCGGGGAATGGTCCGCTCCGGGTTCTCCGCCTCACCGGCGGTGATGCCGATGATCTCGGTGCCGCCGAACGCGAACATCACGATCGCGAAACAGCTGACGAAGCCGCCGAAGCCGGTGGCGAAGAAGCCGCCGTCCGACCACAGGTTGCTCACCCCGGCGTCGGCGTCCTGCATCCCGAATCCCCAGATCAGGATCGCGATGCCGCCCGCGATCATCGCCACGATCGCGACGATCTTGACCAGGGTGAACCAGAACTCCACCTCGCCGAACACCTTGACGCTGAGCAGGTTGACCGCGCCGATGAAGAAGATGATCGACAACACCCAGATCCACCGGGGCACGTCCGGGAACCAGAACCCCATGTAGACGCCGAACGCGGTCACGTCCGCGAGGCACACGACGACCATCTCGAAGGTGTACGTCCAGCCGGTCATGAAACCGGCCAGCGGCCCGAGATGCTTGCTCGCGTACTCCCCGAACGAGCCCGACACGGGATTGCTCACCGCCATCTCGCCGAGCGCGCGGAGCACGATGTAGATCGCCGCACCCCCGATGAGGTAGGCGAGCAGTACCGCCGGTCCGGCCCGGTTGATCGCCTCCGCCGATCCGTAGAACAGGCCCGTCCCGATGGCCGAACCAAGCGCGATGAACCTGATGTGGCGTGCTGACAGACCTCGGGTCAGCGCCGCGGCGGTGTCTTTCACAATCGATCTCCCTGGACTGGGGTGGCAGTGTGTCGGCCGGACCGGCCAGCCAACTGTGTGGCGAGTCACACCCTCATAGGCATGTATAGTCCTGTATATACATTTGACTGTCAAGAGGGTGGTCCCGAGAGCCGGCCACCGGACGGCCGGTTCAGCCCACCCGGACCTCCGTCGATTCGGCCTGTACCGCCCGCCGCGGCCGCACGAACCGCCGATACGCGAGAGTGAGCCCGACCAGCCACGCCGCCCCGACCACCAGCGCCACCCTGCTGTCCGCGTCGAACGCGAGCACGACGATCACGAACCCCAGAAACGCGAGCGCCGCCCACTGCGCGTACGGCCACAGCGGAACGGGGAACTTCAACGCCGCCACCTCGGCCGCGCCCATCCGTCGCCGCGACCGGTACTGCGCGAGCAGGATCATCACCCAGACGAAGATCGTCGCGAACGTCGCGATCGAGGCGATGACCAGGAACACGCTCTCCGGGATCAGGTAGTTGAGCAGGACCGCGACCAGCAGCGCCACCGTCATCACCACGACCGTCATCCACGGCACCCCGGCCCGGGAGACCTTCGTCATCACCGCCGGAGCCTGACCGCGCTGGGCCATCCCGTACATCATCCGGCCGGCGCCGAAGATGTCGCTGTTGATCGCCGACAGGGCCGCGGTGATGACGACGACGTTGAGCACGGTCGCGGCGGGGCCGAGCCCGATGCCCTCGAAGATCTGCACGAACGGGCTGCCCTCGGTGCCGATGGTGTGCCACGGGTTGATCGCCATGATCACCGCGAGCGTGGCGACGTAGAACAGCAGAATCCGCATCGGCACCGTGTTCACGGCGCGGGGAATCGTCCGGGCCGGATCCTCCGCCTCCCCGGCCGTGATGCCGATGATCTCCGTCCCCCCGAACGCGAACACGACGATCGCGAACGAGGCGACGAAACCTCCGACGCCGTTGGGGAAGAATCCGCCGTCGGACCAGAGGTTGCGCACGCCGTCGCCGGTGTCGTGGGCACCGAACCCGAAGATCAGCACCGCGACACCGGCGGCGATCATCGCGACGATGGCCGCCACCTTGACGATCGTGAACCAGAACTCGAGTTCCCCGAAGACCTTGACACTGAGCAGGTTCAGCGCGGCGATGAAGAACACGATCGCCAGCACCCAGATCCAGCGCGGCACGTCCGGAAACCAGAACCCCATGTAGACGCCGAACGCGGTGACGTCCGCGAGGCAGACGACGATCATCTCGAAGGTGTACGTCCAGCCGGTCAGGAACCCGGCGAGCGGGCCGAGGTGTTCGCCGGCGTACTCACCGAACGACCCGGACACCGGGTTGCGCACGGCCATCTCGCCGAGCGCGCGGAGCACCACGTACACGGCGGCGCCCCCGATCAGGTACGCCAGCAGCACGGACGGGCCGGCCTTCTCGATCGCACCCGCCGAGCCGTAGAACAGCCCGGTCCCGATGGCCGAGCCCAGTGCGATGAATCGAATGTGGCGGGCCGTCAGCCCTCGGGTCAGCGCCGTGGCGGCGTCCTTCACTTCGAGCTCCCAGCTTGGTCGTGCAACGTGCGACCTAGCAGGGTAGTCGTGTTGCGCAGATCACCCGGAGTCGGGTTGGGTCGGCGTCCGTTCGGACCACTTCGCCATCCAGCTCGCGTTCTCGGCCGAGATCGCGTTCTCGCAGTCGTCGACGAACCGGGTCCAGCTCGCCGGGTCGGTGGGCGACCCCTGGCTGCGCCAGCGATTCAGGTGCCGCTGCAGTCTGGCCGCGGTCGCGGCGAAGCTCATCGCCAGGAAGTCGTAGCGGCACGCGGCACGGTGCGCGGCCACCGCGCCGCCGAGCGTGGTCAGCACCGCGACCCACGGCGCCAGGCCGGACGGGCTCGCCCCCGCCTGGGCCGCCGCGCCCGCGGCCACGGCGGCGACGATCGCGGTGACGACGCTCAGGGTGAGCGCGAGTCGACGAAGCCGGCGCGCGCGTGCGAGGTGCTCCTCGGCCCGCGGGAGGTAGTAGCCGGACAGCTGTGCCTCGACCCGGTCGCGGACGTACTGCTGGGGTGACATCGGTCCCGGGGCGGCGGGCACCTCGAAGGTGAGGCCTGCGCGTATGGCGAGGAGGTCCTCGGACGCCTCTTCGATCTCGGCGTACTCCTCCTGCAGCCGGTCCAGCGCGCTTCCGCACCGATCCGGCAACGCGCCGGCCCGGTACCTGAACACCAACTGCTTGATGCCCTCCGACGTGGCACGCGCTCGCGTCCACCGGCGGATCGCCTCGGCGGTGAGGTACATCGCGGAGACCACCGTCGCCAACCCGAGGCACACGGCACCCGTCGTCGCCGCCACCACCCGCGGCGCACCCGGCGTCTCGAGCAGCGTCGCGGCCAGCGTCGCGGCGATCGCGCCCGCACTGCTCAGGCACAGGACGGCGGCACGGGCCCGGACGATCCGCCGCTTCAGGGAATCCGCGGCGCGCGACCAGCGAATCCGGTTGTCCCACATCGAGGCGACGACCATGTCGGCCCGACCGACCATGCCCTCGGCGCTCATCGGCCACCTCCGGCGTCGGCGTCGTTCGAGGTGTCGGGCGGGACCGGAAGGCCGTCGCAGATCTGCTGGAACCCTGCTCCCTCCGGTGCCCAGTCCCGCCACACCTCACGGCTGATGTTCTCGGTGATCTTGGCGCACAGCGCCTCCGCGTTCGCCTCCGGCACCGACCAGATTCGTGTGGTCGAGTCGGCACTCCCCGAGACGATGCTCCGGCCGTCGGGGGCGAACGCGACACCCGTGACAGCACCGTGGTGGCCGGTGAGCGGCGGGCCGACCGTATCCCCCGATTCCGCATCCCAGATCCGCAGGTTGTTGTCACTTCCCCCCGACGCGATCCGGGTTCCGTCCGCGCTGTACGCGACGCCGTTCACGTACCCGTCGTGCCCGACCATCGCGGCGCCGACCGGGTCCCCGGTCTCCGCGTCCCACCGGCGCACCGTCCTGTCGAGACTCCCACTCGCGATCCGCCTCCCGTCCGGGCTGTAGACGACACTTCTCACCCAGCCGGTGTGCCCCTCGAACGGCGGAAGGGCGAGTTGCCCAGTGTCGACGTTCCACACGCGCACCTTCCAATCCGTGCTACCCGTGACGACTCGACTTCCGTCCGGACTGAATGCGGCACTCAGCACCATCTGGTCGTGTTCGAGCGTCGGACCGACCGGCTGACCACTGTCGGCATCCCGGAAGCGAACCGAGCCGTCATCGCCTGCCGAGGCGATGCGGCGACCGTCCCGGCTGATCGCGACCTGGTTCACCACTTCCCGGTCGATCAGTGGTGGACCGATCGGCGCAGCGGTGGCCGGGTCCCATCGACGAATCACGTTGCCGCCGCCGGACACCAGAAGACGGCCGTCCGCGCTGAACGCAACGCTGGTCACCGGGCCGCCGGGCACGGCGGGCGTGGCGGCGATCGGCACACCGGTTTCCCGGTCCCACAGCCGCACCACCCCGTCGAGGCCGCCGGTCGCGATCCGGCGACCGTCGGGGCTGACGGCAACTGCGAGCACCCACGAGTCCTCACCGGCCGGTGAGGCGATGGAGCGAACAGATTTCGTGGACCACACGCGGATCGTCCGATCCCAACTGCCCGACACGACATTGCCATCGGGCGTGAAGGCGACACTCGACAGGAACCACTCGTGACCGGTGTACGGGTCGCCGATCGGCCGCCCGGTGCCCGCGTCCCACAGTCGCACCGTCTTGTCGTCGCCGCCCGACGCGATCCGCGATCCGTCGCGGCTGAAGGCGACGGCCTCGATTGCCTGGGTGTGCCCCGTCAGCGGTTCGCCGATCGGTGCGCCCGACTCGGCGTTCCAGCGGCGAATCGTCTTGTCCGAGCTGCCCGAGACGATCGTGCGCCCGTCCGGACTGAACGCGACGCTCGAAACCCAGAAGGTGTGCCCCTCCAGCGGCCCTCCCACCTGCCGGTGCGTGTCCGCGTCCCAGATCCGCACCGTCTGGTCACTGCTGCCCGACACGATTCTGCGGCCGTCCGGACTGACGGCGACACAGTTGACCTGATCGCTGTGCCCGATCAGGGGCTCACCGATCTGCATCCGCGAGTCGGCATCCCAGATTCGGATGGTCTTGTCCCCGCTTCCCGACACGACGCGCCGCCCGTCCGGGCTGAACGCCACGCTGGAGACCAACTTCTCGTGACCCCGAAGCGGCTCCCCGATCGGTTGCCGCGTGTCGGCATCCCAGATTCGGATGGTCTTGTCCCAGCTACCCGAGACGATCCGGCGACCGTCGGGACTGAAGGCGACGCCTGCCACCGTGTCCGCGTGGCCCTTCATCGGGTCACCGATCGGCTGACCGGTCTGCGCGTCCCACAGTTGCACGCTGTTGTTCCAGCTGGCGGAGGCGATGCGGCGGCCGTCCGGGCTGACCGCAACTCCCATCACCTGGTCTGGGGTGTCGATGATCCTGACCAGGTCGCGTTCGGCGAGGGCCGCCTGCATGAGTCCGTACTTCGTGTTGTCACCGGGGTCGACCGCATTGGCCGTGAGGACACGCTGAATGGCTGTCGCGTCGTTGGTGCCCGGGTTCAGACCGTCGAATTCGACACCGGCGTTCGCCATCATCGCCAGTGCGGCCTGCTCGCGGGCGCGGGTGTCGGCCTCCCCCTCCGCGATCTTCGCCCGCACCCATCCGGCAGCGGCGACCACCGCGACCACCGTCGTGACGGCCAGCACGGCCCGCAGCGCCCGGGTCCTCTTGTGTAGCGCGACGGCGTGCGCCTGCGCCTTCTCCCTGGCCTCCGTCTCGGCGGCCGCGAGGGCCTCGGCGGCCTGCTGCCGGTCGCGGGCGGCCTCCAATTCCGCTTCCCTGCGCCGTTTCTCGTCCGCCAGCCGGGCGTCCTCGCGCTGCCTCGACGCGAGGAGGAACTCGCGGGTCGAGCTCAGTCGGTCCCGGAAACCCGGTTTGGCGGCAAGGGTCTCGGCGCCACCGAGCCGATCCCCACCGAGCAGCCAGGACTCACCCCGGTCGCTCTTCGCCCAGGCGGCCGCGGTCCGCTCCAGATCGTCGGCCGCCCTGAGGTCGGTCGCTTCGGCGCGGAGCCACCCGGCCAGTTCGGTCCATTGCCGCAGCAGCGACTCGAGGGCCACCTCGACCACGACCTCGCCGTTGCGTTCGCCCTTGACCAGCAGTCGTCGGCCCACGAACGCGTCGATCAGCGCGCGACCGTCCGCGGGCAGGTCCGACCAGCGGGCGACGCGCCGCAGGGGCTGGTCGTTGTCCGGACTGACGGTCGCCAGCCACGGAATGAACGCCGCCTTCAGCCGCTCCAGCTGCCACCCACGCTCGGCGGGGTCGTCGGAGAGCAGCGCGTCGATCTCGGTCTGCACGACCTGGCGCATCCCGCCCATCGCCTCGTACTCCGCCACGGTGAGGTCGCCGTCTCCCCCGTAGTCGCGGTACAGCCGCGACAGGGTCAGCGCCAGCAGTGGCAGGGTGTCCGCGCCGCGCGTGGACTCGTCGAGCAGTCGGTCGATCAACTCCGGTTCGATGGTGAGCGGCCGGCCCGCCTCGGTCGCCCGCACCGCGGGCCCGGCGACGACCTCCTTGAACTGGGTCGGGGGCATGGGTTTGAGGTCGTCGAAGACGACGGACCCGACCGCCGCCAGTTCGGGAGCCGTCTGCAACGGCTCGTAGCGGTCCGATCGAATGGCGAACACCGAGACGATCGGCAGCGCCGACCCGCTGTCGCCGTCCAGCAGGCGCGCGAGCAGGGCGAGGAACTGCGTCGCCTCGGGCCCTGCTTCCGCCCCGAACAACTCCTCGGCCTGATCGACGGGCAGCACGAGCGTCGGCGGCGGCATCCCGACCGGAACGTCCACCACCCGGCCGAGCGCCGCGTCCTGTGCCTCGCGCAGCCACACCGCGAGCCGCTCGGTGTCGTCGGGGCAGGCCGCCTTGATCTCCCCCAACGTCGGCCGGGTCAGGCCGAGCCGGGCGCGCACCGCGTGGACCGCATCCGCGAATCCGCCGTCACCGGTCAGCGGTCGCCGGCCCGGCCGCACCACGTCGAGCGGCAGGAAGTGCCGGTCGTCCCGAGCGAGTCGGGGCAGCAGACCGGCGCGCAGGAACGAGGACTTCCCCGCCCCGGACGGTCCGAGGATCACGAAGAGTTTCTCGGCGCCCGGGGCACACATGCCGCGGAGCGCTCCGAGACTCCGGACGAGTTGCGCGTCCCGACCGAAATACACGGCCGCGTCGCCCGCGTCGAGCGGCTCCCACCCGCGATAGGGCGCCCGGTCCGGATCGCCCGGCGGCGGCCACGGGAAGCCCTCCGCGCCGACCCCGGACCGCCGCAGCCCGTCGTAGAGCCGCTCCAGCCCCTCGGTGAGGAACACCACCGGAGCCTCGTCCCCGGAGACCACGATCTCGGTGGTCGGCCCGTCACCGAACAGATCGCAGCGCTGCCACTCCGCGGTGATCTCGCGGCCGACACTCGGCTCCAGACGCGCCGGGAAGATCGGCTTGTTCAGGTTCTCGGCGGTGCGGTACTCCGCCTGGCATTCGCGGGAGCCGTCCCAGTTCCGGGACAGCAGGCAGATCACCGCCTCGCAGCGCGCGTTGGCCCGCTGGAGGGCCTCCTTCCAGCGAACGCCGACCGGGATTCCGGTGTGGCGGTCGAGGTCCAGGAAGATCTCGTCCGCGAGGCCGGGATCCCGCTCGGTCAACCACAGTCCGAGCGCGATCGCCTGGCGGTTGTCCCGGCTGGAGTGACTGAGGAATATGCGCGACATTGGGATCATCACCACTCGACGCCTCGTTGAAGGCCCGCTCTGCGTCCACAGTGCTGTCCCGACGTCGCCGCGTCACGAGTAGTCGACTACCCGGAAATCCGTGCCGGCCCGTCGACGCGGCGAGCTCCCGGTCCGGTCGAGGCACCGATCGCCGAGATTCTGCCCGCGTGAGCCAACCCGCTGCGGACGATGTGACCGGTACCGCTAAGATCGCGGGCAGGTCATGAGTGCCAGCGCCAAGCCCCGGCTCGCTGGTCGGCAACCCTCCATCCGCGGTGGGGTGCCCCGGGTGATGACCTGGTTCTCCGGGAAATCGGAGGACAAGCGCGGGTCCGCTGGGACGGACCCACCGACCGGGCCACGACCCAACGGAGGTTTCACCATGTGTTGTTGTCGCAGATAGGCCTCAGCCGTCCAGGGCGCCGTCGCGCCCGCATCTCCCACATCCTCTGGAGTAGAGACAACCCATGAGCGAGAGCATCGCCGACCCGTCGGCCAACTGGAGCTTCGAGACCAAGCAGATCCATGCCGGACAGACCTCGGACGCCACCACCAAGGCCCGGGCCCTGCCGATCTACCAGACCACCTCGTACACGTTCGACAACACCGACCACGCGGCCGCGCTGTTCGGGCTGGCCGAACCGGGCAACATCTACACCCGGATCATGAACCCGACGCAGGACGCGGTCGAGCAGCGGATCGCCGCGCTCGAGGGCGGCGTCGCGGCGCTGCTGCTCTCCTCGGGCCAGGCCGCGTCGACGTTCGCGCTGCTCAACGTCGCCGGCTCCGGAGACCACGTGGTGTCCAGCCCGAGCCTGTACGGCGGCACGTACAACCTCTTCCACTACACGCTCGCCAAGCTCGGCGTCGAGGTCACCTTCGTCGAGGATCCCGACGATCTCGAGCAGTGGCGCGCCGCGATCCGCCCCAACACCGTCGCGTTCTACGGCGAGTCGATCGCGAACCCGCGCAACGACGTCCTCGACATCCCGGGCATCTCCGCGGTCGGCCACGCGGCAGGCATCCCGCTGATCGTCGACAACACCGTCGCCACCCCGTACCTGCTGCGGCCGCTCGAGCACGGCGCCGACATCGTGGTGCACTCGGCGACGAAGTACCTCGGCGGCCACGGCACCGCGATCGCCGGCGTCATCGTCGACGGCGGCACCTTCGACTGGTCGCAGGGCCGGCACCCCGGTTTCACCACCCCGGACCCCAGCTACCACGGTGCGGTGTTCGCGGACCTGGGCGCACCGGCGTACGCGCTCAAGGCCCGGGTGCAGCTGCTGCGCGACCTCGGGTCGGCGGTGTCCCCGTTCAACGCGTTCCTGATCAGCCAGGGCATCGAGACGCTGAGCCTGCGGATCGAGCGGCACGTGCAGAACGCGCAGCGGGTCGCGGAGTTCCTCGAGGGCCGCGACGAGGTCGTCTCGGTCGCGTACGCGGGGCTGCCCAGCTCGCCCTGGTACGAGCGGGCGCAGAAGCTGGCCCCGAACGGGGCCGGCGCGATCGTCGCGTTCGAACTCGCGGGCGGCGCCGAAGCGGGCAAGAAGTTCGTCGACGGCCTCACCCTGCACAGCCATGTCGCTAACATCGGCGACGTGCGCTCGCTCGTGATCCACCCGGCCTCGACCACCCACGCGCAGCTCTCCGCCGAGGAGCAGCTGGCGTCCGGTGTCACTCCCGGCCTGGTTCGCCTGGCCGTCGGCATCGAGGGAATCGACGACATCCTCGCCGACCTCGAGACCGGATTCGCGGCGGCGAAGTCTTGACAGTCGGTTCCGTCTCCGGCGCCCGTCCGGCCGGTCCCCTCGCGGGGTTCCCGTCGCCGGACGGGCGGCTGGCGCACGTCTCGGTCGGCACCCTGACCCTCGAGAGCGGCGCGGTGCTGCCCGACGTCACCCTCGCGGTGCAGGTGTGGGGCGAGCCGAACGCGGCCCGGGACAACGTGGTGCTGGTCGAACACGCGCTGACCGGCGACTCCCACGTGACCGGGCCCGCCGACGCCGACCACCCCTCACCCGGGTGGTGGGACGGCATGGTCGGTCCCGGCGCGCCGATCGACACCGACGAGTGGTGCGTTCTCGCCGCCAACGTGCTCGGCGGCTGCCGCGGCACCACCGGCCCGGCCTCACCCGCGCCGGACGGTGCGCCCTGGGGGTCGCGCTTCCCGTACATCTCGATCCGGGACCAGGTGGCCGCCGAGGTCGCGCTCGCGGATCGTCTCGGCATCGATCGGTTCGCTGCCGTGGTCGGCGGTTCGATGGGCGGGATGCGTGCCCTCGAGTGGATCGTCGGCCACCCGGACCGGATCACCTCCGCACTGGTCCTGGCCGTCGGGGCGCGTGCCACGGCGGACCAGATCGGCACGCAGACCACCCAGATGGCGGCCATCACCACCGACCCGGACTGGCAGGGCGGCGACTACCACGACACCGGGCGGGCCCCGGAGGCAGGTCTGGGCATCGCCCGGCGGATCGCGCACCTGACCTACCGCACGGAGGGCGAGCTCGACTCCCGGTTCGGCAACGCGCCGCAGGACGGCGAGGACCCGCGGGACGGCGGCCGGTACGCGGTGCAGAGCTACCTCGAACACCAGGCGGCGAAGCTGGTCGCCCGCTTCGACCCCGGCACCTACGTCCTGCTGACCGAGGCCATGAACCGGCACGACGTGGGTCGCGGCCGCGGCGGCATCGAGGCGGCGCTGGCGTCGTGCACCGTCCCGACGATCGTCGGTGGCGTCGACTCGGACCGGCTCTACCCGCTGTGGCAGCAGCGGGAGATCGCCACCCACCTCGCCGGCTGCGAGGGCCTGCGGGTGGCGAACTCGAAGGACGGCCACGACGGGTTCCTCACCGAAGCCGCCTGGGTGACCGAGCTCCTCGGGGAGACGATGGCAATGGCCCGCGACGGGCGCCTCTCGTCCTGACGGTCTCCGCTCGCCGGTAACCGCAGTTTCGCCAATGCGTCCATCGCGACGGCGCCCGCTCGCTGGCATCGGCGCCGTGCGCCCGCCTGCGATGGACCCCATGTCGACGCCCCCTGCACCGCTGACCGGTGGGCCACAGCTGGTCGGGCTGCCCTCCGCCACGTCGCCCGGACGGCACGGCGGCGCGGCGGCGGTCTCGCACCCGGCGGACATCGGGCCGATCGGCGCCTTCCCACCGGCCGACGGGACCCTGACCCGGGTCGACATCGGAACACTGCGCCTCGAATGCGGCGGCGACCTCCCGGACGTCACGCTGGCGGTCCAGTGCGGGGGCGAGCCGAGCGCGGCCCGGGACAACATCGTGCTGATCGAGCACGCGTTGACCGGGGATTCCCACGTTGTCGGCCCCGCCGACGCGGAGCATCCCAACCCCGCCGGAACCTACGTGGTTCTCACCGACTCCATCAATAGGCACGACGTGGGACGTGGTCGCGGCGGCGTGGCCGCCGGGCATTGGCGTCCACGCCGGTTCCGGTGATCGTCGGCGGCGTGGACTCCGATCGGCTCTTCCCGCTGCGGCAGCTCGAGGAGCTGGCGACACTGCTGCCCGGGTGCGACGGCCTGCGGACAGTGCACTCCGCGGCCGGGCACGACGGATTCCTCACCGAAGCCGAGTGGGTGACCGGCCTCCTCGGCGAGACGCTGGAGCTTGCCCGCGCACGTCGCCGCGCCGCCTGACAGTCCTCCGGGTCGCGCGCGCCTACCCCGTTCCCAGCGGGTCGATGGACACGGCGAGCCACACGATCGTGCCGCCGACCAGGGTCAGCGCGGTGACGTCGAAGGCCTGACCGCGGACGGCCAGCAACCCGACCTCCTCGGGCCGCAGGCACAGCCGGAACCCGGCGGCGAGCAGCGTCGCGATGCCGAACACGAAGGCACCACGACGCCACCGGTCCGCGAGGACGAATCCGATGCCGACGAGGACGACGGCCGACACCACGAGCAGTGGCAGGTTGCGACGGGCGAACCCGAGCCACCGCCTCGCGGCGCCGGCTGAGGCGGGCACCCCGGTCAGGCCGACTCTGCCGCGAGCTGCTCGGCGCGCTCGACGACGTTGCTGAGCAGGAACGCGCGCGTCAGCGGTCCGACACCACCCGGGTTCGGCGAGATGTATCCGGCGACCTCGCGGACGTTGTCGGCGACGTCGCCGCGCAGGCCGTCCGGGGTGCGGCTGACCCCGACGTCGAGGACCGCGGCGCCCGGCTTGACCATGTCCGCGGTGATGAGGCCGGCGACACCGGCGGCGGCGACGACGATGTCGGCGCGCCGCACCTCGGCGGCCAGGTCCTTGGTGCCGGTGTGGCAGAGCGTGACGGTCGCGTTCTCGCTGCGGCGGGTCAGCAGCAGACCGATCGGGCGGCCGATCGTGACACCGCGGCCGACGACCGTGACACGAGCGCCGTCGATCGGCACGTCGTAGCGGCGCAGCAGGTGCACCACGCCGCGCGGTGTGCACGGCAGCGTCGCCTCCTTGCCGAGGACGAGGCGGCCCAGGTTGACCGGGTGCAGGCCGTCGGCGTCCTTGTCCGGATCGATGCGCTCGAGCGCGGCGTTCTCGTCGAGGTGCTTGGGCAGCGGCAGCTGCACGATGTAGCCGGTGCACTCCGGGTTGGCGTTGAGCTCGTCGATGACGGCCTCGAGCTCGGCCTGGGTGATGTCGGCGGGCAGGTCGCGGCGCAGGGAGTTGATCCCGACCTTCGCGCAGTCCGCGTGCTTGCCCCGCACATAGGACGCGGATCCGGGGTCGTCGCCGACCAGAACGGTGCCCAGTCCGGGGGTGATGCCCTTCGCCTCGAGCGCGTCGACCCGGGCCTTCAGGTCGATGAAGATCTCGTCGCGGGTTGCCTTGCCATCCAGGATCGTCGCAGTCACGGCGCCCATTGTTTCAGGTAAGACTGGAGCCATGGCACACAGTCCTGCCCTCGCACCCGAATTGCACGGTCCGCGCGTGGTGCTGGAGCCGCTGCGACCGGAGCACCGCGCCCGCCTGCGGGAGATCCACCGCGAGCCGGAGGTCCGCCGATGGTGGCAGATGCCCGACGACGACTGGCCCGAGGTTCCGGAACCGGACACCACCAAGTACACGGTGCTCGAGGACGGCCGGATCATCGGCTTCGCCCAGTGGTACTTCGAACCGGACCCGGACTACCGGCACGCCGGGCTCGACCTGTTCCTGTCCGCGGAGGTCCAGGGCCGCGGCCTGGGCACCGAGGTGGTGCGGGTGCTGTGCGCGCACCTGATCGACGACCACCGCTACCACCGCCTGGTCATCGACCCGAAGCTGTCCAACACCCCCGCGATCGCCTGCTACCGGAAGGTCGGGTTCAAGGACGTCGGGGTGCTCCGCGAATACGAGATGCGCCACGACGGCACCTGGGAGGACGGACTCCTGATGGACCTGCTGGCCCGCGAGTTCATCCGCTGACCCGATACCCGCGCCCGGGACGGCGGGGGCCGACGGCGGGCCTCAGCTCGGCGCGGCGGTCGCGAGCCAGGCGGGAGCACCCTCGTCGCCGTGGAATCTCGTCTGTATCCGCTCCGGCTCGACGGAGACGACTCGCCACCCGCCGGAGTCGAACGCCGCCCGCAGCTCGTCGCGACCGACCGGGTGTGGACCGGTGCCGGGGGCCACGTCGCTGAAGCACAGCAGAATCAGGACCCCGTCACGCTCGATCACCGCCGCCAGGCTCGCCAGGTACCGCTGCTGCTCCTCGCGGTCGAAGGTGTGAAAGAGCCCGCAGTCCAGCACGGTCGTGAAGCGGCGACCCACCCGCGACAGCCGGAGGGCGTCGACGTCCTCGAATCGGGCCTCGATCCCGCGGTCCGTCGCCTTGTCCCGGGCGATCGCGAGCGCCGTGTCGGCCACGTCGACACCCAGCACCGGAAGGCCCGTCGAGGCGAGGTACAGCGCGTTCTCGCCGGTCCCACAGCCCACGTCGAGCACCGCGCCGGTGAAGCCGCCCGCGGCGGCGACCCGCACGACCGCCGGCTGTGGCCGGCCGGTGTCCCAGGGCGCGGGGCCGCCGTGGTACGACGCATCCCAGGGCTGTCCCGTCGTCCGTTCGTGGCTGGTCGGGCGCCGGCCACCGAACGGATCGTCGGCGAGGGGTCCTGATCGCTCGGACATCGTCGGCTCCTTCCGGCGGGACTTCCACGACCGATCGTGCCACCTCGGCCGTAGCCGGCCGATCCCCCGCGCTCAGTGCTCGACGACGAGGCCGTGCGCGGCGGCCATCGCGACGGCCTGGGTGAGGTCGATCTTCGCGCCGTCGAGTTTCGCGGTGGTCCACAGGCTCGCGTCGACGTGCGCGCCGCGCAGGTCGGCGCCCTCGAGGCGCAGCCCGAACGTGCGCGCCCCGAACAGGTCGACGGCCCGCAGCGCGGTGTCGCGCAGGTCCGACTCGACGAGGTTGGCCTCCCGCAACCGGCAGTCGGTGAAGTCCACCCCGCGCAGGTCGGCCTTGCCGAGGGAGGCGAGCGTGAAGTCGACCTCGTCGAACTGGATCGGCCGCAGGCGACACTGCTCGAACGTCGACCCGAGCATTGTCGAGGAATGGAACTCACTGTGCCACAATGTTGTTCGCGCGAAGGTGCAGGACCGGAACGCGGCCACGGTGTGGTGGGACCCGGTGAGGTCGGCGCCGGTGAAGTCGCAGTCGGTGAACACGACACGCTCGGTGCGCAGCTCGCTCAGATCGGCGTCCCGGAACGTGCAGCCGGTGTAGCGCCGATCGGACCACTGCTGTCCCGACAGCCGCGCATCCGAGAAGTCCTCGCCGACGATGTCCTCGATCTCTTCCGCTGCCATGCCCCCGATCCTGCCCGCCCCCACCGACGGCATCAGCCGGCGGTGCCCGCCCACCCAGCGCACCACGTCTGCTACTCGACTCCGGGACGTTGGTCCAGTAGCGCATTGCCTGCCCCTGTGACGCCGCGCTTCCAACGGCATGTACACGGGCAGTGATCGTCCGCCGCGGGAATTCGGATGATTCGACACACCAGCACTCCGAGTCGGACACATCGCACGCTCGGCACCGCGAACGGGGTTGTCCATCGATCAGCGGACTGCTGCCGTCACGTCGCCGCCAACTATGGTCTTCACAGTCGAATATGGAGGAGTGTGAATGACTTTCACGGAGAACGTCGCTGCTCTCGCCGGGAAAATTCGGGCGAAGAAGGATGACATTGCAACCGAGGAAGCAACCAAGAATGCCTTCATCATGCCCTTCATTTCCTCGGTCCTCGGCTACGACGTGTTCGACCCCAGCGAGGTCGTGCCGGAACTCGTTGCCGACGTGGGAGTGAAGAAGGGCGAAAAGATCGACTACGCCATCATGAAGGACGGTCAGGTTCAGATCCTGATCGAATGTAAGAAGATCGGCGAACCGCTCAATCTTAACCATGCATCGCAGCTGTTCCGGTACTTCGCCGCAACGTCCGCTCGGATCGCCATCCTGACGAACGGCCAGGAGTACCAGGTCTACACGGACGGTGACGCACCGAACCGGATGGACGAAAAGCCCTTCCTCGTCTTCGACCTGCTCAACGTCGACCGGACCTTGCTCCCCGAGATACAGAAGTTGTCGAAGGAATCGTTCGACCTCGACTCCGTGGTCAACGCCGCCGAAGAATTGAAGTACATCGGCATGATCAAGCGGATCATCGGCAACGAGGTCAGGGAACCCAGCGACGACTGGATACGATACTTCGTGTCGCGTGCCTACGACGGCAAGGCGACGCAGAAAGTGGTCGATCAATTTCGGGGCCTGGTCGGGAAGGCCACGACGCAGTACATCAGCGACCAGGTCAACGACCGGCTCAAGAATGCACTGGGGGGCGATGCACCCGAGATCGCAGTTTCGAACGTTCCTCTGATGCCCGCTCAGCAGCCATCCGGCGATGCCGTGGCCATCGAAGTCCCGGACGCAGACATCGTCACCACCGACGAGGAAATCGACGGATTCAACATCGTTCGAGCGATAGCGGTGTCCGAAGTCGCACCCGAGCGGATCGTCCACCGGGACGCGAAGACCTACTTCGCAGTGCTGCTTGACGACAACAACCGCAAACCGATCATTCGACTCCATTTGAATGGCAAGAACGTCAAGTTCGTGACCACGTTCGAAAACGACAGCAAGGCCGGCGTGCGGCACGACATCGAGTCGGTTGTCGACATCTACAAGGTTGCCGACGTGATCCGATCCACCATCCGCGCATACATCCACGACGGCGTGCCGGCGAACGCCTGACGGCGTCGCGGTGGCCAGGGGCCGAGGGCGATGGTCGGGCGGTCCGCGGCAATGGCAAGCTGATCGCGTGTTCCGTCTGCTGTTCCACGAGCCCCGCATCCCGCCCAACACCGGCAACGCGATCCGGCTGGTCGCCGGTACCGGGTGTGAGCTGCACCTGGTCGAGCCGCTGGGGTTCGACCTGTCCGAGCCGAAGTTGCGCCGGGCCGGGCTGGACTACCACGATCTGGCGTCGGTGACGGTGCACGCGAACCTGGAGGCGGCGTGGGCGGCGCTGGCCCCGGAGCGGGTGTTCGCGTTCACGGCGCACGCGCGGACGCGGTACGCGGACATCGCGTACCTGCCGGGTGACGTGCTGCTGTTCGGTCCGGAGCCGACCGGCCTGTCGGAGGAGGTGCTCGCCGATCCGCACGTCACCGAACAGGTCCGGATCCCGATGGTCCCCGGGCGCCGGTCGCTGAACCTGTCGAACGCGGCCGCTGTCGTGACCTACGAGGCGTGGCGGCAGCACGACTTCGCGGGCGGCGTCTGACGCGCGCGGGCGTCCGACTCACGCCGGGCTACGGAGCACCGGCTCGACACCGTCGCCCGTCAGCTGCGGCAACGCCGCCCGGCGTCCGGTGAGCAGCAGCCGGCCGCGGTGGACCGGCACCGCCCCCACGGCACCGCCGTGAACACGCGGGCCGTGCCCCGGCCGCCGTACGACCACCCCGGGACGCGGCGAACGCCGCGGCGGCCGTGGACATCCCGAGTTCCCGCCCCGGCGGCACGGCGATGTCCCGGCCGTGGCCGGCGCGCCGCACCAGCGTCCATCGCCGGCCGCGAGATCACCGACCCGTACCGGCCGCCGCGCACAGCTCGGCCCGCATCTGGGTGAACCGGAACAGTCCCGGCCGGCCGACGACCTCCTCATAGGCCCCGACCACCTCGGCCGCGAACCGGTCGGCACGATCCGGCGCGAGCCGACCCGTCCAGTCGGTGGAGCCGACGCGGCACCACCGGGTGAAGTCGTCGCGCGAACCGAAGTCCCACTCGACGTCCCACGTCCGCAGATCGGCCACCGCCAACCCCGCCGACGCGGCGAGCGCGGGATACGCGTCGGGATCGGGGTGGATGTACGGAGCGGGGAAATCCTCGAAGTACCGGGCCCATTCGGGACGCCGGGTGACCGCCATCTCGACGTCCTCGATGCTGGGCCGCTCGTTCGCGCAGACCATCTGCACGACCGCCCGACCGCCGGGGCGCAGCGTGCGCGCGATCGCGGCCAGCGCCCGCCGCTGCTCCGGCACCCAGTGCAGCGCGTTGAACGAGACGACGACGTCGAACTCGCCCGAGAACGGCAGGTCGCGCGCGTCGGCGACGAGGAACCGGACCGACGCCCCGTCCGGCACCGCCCGGCTCACGGCGGTCTCGACCATCCGCGGGGACGCGTCCACACCGACGACCGATCCGCGCGGTACCCGCCGCGCCAGGTCGAGCGTGACGTGACCATCGCCGCATCCGACGTCGAGAAGCCGCTCGTCACCGGCCAGGTCGAGCCCGGCCAACGCCTGCCCGGCGAGCATGCGCTGCAGCGCACTCACCTCTGCGTACTCCCGACCGTCCCACGCGGGCACCGTTCAATCCTGCACCTCGAACCGCTTGTGCCGCGAGGTGGCGCCCGAAATCAGCGTCACCGAACTCTTCGACACCCCGAAGTGCCGGGCCAGCAGTTCCGCGGCGGCCCTGTTCGCCTTCCCCTCCACGGCCGGCGCCCGCACGTAGAGCAGCAGCGTGCCGTCGTCGAGGGTCTCGACGAGCGGCCCCTTCCTGCTGTTCGGTTTGATCTGCGCAGCGACGATCATCGGGACCCCGCCGCGATGTCGAGGAAGTCGCGCGCCGATCCCCGCAGCCCGCGGTTGCGGTCCCAGACCGCGAGCAGCCGCCGCGGCATCCGCAACCCCCGCAGCTCCACCGCGACGAGCCGGCCGTCGACGAGATCCGCCGCAACGGCCAGCGACGACACGACCGCCGGGGCGTTGCCTGCGACCACGGCCGCCTTGACGGCGGTGCACGAGGTGAGTTCGAGCAGCGGCGCGACGCAGCCGGGGACCGCCTGCTCGAGGGTCGTGCGGGTGCCGGAGCCGAACTCGCGCTGGATCAACGGTGTCCGCGCGAGTTCGGCCGCGTCGATCGGGCCCGACCGCGCCCACGGGTGGGCGGGTGGCACCACGACCACCAGCTCGTCGCGGGCGACCTCGCGGACATCGAGACCCGCCGGCGCCTCGGGGCCCTCGACGAAACCGAGGTCCGCGTCGCCGGCCAGCACGAGGTTGGCGACGTCGGTGGAGTTCAGCAGCCGCACCGAGGTGACGACGTTCGGGTGTTTGCGGCGCATCGTCACGGTCCAGCCGGGCACCAGGTACTCGGCGATCGTCATGCTCGCGGCCACGGTCAGGTTCGCCGCCCGCTCCCCCCGGAGTGCGGAGATCCCGGACGCGAGTTGTTCTGCGGCCGAGAGGGTTCCGGCCGCCCACTCGAGCACGAGCCCACCCTCGTAGGTGGGGGTGACACCGGTGGTGGTGCGGTCGAAGACCTTGATGCCGAGCTGGCGTTCGGCGGACCGGACGCGGGCACTGATCGCCTGCTGACTGAGCCCGTGCTCGCGTCCGGCGGCTCCCATGCTGCCCAGGCGCGCGACGGACAGCAGCACGTCGAGGGCGGCCAGCTCGGGGACGCGGGGCGACAGTGGCATGACACCCAGGATAGCCCGGCCACAAACGGTGGTTGTGACCGTGGCGGTTCAGATCAGCAGGAACACCGTCGCCGCGGCCACGGCCACCACCAGCAGGGCGACGAGCACCCAGAGCAGGACGCGCGACCCGCCGCTCGGCTCGGACTCGGACTCGGCCCGCGCCTCGACGGTGACGACCGGCGCGGCGGCGACCTCGGCCTCCCCCGCCGACTCCGCAGGCTCCGGTCCCGGCGGTTCCGTCTCGGCGCCGGGCGTCTCGTCGTCGAGCCGCAGCGGGCCCCGGATCGCGGTGAGCACCTCGGTCACGTCGTACGACGGCGGGAGCCCGATCGGCTTGTTGGGACGCGTCGAACTCCGGAACCCGGCCGCGATGATCGCCGCTCCGAGCGCGGCGGCCTGTTCCGGTCCCGGCCCGACCACGACGTGCACACCGAACTTCCCGGCGAGGGCGTCGGCGACACCCCGCAGCGCCACGTCGTCGCGCGCCACCACGCCGTCGGCCGTCACCACGATCGCGTCGAGGTTCGACGGCAGCCAGCCGAATGCACCCAGTGCACTGGACAATTGCGCGGTCGGCGACGAACCACGACCCGCCGCGAAGCGGAACGACCGTCCACTGGACGACCCGGATCGGACCAACGTCACCGTCGCACCGGTGTCGTCGACGTGATAGCTGCCGATCAGCTGGCCCGGCTTCTCGGAGACCTCGGACTCGAACCACGCGCACGCCGCCTCGGCGTCCGACACGAGCGAGATCTCGCTCAGGCCCGCATAGTTCAGGGAGTTGCGCAGGTCCGCGACGAGGTCCGGCTCCCACATCGACGGATAGCACGCCACCACCCGCGGGGCGCCGCCGTCCCGGCCGCCGAAGGTGGGCAGCGGTTCACACTCGCGCACCAGGCTGCGCATCGCGGACGCCACCACGTCCTCGGCGCGGAACCGGGTGCCGTCGCTGGTCGCGACGCCCTCCGGATCACCGACGCGCGCGACGAACCCCGACACGGTGCTGACGAACTCGGCGCCGGCCGGGGGTTCGCCCCCACCGAGAACCGCATCGCCGTCGGAACACAGGTAGAGCACCGTGTCACGGACGATGACGATCGGGTCGGGAGTGCCCGGCTCGTTCGACGCCACGACGAGAGTCGACACCAGACTGCCGACCCTGACCCCAATTCCCACGGACATGCGCGCACTCCATTCGGACGACGAACAGAGAAGAATCTACGCGCCCGCCGCCGCACCGCCGACCACACCGGCACGGGACGGGTCCACTGGCGCCGCCGATCTCGGCTCGACGGCCGTCAGTCGGCCAACGAACCGATCGCGGCCCGCAGCAGACCGGCCGCCTCCTCCGCGACGGCGGCGAGTTCCGCGTTGCGGGTGACCTCGACCATCAGCTGCGGGTTCATCGCCTCGACCACGACCGTGTCGCCGTCCGCACGCACCACCACGTTGCACGGCAGCAGCAGCCCGATCCGCGGGTCGATGCCGAGCGCCCGGTGCGCGAGCGTCGGGTTGCAGGCGCCGAGAATCAGGTAGCGGTCGACGTCCGCGCCGATCTTCGCCTTCAGCGTCGCCTGCATGTCGATCTCGGTGAGCACGCCGAATCCCCGTTCCTTCAGCGCTTCCCGGGCGCGGGCGACCGCGTCGTCGAAGTCGGTGGTCAGGGTGGCGCCGATGCCGATCTCCATGGGTGTCCGTCCTCGTTTCGTGTCGATGTGCGTTGTTCGGTCGCCCGGTCAGCGGTGCTCGGGCAGGTCCCACCGCGACGCGTCCAGCAGGATGTCGACGGCGGTGCCGTCGCCCTGGGGGTGCCGGACGTGCTCGAGAGCGTCGACCCGCAACCCGGCGGCCGCCGGCGCAAGGTCGGCGATGCCGGGCAGGATCGCCGGATCGGGCGGCCCGCCGACGCCACGGTGGTAGTTCTCGATCGAATGCCCCAGATACAGCAGGCGTCCGCCCGGTGCGAGCCATCCCGCCGCGCGGGTGAGCAGCGCCTGCAGGTGCTCTGTCGGCAGGTGCAGGAACGCGAGCAGCACCAGGTCGACCTCGCCCGCGGGCTCCCAGTCGACGACGTCACCGACCTGCCAGCCGATCCGCGCCTCGGGGTCCCGGTCCCGGGCCTGTTCGATCGCGACCGCGGAGTGGTCGACCGCGGTGACCGTCCACCCCGCGCGGGCCAGCCACCGGGCGTGTCGGCCGTCGCCGCACGCCAGGTCGACCGCGCGCCCCGGGGCCGCGCCGGCGAGCCGCTGCCGCACCGTGTCGGCTGGCTCGCTTCCCCACGGGTCGGGCCGGTCGCGATACCGCGCGTCCCAGGCGGCGGCGTCCATCCCGGTCACGCGAGCGCGAGGAAGAGCTTCTCGAGCTCCGCCTCGGTCATCGGTTCCTGGTTCTCCCGGTTGGTGCCCTGCAGGCAGTCCCGCAGCCCGGTCGCGACGATCTTGAACCCGGCGCGGTCGAGCGCCCGCGACACCGCCGCGAGCTGGGTGACGACGTCCTTGCAGTCGCGGCCGTTCTCGATCATCGAGATCACCCCGGCCAGCTGGCCCTGGGCCCGGCGCAGCCGGTTCAGCACCCGGGCGATGCTCTCCTCGTCTCCGGTCATCGGAAACACCTGCACTTTCTGTCGACTGTGAATGAACCCAGGTTACCCCGAGGGGTATCCGGGGGCGGGCGCCGCCGAAACCGATGGCACGGCCCGCCGATCGAGGCCACACTGGTGGCACGCACCCACAACACCAGGGAGATGTCATGAGCGAGAACCGGCCCTTCGGCTTCGATCCGGAGGACTTCGACCGCAAGGCCCGAGAGGTGGGTGAGGGCATCCGGGAGACCCTCCGTGGCCTCGGGAACCTGCTCGGGGAGGCCGGCGTCGGGACGGTGTGGTCGTCGAACGTGGGGCCGAACGGGGTCACCGTCACCTACCCGCGCCGCCGGACCACCGGCGACACCGGTGACGGCGTGTGGGCGATCTTCGTCGTCGGCGACGACGGCGGCGCCACCGTCGAGCAGGTCTACGCCACGGAATTGGACGCGTTGCGCGCCAACAAGACCAACACCGATGCCCGTCGGCGGGTCCGCTTCCTGCCGTACGGGATCGCGGTCAGCGCCCTCGACGACGATCCCGACTCGGACGCCGGCTCCGGATCGGACGCGGACGTCGAGCCCGATCCGGAGCACTGACCGCCTCAGTGCGAGAAGCTGATCTCCGGCAGGAGGCGGCGCAGCCAGGCCGGTGACCACCAGGCGGCGCCGCCGGTGATCCGCAGCAATGCGGGCAGCAGCACCAGCCGGATCAGCACCGCGTCGAGCAGGACCGCGACGCCGAGGATGATGCCCATCTCCTTCGGCGGCAGCGGCTCGGCCAACGCGAAGCTGAAGAACACTCCGACCATCACGGCCGCGGCGGCGAAGATCACCCGGCCCGAGTGCGCCATGCCCTCGACCTGAGCGGCGGCGGCGTCGCCGGTGCGTTCGTAGTGCTCCTTGACGGTCGAGAGCAGGAAGACCGTATAGTCCATCGCGATCGCGAAGATCATCGCGAAGAAGAACACCGGCCCCCAGCCGTCGAGGAAGCCCTGCGGCGCGAATCCGAGCAGCCCGGCACCGTGTCCGTCCTGGAAGATCAGCTTCGCCACCCCGAACGCGGCGCCCGTGGACAGCAGACTGACGACGGTCCCCATCAGGGCGACCAGCGGCGCCCGCAACGCGACCAGCAGCAGCGCGAACCCGAGCACCAGGATCACGGTCATCACGATCGGCAGGTAGTCGTTCAGGGCCTGCTGCAGGTCGAGGTTCTCGGCGGGGGCGCCGCCGACGATCGCGGACTCGGGCAGGTCCGCCCGCAGCCGGTCCAGCGTGCCGGCCAGCGCGGGATCCGACGGGTCGACGTCCGGCACCGCCTGCAGCAGCACCAGATCGGCACCGTCGGCCGTGGTGGACGGCATCGGCGGGCTCACCATCGCCACGCCCTCGGTCGCCGCGGCGACCCGTGCCACCTCGTCGGCGTCCCGCGCGGCGGCGACGATCTGCAGCGTGCCGGGCACGCCGGCACCCATCTGCTCCTGCACGACCTCGTAGCCCTGCCGCACCGCGGCGTCCTCCGGCACCACCTGGATCGACGGCATCGCGACCTTCAGCCCGAACACCGGGATCGCCAGCAGAGCCAGCGCACCGAGCGCACCGACGGCGAGCGGCCACGGGTGGCGGTGCACCAGCGAACCCCAGCGCCCGAACCACGACGACCGCTGCTGCTGACGCTTCGCGTGGGGCAGCGCCCCGGCGTTGACCCGGCGTCCGAGCTTGCCGAGCACGGCAGGCAGCAGAGTCAGGGTCGCGGCCAGCACGAAGACCACCGCGAGCATGATCCCGACCGCCATCGTCCGCACCGCCGGTGCCGGCACCAGCAGGACCGCGGACAGGCTCACCAGCACCGTCAGCCCGGACAGCAGCACCGCCTTGCCCGCGGTGCCCATCGTCTCGGCGACGGCCAGCCGGGCGCTCGCGCCATTGCGCAGCGCGTCCCGGAAACGGACGACCAGGAACAGCGCGTAGTCGATGCCGAGCGCCAGGGCGAACATCATCGCGAAGTTCATCGCCCACACCGAGATCGGGGTGAGCTCGTTCAGCAGCACCAGCGCGCCCGCGGACGCGACCAGCCCCGCCATCGTCAGCAGCAGCGGCAGACCGGCGGCGACGAGGGACCCGAACGCCAGCACCATGATGGCCAGGGTCACCGGCCACGAGAACATCTCGGCCTTGATCATCGCGTCGTGGTTGGCGGCGTTGAAGTCGCTCCACAGCGCGGACGCACCGGTGGGGTGGATCTCGATGCCATCGGTGGCGACCGCGGCCAGCGGGTCGGCGAGGTCGCCGGCGGCGGTGACCATCGCGTTCGGATCGGCGCCTGCGCCGCCGAGCACGATCGCGGTGTGCCGGTCGGGACTGATCGTCATGCCCGGTTGCGGCGGCACGACCTGGGAGATGCGGGAGTCGGAGTCGAGGACGCCGGTGACGCCGGCGATCGCGGCCGCCATCTCGGGGTCGTCCACGGTGTGCGTCTCGGAGTGCACGACGACCTGCAGGGCGTCGGACCCGGTGCCGCCGAAGTGCTCCTGTGCGAGCTCGCGGACCTGAACGGATTCGGAGCCGTCGGCCTGCCAGCCGGCGCCGGCGAGCGAGCTGAACACGCTCGGCGCGGCGGCACCGAGCGCGACCACGACGGCGATCCACGCGAGGACGACGAGGCGGAAGCGGTCGGCCATCGTGGCGCCGAGCCGGGCCATCAGGCCGTGGATCGGCGGGTCGGCGTGACCGGAGTCGGCGGGCGCGTTGTCGGTGACGGTCATGACACGGGGGTCCTTCCTAAATACGGGTGGGGGTATATGAACGGGCCGAGAAAACCCCCGGCGAGCCGGGGGTGTCCCGAAGGTCAGACGAGGATGTCGACGTGGTCGCCCGCGGCGAGCCAGGTGCGGTACCCGCCGTCGAGGTTGCGGACGTCGTGGCCGAGCTGGCGCAGGATGCGGGCCGCGGTGTGCCCGCGCTGGCCGACCTGGCAGGTCACGACGACCTCCCCGGCCGGCAGCTGACCGGCCCTGGCCCGCAACGTGTCGAGTTCGATGTTCACGGAACCGGGGATCGACCCGGCCGCGTACTCCTCGGGGGTGCGGACGTCGACGAGCGTGGCGCCGGCGGCGAGCGTCGCGGGCAGCTCGTGCCACTGGATCGTGGCGGCGGTCCCGGCCCGCAGGTTGTCTGCGATGTAACCGAGCATGTTCACCGGATCCTTCGCGGAACCGAACTGCGGCGCGTACGCCAGTTCGAGGTCGGCGAGTTCGGACGCGGTGATGCCACCGACCATCGCGGTCGCGATCACGTCGATGCGCTTGTCCACGCCGTCCCCACCGACACCCTGGGCGCCGAGGATCGCGTCGGTGTCCGGGTCGACGAGCAGCTTCAGGGACATGCCCTGGGCGCCCGGGTAGTACCCGGCGTGCGACTGCGGGTGCGAGTGAATCGCCCGGTACCGGCGCCCGGCCGCACGCAGTCGCTTCTCGTTCCAGCCGACCGCGGCGGCCATCAGCGAGAACACGCCGACGATCGCGGTACCGACGACGCGGCGCGGCCGCACGGGCAGCCCGGAGATCACGTCGGCGACGAGCCGGCCCTGCCGGTTCGCGGGGTTCGCGAGGGGAACCAGGCCGGGCTCGCCGGAGACGGCGTCGACCTTCTCCACCGCGTCGCCGACCGCGTAGACGTGCTCGGCGGAGGTGCGCATCAGCTCGTCGACGGCGATACCGCCGCGCGGACCGGTCGCGATGCCTGCCGCGACCACGAGCGCCGACTCCGGGCGCACACCGATCGCCATCACCACGACGTCGGCGGGCAGGACCCGCCCGTCGGCGAGCGTGACGTCCCCGCGCCCGATCGCGGCGACCTGGTTGCCGAGTTCGAGCCCGATCCCGCCCGCGCGCAGCTCGTCCGCGACCGGCGCTGCCATCTCCGGATCGAGCGGGCCGAGCACCTGGTCGGCGAGCTCGACGACGGTGACCTCGAGATCCCGGCGGCGCAGATTCTCGGCCAGTTCGATCCCGATGAAGCCGGCACCGACGATCACCGCCGTGCGCGCGGTGTCACCGATCGCGGCGACGAGGCGGTCGACGTCGTCGACGTCGCGCAGCACCAGCGCGCGCTCGACACCGGGCAGGTCGGGGACGATGGGGCTCGCGCCGGGGCTGAGGACCAGTTCGTCGTAGGACTCGACGGTCTCGTCGCCGGCGCTCAGGTCGCGGACGGTGACGGTGCGGGCGTCGGGATCGATCGAGATCACCTCGGTGTGCACGCGGACGTCGAGTTCGAATCGCGCGGCGAGCGACTCCGGCGTCTGCAGCAGCAGCGCGTCGCGGTCCTCGATCACGCCGCCCGCGTAGTACGGCAGGCCGCAGTTCGCGAACGAGACGTGCGCACCCCGCTCGAACACCACGATCTGCGCGTCCTCGTTCAGCCGGCGCAACCTGGTCGCGGCGGACATTCCGCCGGCGACCCCACCCACGATGACGACCTTCACGTCGACTCCCTTCGTCCGATTCGAGAGCAAGCATACCCCCTGGGGTATTTGAACGGCCTCCAAGCGGGTGCTGTTCCCCGACCGGCGGGGACGTGGCGCAGGTCACCACGCGACACTCGGCACCCAACGATCGCCTCGCACGCTCCGCTCAGCACCCAACGATCGCGTCGCACGCTCCCCTCAGCACCCAACGATCGCGTCGCACGCTCCCCTCAGCGCCAACGATCGCGTCGCACGCTCCGCTCAGCGGAAGTCGCGCGACGTGCCGGCCATCCGCAGATCCATCCGCTGCAGCCGGTCCGCGACCACGGTCACCGCGCCCTCCGCGTTCTGCACCCGGCCCCGCACCAGCAGCGCCGGCGCCGTGTGCGCGAGGGTGCGGTAGCGGGCCCACAACCCGACCGAGCAGACGACGTTCACCATCCCGGTCTCGTCCTCGAGGTTGATGAACGTGACGCCGGCCGCAGTGGCGGGCCGCTGCCGGTGCGTGACCGCTCCCCCGACGAGGACGCGATCGCCGTCGGGCACCGCGAGCAGTCGTGACGCCGGGACCACCCCGAGCGCGTCGAGCTGCGGCCGCAGGAACTGGGTGGGGTAGGAGTCCGGCGAGACCCCGGTCGCCCACACGTCCGCGGCCGCCAGTTCCACGTCGCTCATCCCGGGCAGGGCCGGCGCCGCCACCGAGGCCCCGGTGCCGGGCAGCCGGTCCGGACGCTCGCCGGCCGCAGCCCCGGCCGCCCACAGCGCCTGCCTGCGAGTCCCGGCGAACCCGGCCAGCGCCCCCGCCGTCGCCAGCGACTCCGCCTGCGCGGTGCTCAACTCCACCCGCCCGGTCAGGTCGAGCAGCGAGGCGAACGGCCCACCCTCCTCCCGCGCGGCGACGATCTTCTCCGCCAGTGCGGACCCGATGTGCCGCACCTCCCCCAGCCCGAGCCGCACCTCGGTGCCACCCGCCTCGAGACCGGCGTGCGCGAGGCCGGCGTTCACGTCCGGTCCGTGCACGACGACACCGTGCCTGCGGGCGTCGGCGACCAGTGACTGCGGCGAGTAGAACCCCATCGGCTGGGCGCGCAGCAGACCGGCGCAGAACGCCGCGGGGTGATGCAGCTTGAACCACGCCGAGTAGAACACCAGCGCGGCGAACGACTGCGAATGACTTTCGGGGAAACCGAAATTCGCGAAGGCGTACAGCTTCTCGTAGATCCGGTCGGCGACCTCGCCGGTGATGCCGTGCCGGGCGTGCATGCCCTCGTAGAGCCGCCCCTTGAGACGTTCCATCTTCTGCGGTGACCGCTTCGACCCCATCGCCCGCCGCAACCGGTCGGCCTCGGCGGCGCTGAACCCGGCGACGTCGACCGCCATCTGCATCAGCTGCTCCTGGAACAGCGGGACCCCGAGGGTGCGTTCGAGCGAGTGCTCCAGGCTGGGGTGGTCGTAGGTGACCGGCTCACGGCCGTTGCGCCGCCGGATGTACGGGTGCACCGAGCCGCCCTGGATCGGACCCGGCCGGATCAACGCGACCTCGACCACCAGGTCGTAGAACGTGCGCGGCTTCAGTCGCGGCAGCGTCGCCATCTGGGCACGGGACTCGACCTGGAACACACCCACCGAGTCGGCGCGGCAGAGCATCTCGTAGACCGCCGCCTCGGACAGGTCCAGCTTCGCCAGGTCCACCTCGATGCCCTTGTGCTCGGCGACCAGGTCGATCATGTAGTGCAGCGCAGAGAGCATGCCGAGACCGAGCAGGTCGAACTTGACCAGCCCGACGGCCGCGCAGTCGTCCTTGTCCCACTGCAGGACGCTGCGGTTCTCCATCCGCGCCCACTCGACCGGGCACACGTCCGCGATCGGCCGGTCGCAGATCACCATGCCTCCGGAGTGGATGCCGAGATGCCGTGGGAACCCCTCGATCTGACCGGCGAGGTCGAGGACGGCCTGCGGAATGTCCGTCCCCTTCTCGTCTTTCACGCCGGACCATCGGCTGACCTGTTTGCTCCACGCGTCCTGCTGGCCCTGCGAGTAGCCGAGCGCCCTGGCCATGTCCCGGACCGCCATCTTCCCGCGGTAGGTGATGACGTTCGCGACCTGCGCGGCGTACTCGCGGCCGTACCGGTTGTAGACGTACTGGATGGCCTCCTCCCGCCGGTCCGATTCGATGTCCACGTCGATGTCCGGCGGACCGTCCCGTTCCGGGGACAGGAACCGCTCGAAGAGGAGCTTGTTGCCGACCGGGTCCACGTTGGTGATGCCGATGGCGTAGCAGACCGCCGAGTTGGCCGCCGACCCCCGGCCCTGACAGAGGATGTCGCTGCGCTTGCAGAACGACACGATGTCGTGGACCACCAGGAAGTAGCCCGGAAATCCCAGTTGCGCAACGATACCCAGCTCGTGCTCGATCTGGCGGTAGGCGTCGGGCCGCTGCTCGGGGGTACCGTATCGGCTGCGGGCCCCGGCCACCGCCAACTCCCGCAACCAGCTGTCCTCGGTGTGCCCGTCGGGCACGTCGAACGGCGGCAGACTCGGCGCGATGAGCGCGAGGTCGAAGGCGCACTCCCGGCCGAGATCGGCCGCCGCCGGCACCGCCGTCGGATGGGCGGCGAACAGGCGCGTCATCTCGGCCCCGGATCGCAGGTGCGCTCCCCCGGTCGGCGCGAGCCACCCGGCGGCCTCGTCGAGGGACTGCCGGGCCCGGACCGCGGCCATCGCCATCGCCAGGCGGCGCCGGTCGGGTGCGGCGAAGTGCGCGCCGGCGGTCGCGACCACCGGGAGCCCGCACCGGCGGGCGAGATCGGCCAGCGCGGCGTTGCGCTCGTCGTCCTCGGCCACCCCCTGCGCGGTGAGCTCGACGGTGACCCGATCCGCTCCGAATCTCTCGACCAGTCCACGTAATTCGTCCTCAGCGGCGGACCTTCCCCCGGCGGCGAGGGCGCCACGGACGTGCCCCTTGCGGCACCCCGTGAGAATCTGCCAGTGCCCGCCCGCGGCCTCGGTCAGCGCGTCCAGGTCGTACCGCGGGTGCCCCTTCTGCCCCCCGGCCAGGTGCGCGGCGGCAATCTGCCGGGACAGCCGCCGGTAGCCCTCCTGCCCGCGGGCCAGCACCAGCAGGTGGGTACCGGCCGGGTCCGGGGTTCCGGTACGCGGCGGAGCCGACACGGAATCCCGCGCCGGAAGCGACAGTTCGGCACCGAACACGGTCCGCATGCACAGCTCCTTGGCCGCCTCCGCGAACCGGACCACCCCGTAGAGCCCGTCGTGGTCGGTCAGTGCCACCGCCTCGAGACCGAGCCGGACCGCCTCCTCCACCAGTTCCTCCGGCTGGGCGGCACCGTCGAGGAAGCTGAACGCGGAGTGCGTGTGCAACTCCGCGTAGGGCACGACCGGGCCGTCCCCCCGGGCAATTCCGTCACCCCGGTAGGCGCCGCGCGTGCGGGACCACGCCGGACTGTCACTGCCGTCGCCGGGGTACATCGCCTCGGGCGGGTTGCGCCCCGGCCGACCCGAGAGCACCCGCTCGAGCTCCGACCACGTCGGCGGGCCGTTGTTCCACCCCACCACACACTCCTCCCGCTCGACCGCGTCGACAGGACCTGCCGACGGACCCGAAGCGGGGAAGACGCTTCGAACGTGTGTTCTATGGTGCATGCACCCGCGCGTCGCGTCAACCGCCCGGAGTCGACCTCCGCGTCGAACCGGCCGCCGCCACGCGCCCCGACTCCGACATTTACCGTGACGCGAATTCTGACCACCCGGTAAGCCGAATCGATACTCGGAAGTAATTTCAGAGCATCCATTTCACAAATATATGTGACGGAATTTCCGAGACACTCCACGGAACACGTAAACGCGCTCGCCACAACCGCAGGTGGCTGCTGAAACCGGGTTTGAACTGGACATTCGTACAGCAACTCAGCGGGAAGCCCGATGTGCGAACCGATTGCCTCCGCTATATGCTCCCGCTCGATCGATGCGAATTCACCAATTCGCGGCACACCGAGGGTGAATTGCCCACTCACCGAGATCTCGGCCCACGATCGGCGATTCAACCGTGCAAATCTCAACAATTGTCAGGGGTTCGAGAGAACCTCGAATCCACGTACCAGGGGGATACGATGGCCACCACAACCAGCCGCCCGGCGACGCACCGCGTCACCATGGCGCACCTTCCCGACCTCGCGGGCACCCGCCTCGGAGCGTCGTCCCGGATTCCGGTCACCCAGGACCGGATCTGCCAGTTCGCCGATGCCACCGGCGACCACCAGTGGATCCACGTCGACCCGGAGCGCGCCCGCAGCGGGCCGTTCGGGACCACGATCGCCCACGGTTACCTCACCCTCTCCCTCGCGGTCGAGATCTTCTCCGGCCTGCTCGAGGTCACCGACTGCGCACAGGTGATCAACTACGGACTCGACAAGGTCCGATTCCCCGCACCGGTGCCGGTCGGCTCGTCCGTCGGCGCGGTCGCCGAGGTGACGTCCGTCGAACCGTGCGCCGGCGGCTACCAGCTGGCGGTGACCCTCACGTTCGACGCCAGCGGCGTCGAACGGCCGGTGTGCGTCGCGCAGATGATCCTGCGCTACCTGGCCGGAGGCGACCGTGCTTGAGTTCACGAAGCGGCAGCTCACCGCACGCGTCGACCCCGTCGGCTGGCTCTCCTCGACCGCATCGGTCGCCCGGTGCGCCGCACGGCGTCCGGACGCCGTCGCGGCCGCGACCGGACGGTTCGCGCTCGACCTCGCGCACATCCCGGCCGAGGCCGCCTGCGTCGCGATCGGGACCGACGGCGCGGCGACGCTGCCCGACGACGCCCGCTTCCGCGATCCGGCGTGGCGGGACAATCCGGCCTACTACAGCGTGCTGCGGTCGTACCTGGCCACCCGCTCCTACGCCGACGACCTGGTCGAGGCCGGCGCGGACGACGATGCCGCCACGGCCAAGGCACGTCAGTTCGTGCAACTGCTGTTCGACGTCGCCGCGCCGACCAACAACCCGATCACCAACCCGGAGGTGCTGACCCGGGCGATCACGACCGGCGGCAAGAGCCTGGCCCGCGGGGCGTCGAACCTGGTCGAGGACGTCGTCAAGCGCGGCGGCCGCCCCAAGCGGGTGCCCGACGGCGCCTACACGGTCGGCGAGAACATGGCCGTCACCCCCGGAAAGGTGGTGTACCGCAACGATCTGATCGAGCTGATCCAGTACACACCACAGACCGAGCGGGTGCACGCGACTCCGCTGCTGGCGTGCCCGCCGTGGATCAACAAGTACTACATCATGGACATCGGGCCGGACCGGAGCTTCGTCGAGTGGGCCGTCCGGCACCACCGCACCGTCTTCCTCATCTCCTACCGCAATCCCGACGAGTCGATGCGCGACGTGTCGTTCGACGACTACCTCACGCACGGAGTGTCGGCGGCGATGGACGTGGTCGGCGAGATCACCGGGGCCCCGAAGATCGACGTCGTCGGACTGTGCCTGGGCGGCGCGATGGCGTCGATCGCGGCGGCCTACCTCGCCGGTACGGGTGACCAGCGGCTGGGCACGCTCACGCTGGCGAACACTCTGCTCGACTACGCCGAACCCGGCCAGCTGGGCCTGATGTCCGACGAGAAGTCCCGCGAGGCCCTGGACACACTGATGGCCACCGAGGGCTACCTCGACGGCGCGAACATGTCGCTGACCTTCGACCTGCTGCGCGCGAACGACCTGATCTTCCGGTACTGGGTCAGCCGCTGGATGCTGGGCGAGGAGCCGCCGGCGTTCGACCTGCTGGCCTGGAACGAGGACTCGACCCGCATGCCCGCGGCGATGCACAGCACCTATCTGCGCACGCTCTACGGGGAGAACCGTTTGGCCGGGGGAACATTCGAGATCGCCGGCCGGGAGATCTCGCTGGCCGACGTGAACAGCGACGTGTACGTCGTCGGCGCGATCGACGACCACATCGTGCCGTGGACCTCGTCGTACGCCGGGGCGCGCCTGTTCGGGGGACGGGTCCGCTACGTGCTGTCCAACGGCGGGCACATCGCCGGCATCGTCAACCCGCCGGGCAAGAAGTCCCGGATCGAGGCCGTCGGCAGCCCGGAGTCGAATCCCACTGCACTGCCCGAGGATTCGACGTCGTGGCGGGAGTCGGCACAGACCACCGCGGCCTCGTGGTGGGAGGACTGGGCGACGTGGTCCGGGGCCCGCGCCGGCGAGTTGCAGGCACCGCCGCCGATGGGCACCGCCGCTCATCCCGTGATCGGTGACGCGCCGGGCACCTACGTCTTCGGGTGACCGCCGAACTAGACCGTTAGCAGTCATCGTGCTAATTTGCTAACAGCACGCCCGGACCACCGAAGGAGCCCACATGGCCACCCAGAACACCACCCAGAACAGCGCCCAGAACAGCGCCCAGAACGCCGCCAAGAACATCGTCACCGACGGCGTCGAGTCGATCACCAAGACCTTCGACGAGAACCTGGAGCGGGTGCAGGGACTCAACGAGAGCGTCCTCGGTGCGGCCAAGCTCAGCGGCACCGTCGCGGTGGACGCCTACGAGAAGGCCGTGACGTCCGTCCTCGACTTCCAGAAGTCGATCGCGGCCGCATCCCGGATCGACCTGGTCACCTCCGTCGTCGACGCGCAGGCCTCCCTGGTCAAGGGCATCACCTCCGCCGCCACGACCGCGGTGCGCGAGGCGCTCAAGTAGCCCGACAGAGAACAACACTCTGCCCCGGACGGCCCACTCGGCCGTCCGGGGCAGATCCGTTTCAGTCGACCGATTCCGTCCGCACGGTCGACGCCGCTCCGCCTCGGCGCCGCTTCGCGACGGTCACCTCGACGAAGGTTCCGTACATCTCCTCGAGCGCCGACCGCTGCGCCTTCGTCAGGTCCGGGTCCCGGCGGATCGCCGCGACGACCTCCGACTCGGCGGGGGAATCGGCCCGACGGGCCTGCGCGGTCAGCACGGCCGCAGACATGTGCAGGTGTTCGGCGATCGCCTCGAGCACCTGCTCGCTGGGCTCACGGAGGTTGCGTTCGATCTGGGACAGATAGGGATTCGAGATCCCGACCATCTCCGCGAACTTGCGCATCGGCACCGCCGCCAGCTCCCGCTGCTGTCGGATCAGCTCGCCGAGGGTAGGGGCCCGGCCGTCGTCCACCATGCGCGTCAGCCTACCCAGGCCGCCCCCGCCGCCGGCTCACCCCGCGATCAGCACCGCGGCGCCGACGACGCGTCCCTCCTTCAGGTCGGTGAGCGCGCGGTCAGCCTCGTCGAGGGTGTAGGCGTTGGCGGTGACGAGAAGCCGGTGCTGTGCCGCGAAGTCGAGGAACTCGCGCGCATCGCCGCGGGTGTTCGCGGTGACGGACCGCAACGTCCGCTCCTGGAACAGGTGTCGCTCGTAGTTCAGCCGCGGCACGTCGGTCAGGTGGATCCCGGCGACGGCGAGCGTGCCGCCGCGGTCGAGCGCCGCCAGCGCCGGCGGGACGAGGGTGCCGACCGGAGCGAACAGGATCGCCGAATCCAACGGCACCGGCGGCGGATCGCTCGGCCCCTGGACCGACGCCACCCCCAGCTCGACCGCGAGCCGGCGGGCCCGGTCCCCGCGCGTCATCACGTGCACCTCGGCGCCGCGGGCGAGCGCCACCTGCGCCGCGAGGTGGGCACTGCCCCCGAACCCGTAGATGCCGAGCCGGCCGCCGTCGGGCACCGCGGCGCACTGCAGCGCGCGGAAACCGATGATGCCGGCGCACAGCAACGGGGCCAGCTCCTCGTCGAGATACCCGTCGGGCAGCCGGTGCGCGAACGCGGCGGGGACCACCGCATACTGCGCGTACCCGCCGTCGACGTCCCACCCGGTGTATCGCGAGTCGGGACACAGGTTCTCGGCCCCACGCAGGCAGTACCGGCAGCGACCACACGTGCGGCGCAACCAGCCGATTCCGACCCGGTCCCCGAGCCCGAACCCGTCGCCGACCCGGCTCCCCCACGCGACGACCTCCCCGACCACCTCGTGCCCCGGCACCACCGACGGCCGGTGCGGCTGCAGGTCGCCCTCGGCGACGTGCAGGTCCGTCCGGCACACCCCGCACACCCGGACCCGGACGAGCAGCTCGTCCGGCCCCGGGTCCGGCACCGGCATCGTGAACTGTGCCAACGGCCTACTGCGCATCGGCCCGGGTCTGCGCACCCGCCAGCCGGTCATCGTCCCGGGGACGTCCATGACTCCACTCTGCGCGCTCCCCCGTACCGAGGTCCAGGCCGCCGTCGGCCCGGTGGCGGCTCGTCATCCGAAAACGGACGGATCCTCGAGATCCGTCGAGGTCCCCGGCCGTACCGACATCCACGTGTCCGGGCCGCGGACCCGGCCAACCGCGCCCTACCCGTTACCGTCCGTTCGGTTGGCCAACGGCAGTGGCGAAAGCCCCGCGGTCAGGAGTGGCGTCGACCGCTTCACTCGTCGAAAGCGCACCGGCGCCGACCGCCGGTGCGCCGTCTGTAAAGTCGTGGCGCCGTCGACCCCACCCGAGACCGGAGGAAGCCGATCCATGACGCGCTGGGCCAGATTCGTCGTCTCACGGAAATGGTGGGTCCTCGTCCTCGCCGTCGTTGCCGTCCTGGTCTCCGGACTGTGGGGCCTCGGGGTGTTCGGGAAGATGAGCCAGGGCGGCTACTTCGATCCGAACACCGAAGCCGCGCAGGTCAGTACGCTGATCGACCGCGAACTCGGCCAGCAGTCACCGGACATCGTCGCGATCTACTCGGTGCCGCCGGGCCGCACCGCCGCGGACATCGGCCCCGAGGTACAGCAGTCGCTCACCGAGTTCCGCGCGGCATGGCCGACGAAATCCGTCACCTCCTACTGGTCGGTGGACCCGGCGTCCGCGAAACCGTTGCTCTCCGAGGACGGCACGAAGGCCATCACCACCGTGTTCGTCGACTGGGACGCCGGCCCGACACTCGCCGACCTGGACGCGATGACGGCGGCGCTGCACCCGCCCGGCATCGACACCGAGTTCGCCGGTGGCACCCTCGTCGGCCACTCGTTCAACCAGCACCTGCAGCAGGATCTGGTGCGAGCGGAGGCGATCGCCCTGCCGATCACCCTGCTGCTGCTGGTCGTGGTCTTCGGCACGGTCACCGCGGCTGCGGTGCCGGTGTTCGTCGGCATGCTCACCGTCTTCAGCGCCCTCGGCACGCTGCGCCTGCTCACCGAGATCACCGAGGTCAGCTCGTTCGCGTTGAACGTGGCGTCGCTGCTCGGCCTCGGTCTGGCGATCGACTACGGCCTGTTCGTCGTCAGCCGCTTCCGGGAGGAACTCGCGGCGGGCGACGATCCCGGAGAGGCGGTGCGCCGAACCGTGCTCACCGCGGGCCGTACGGTGATGTTCTCCGGGCTGCTGCTGGTGTGCGCGTTCGCAGGGATGCTGGTGTTCCCGCAACCGGTGATCCGGTCCCTCGGCTACGGCGCGATCGCCGCGGTCACCAGCGCGGCCGTGCTGTCGCTCACCGCCGTGCCCGCGATCCTCGCGATCCTCGGCCGGCGGATCAACGCCCTGGCCTGGCGCCGCGGCGCGGTCGAACGTGGCGAGCAGCGCGCCGCCCGGTTCTGGAGCCGGGTGGTGACCGGGGTGATGCGTCGGCCCGTGTTCTTCACGGTCACGATCATCGCCGGACTGCTCGTGCTCGCGTCCCCGCTGCTGCGGGTCGCCCTCGGCGAGGTCACCTACACCGTGCTGCCGGCCGACGACCCGGCCCGGGTCGCAGCCGAGACGCTCGCGACCGAGTTCACCAGCACCGGCGACGGCGCCAGCGTGCTGCTCCGCGGCGAGAACGGGAACCCCCCGACCACCGCCCAGCTGGCCGAATTCACCCGCGAGGCACGCCAACTCGACGGCGTCGCGCAGGTGCGCCTGGTCGCCACGCCCGGTGATGCCGCGGTCCTGAACGCGACATTCGTCAGTGACGTACCGCCCGCCGACACGGTGCGGGAGCTGCGCGCGATCGACCCGCCCGCGGGCACCGACGTGATGGTGGGCGGCGGCGCCGCCCTCACCGAGGACACCAATTCGTCGATCGTCGACCACCTGCCGCTGATGATCACGATCATGGTGGTCTCGACACTGGTGCTGCTGTTCCTCGCATTCGGATCGGTGGTGCTGCCGATCAAGGCGGTCGCGATGGCCGGATTGAGCCTGGCCGCGACGTTCGGTCTGCTCACCTGGATCTTCCAGGAGGGCCACGGAGCGGGTCTGCTCGGCGTGTCCCCGAACCCCCTCGAGCCGACGTTCGTGGTGCTGATCCTCGCGGTGGTGTTCGGCCTGTCCACCGACTACGAGGTGTTCCTGATGTCGCGGATGGTCGAGGCGCGAGCGAACGGTGCGAGCACCGAGGAGGCCGTGCGGGTCGGCACCGCGCGCACGGGCCGGATCGTGACCGCGGCCGCAGCACTGCTGATCATCGTCACCGGCGCGTTCGCGCTGTCGGGTCTGTCGATCATGCGCTTCCTCGCGGTCGGCATGATCATCGCGCTGATCATCGACGCCACGGTGGTGCGGATGCTGCTGGTGCCGGCGCTGGTCAAGTTGATGGGCGACGCGAACTGGTGGGCTCCGGCGTGGATGCGCCGCGTCCACGAGAAGGTCGGCATCGGGCACTGACCCGGCGCAGCCGGGGATCGCGGGCACCGACCCGGCGCGGCCGGGGATCGCGGTCAGTCCGCCACCGGGGCGACGGTGCCGGCGACGAGCGCGGTCGCCGGCTTCGGCTCGGCACCGCAGCTGGCCGGCCGCGGCGGCAGGTCGACCCTGCCGACCGGCACGGTCCACGACCGGCCGTCGCGGTGCCGGACCACCAGGCCCGTGTCCGGCCCGGCCACCGTCAGGTCGTCCGGGCCCGCCGGAACCCGTTCCCGCACCGCGATTTCCGCGACCTGGCCGGCCGGCGACCAACAGCTGCGCCCGCGCAGCCCGGGCAGGTACACCTGCCCGTGAGCGGCGGCCGTGACCGCTTCGGCGGACGCCGCGGCGTCGAGCCGGCCGTACGTGTACCCGGTCGGCAGCAGGATCATCGACGGGGCGAACCGGTGCCCGCCCGTGTGCGAGCACTCCCACACCGCGTCCGGGAATCCGGCGCTCAGCTCGGCGGCGACGGGACGGCCCAGCACCGCACAGCACTGGTCGCGTTTGCCGTGCGCACACACCAGTGCCACCGGGCCGGTGACCGGCTCCCCGAACTCCGGCGCAGTGGCAGCCGCGGTGAGTGGGAGGTCGAGCAGGTCCGCCGCGCTCGTGACCTCGAACCGGACGCACCACACCCCGTCCGGCGCCGACCGCGCGAACAGGACCGTGCGACGCTCACCCGCCGCGGTACGTCCGGGCCGCCGGATCAGCATCAGCCGGACCCCGGCGGCCTCGGTGTGCGCCTGCAGGCGCGCGGACAGGTCGGGCCCGAACGCGTCCCCGGCGAACACGTCCCGACCCCACGCCCCCGGATGCTCGAGGCACAGCCAGGCCGTGACCTGAGCGGCCGTCCCGGGCAACGGCTCGTCGACGGCGGAGAGCGCCGAACAGGTGCGGGGTCCGAGGACGGTCGGGTCGCGGTCGTCGGTCAGCGGTGCCTGGCTCACCCGGCCATTGTGCCCCGACGCCGCGGCGCCCGGTCAGCGCCGTCCGGTCCACACCCGGACGAACCCCCGCGTCAGATACGCCAACGTCCCCAGGCTCAGTACCCACTTGGTGATGCTGACCGTGGAGATCGCGCGGACCCGGGTGTCGGTGATCGCCTCACGATGGTCGAGCAGGTGCAGATCCACCACGTTCTCGACGTAGTCGCACGCAGCCGCGACGACCGGCGCGACCCGCAGGGCGCGCTGCGTGCCCGGCGACAGGTCGGTGAGCTGCGCGAGCAGCGTCCCGCCCGTGTACAACGCGACCGCGTAGATCACCGGGTGCACCATGTCGGGCGCGAAATGGCTACGGAACCGGGCGGTTTCCGCCTCGTCCATGCTGTCCAGGATGCTCCGGTAGGCGCGCGCGGACATCGCGGTCTGGCTGGCGAGCAGTGTCGGCCCGGTCCGCCCGAGCAACCGCGCGATGTTCGCCTGCGAGAGCACGTACGCGACGGACCATCCGATGAGGCGGCGGTCGAGTGCGGTCGGTGTCATGCCGCGATCCTAAGCTGGGCGTCGTGACCGACCCGAGCGGCGAACCCCGCGGCGTACCGGAGGCGATCGTGCGGCCCGACGAGGCCGCGCAGTCCATCGCCGTGGCCCGGCGGTTTCCCCGGGAGTCGTTGCGCCCGTTCGTCGACTACCTGTGGATCGTGCACTGGGTGGTGCCGGACAGCCGCGACCAGCAGGTCCTGCCGCAGCCGAAGATCCATCTCGCCGCCGAGCGCGGACGCCTGCTGGTGCACGGCGTGAACCGGGCACCGTTCCACCGCACCCTGTCCGGGACCGGCCACGTCATTGGGGTGGCATTCCGCGCCGGCGGCTTCCGTCCGTTCCTGCGATCGAGCGTCGGCGCGCTGGAGGGCACCGTGCAACCCGCCGGCCCCCTCGTCGGCGCCGACGACGCCCCGGTCGCCGCCGCCGCCCTCGCGACCACCGACGACGACACGATGACCACCCTGGTCGAGGACTACCTGGAACACCTCGCACCGCAACCCGATCCGGCGGTCGACGAGGTCGACCGCCTCGTCACGCTGATCGAGTCCGATCGTTCGGTGCACCGTGTCGACCAGCTCGCGGCGATGACCGGCACGAGCGCGCGGACGCTGCAGCGGCTGTTCACCGAGTACGTCGGGATCGGTCCCAAATGGGTGATCCAGCGGCACCGCCTGCTCGACGCCGCCGCGCAGGCGCACGATGGCACCCCCGTCGTGTGGGCGGACCTCGCCCAGCAGTTGGGGTTCAGCGATCAGGCGCACCTGGTGCGCGCGTTCACCGCCGCGGTCGGCACCCCGCCGGCGACCTACGTGCGCAGCCTGGACGGCTGGCGGCCGCGCGGTTAGGGCGTGTCTTCCCACTCCGTCTGGATGCATCCCGTGAAACTGTCCGGCGAGGCGAAGGAGGAGCCGATGCCGAGGTCGTGTCGGTGACGACAACGCGGCCGAGCGGCGATCGGGCGCCCGGCGCGCCGGTCCCGGAGTTGGGAGACCTGCCCCGGGTCAGCCGCCGAGGAACCGCGCGACGGTGGTCTCGAAGTCGCGGGGCCGGTCGCGGTGCACGCTGTGCCCGACCTCGATCGTCACGGTCCGGCTGTCCGGGATCGCCGCCAGCGCGGCGTCCAGACGCGCCGGATCGACCATCCCACGGGGGCCGCCGCTGATCAGCAGCGTCGACGCGGTGATCGACGGCAGCGCGGCCCACCAGTCCGGGTGCGGGGTGTGGAACTGGTCGAGCGCCGGTCCGGTCATCGACCGGTCGAACGCGAGCGCCGCACGCGGACTGCGCACCATGCTGGTCACCGCGTGCCACAACTCGACCGGCGTCGGGAGCCGGCGCACGAGCGTCCCCATCTGCTCCCCCGCACGCAGCGGAATCGGTGCTTCCTCGAGCACCAGACGCCGCACCAGCTCGGGCCGGGACTGGGCGACCAGGGACACCGCATGCCCGCCGAGGGAGTGCCCGACGAGGTCCACCCGGTCGAGGCCGAGGTGATCGCACAACGCGAGGATGTCGTCACCGAACTCGCCGAACAGATAGCTGGAGGCGTGCGCGCTGCGGCCGTGACCACGCAGGTCCACGACGACGACGCGGCGACCGCGGGTGGTCAGCGCCCGGGCGAACCGGTCCCACGTGCGTCCGTCGCCACCCATGCCGTGCACGAGCAGGACCGGCACCGGGTCGGCACCGCCGGAGTCGCGGTAGTGGATCTCGACGCCGGCGAAGGTGGCCGTTGCCGTCATCATCGTCCTGGACCCCCTGCGCACCGCTCGTGTTCGAGGTCGAGGCTATCGGGCCGCCCTCCCGAGCACCGCCTCGGGCCGCAGGTCGAACCGCCGCAGCAGCTGCGCGTTGATCGCGACCACCACCGTGGACGCCGACATCAGGATCGCCCCGACCTCCATCGGGAGGGTGAACCCCCACGGCGCGAGGGCACCGGCCGCGAGCGGCACCGCGATCGCGTTGCACCCGGGACACCGCCGGCACGGCGGTCACTCGTACACCCCTTCGACGCACCATCCGTCGCCGTCGAACAGCATCAGCAGCGCCCGTGGCTCACCCTCCGCGGCACCGGCGACGGGCCCGAGCAGGACCTGCGCCCGCGACGCCGTGCGCGCCGCGCCCGGATCCCACCACCGCTCGTCCACCGACCACGGGCCGGCGTGGCCGAGCAACTCCCAACTCCGACCACCCCATCGCAGCCGGACCGGGCGCGCGCTGAACTCGCCCCGCTCGGTCACCGTCACCGGCTCCCCGGCAGCCCCGTCGACCAGCACCCGGGACGGGACGGGCAGCACCGAGGTGGGTGCCGGTTCGGGCAGACGCCCGGGCCACGGCGCCGCCGGATCGGCGCCCGGCACCAGTTCGTCCCCCAGCGGCAGCACCGTGACCCGCTCACCCGGACCGCGGCCGCCGCTGAGCACCCCGACCCGCACCGCATCCCCGCCGAGCAGACCCTGAACCCGGATCAGTGCGCGCCGGGCCCGCTCGTCCTCGGCACCGACGCCACCCCACAGTCCGAGTTGCAGCGCGCCGGCGTCGACCACCTCCACCGGTTCGAGCCGCAACACCTCGATGCCCGCGGTGGGCCGGGACTCGCTGCGACCGGTCAGCCAACCGTCCAGCTGCCAGCGCACCCGGTCCGCGGTGCCCTCCGGAGTCAGCGGCTCCGCGCACCGCCAGGTCCGCGAAAGGCGTTCTCCGTGACCGGTGCTCGCGTGCACGGTCAGACGCGTGCAGGCCACCGATGCCGCGGACAGTCTCGTGTGCAGCCGTTCCGCCAACATCCGGCCCGCGAACGCGGCGGCATCCACCCGGTCCACCGGCGGGTCGCACCGCAACTCGACCTCGAGGTCGGGCGGCAGGGGCCGGCCCGACGGCGGCCGCTCCGGCTCCCCGCGGGCACTGCGGTGCGCCGCTGCCGCGTCCGCCCCGAACCGGGACGCGACCGCCACCGGCGTCAGGGCCGCGAAGTCCCCGATGGTGCGCAGCCCGAGCCGGCGCAGCAGGTCGACCAGGTCGGACCGCTCGCGTGCCGCCAGCGCCGGCTCGGCGGCGAGTTCGGCGACCGGGAGCCCGGCCAGGAAGCGGGCCCCGGCACCGGGCGGCACCAGCGCGGACCGGCGGGCCGCGATCACCGCGGTCGACAACTCGTCCGCCACCCCCACCTGACACTCCGCCCCGACCGCCGCGACCTCGTCGACCAATCTCTCCGCGGCAGCCTCCTCCGAGCCGAAGTACCGGGCGACCCCGCATGCGGCGAGGACCAGCAGCCCCGGACGCAGCACCTCGACCCCGGGCGCCGCCGCGTCGACCGCCGCGGCCACCGGTTCGAACATCCGGGCGTCGCGGGCGTCGTCCGCGACGAGCACGTGCAGCCGGGGACAACGACCCTGCGCGTCCCGCCGCCGCAGCCCTCGCGTGACCCCCTCGGCCCGGGCGGTCGCCGAGCACGCGACCACCCGGTTGCCGGAGACCACCGCGACCGGCTCGGTCGCAGGCAGGTCCGCGACCGCGGCGGCGGCGACCGCGGGCCAGTCCGGGCACCACAGGGCCAGCACCCGCGATCCGGCGCTCATGCCACACCGCTCTCGGAAATCGACTGCCGTTGCAGCTCAACGGCTTCCGAAACCCACTCCACCCGACCACGACGCGAACGCAGACCTACGCAGGCCGTGCGCCGCCGGAACGACCGCCCCTCGGCACCGACCGCCAGCCGCAGCCCGCGCACCCGACCACATCCCGCCGGACCCCCCAGCCCGTCGTAACCGCGGACGGCGGCGTCGAGCCGGATCTCCGCCCCGCTCCAGCGACCGCCGGTGACGACCAGCGTCGACCCCTTGCTGCGGGCCCGGGCCACCACCGCCCGCGCCCGCGACGGCGACACCGCCGCCCCGGCAAGTCCCAGCACCACCAGGTCCAGCCCGTCCAGGAGCACCGCCGCGACCTCGACCGGGTCGGGACCCGGGTCCGGGATCACCGCCAGCCGGCCGAGTTCGGCACCCATCTCGGCCGCGGCGAGCAGCCCGAGCCGGGGGTGCCCGATCACGGCCGCGTGCCCGCCGGATCCGGTCACCGACGCGAGCAGGCCCACCAGCAGCGAACCCGAGCCCGACACGGTGACCACCGACCCACGCGGAAGACCACCCCGGGGAAGCAGGCCGGCCAACGCCTCGGGCACCGGCAGGACCGGGGGCTCGGCGACTCCCGGCACCCGCTCCGGCCGGGCCGCCACCGCCTCGCCACGCACCGGCACCGCGGCCATCCGGCGCCGCAACTGCTCGAGCCGTTCCTGCCGGGACAACCCGGCCAGGTCGGCAGCGAGACCCGTCCCACCCACAACACGCTCCGTCCACACGCATCCACACACGACACCGGGCCGAGGTACCGCCGCGGGGAAGACGCGGAACCACCGAACACTCACACCGGACACTCACACCGGCAATCATTCGAACATTCATTCGAACATCTTCAAGTAAAGCCCGTCCTCCGTGCCGCGTCAAGGCGGCGGGTAACCGCAGTTCACAGCGCCGAGCGACGCCGCCGGACGGCGGTCGTCTACCCTCGCGGTGTGGCGCAGCACGAGCAGCGAATAGTCGGACCCGACCACCTCGTGGCCGGGCGCTACCGACTGCGCTCGAAACTCGGCGGCGGCGGCATGGGAGCGGTCTGGCTCGCCCACGACACCCTGCTCGACCGCGAGGTCGCCATCAAGCAGGTCACCTTCCCCGCAGACCTCACCCCGGAGGTGGCCAGGGAGACCCGCGCCCGGGCCATGCGCGAGGGCCGGCTCGCCGCACGCCTGACCCATCCCCACGCGATCGCGATGTACGACTTCACGCTCGAGCGCGAGGACCCGTGGCTGGTGATGGAGTACATGCCCTCGCGCAGCCTGGCACAAGCACTGAACGTCACCGAGACGCTGCCGCCGACGCAGGTCGCCCAGATCGGTGCCCAGGTGGCCGACGCGCTCACCGAGGCACACGCCGCCGGCATCGTCCACCGCGACGTCAAGCCCGGCAACATCCTGATCGCCGACCGGGGGCTCGCCGCGGGCACCGTCAAGATCAGCGACTTCGGCATCGCCCGCGCCAAGGGCGACGCACAGCCCGGACAGAACTCCGTGATCACCGGCACCCCAGCCTATTTCGCGCCGGAGGTGGCCCGCGGCGGAGACCCGACCGAGGCGTCCGACGTGTTCTCCCTCGGCGCCACGCTGTACACGGCGACCGAGGGACAACCGCCGTTCGGCATCGACGAGGACACGATCGCCCTGCTGCACCGGGTCGCCAAGGCGCAGATCATGCGCCCGGCGCGCAGCGGGGAGATCACCGATGCCCTGCTGCACATGCTCGAACCCGATCCGGCCCGCAGACCGACGATGGCTCAGGCCCGGGACCTGTTGGCGCGCAGCGCCGTCGGCGCGGACGGCAACATCGCCTACGTGCTCGACGCCCCGCTGCGGGACTCGGACGGAGCGGTCCCGTTCTGGGCACGCCGTGGCGCCACCGGCGGCCCCTCCCGGCCGGCCCGCCGGTTGCCCACCAGCACCGCCAGCGGCCTGCCCGCAGTCGACCAGTCGGAGCCGCTGCAGTCCGTGCACCGCCCCAGTCCGCGAACGCCGCGGCCCCCGGCGTTCGAGCCGAAGAACAGCGGGCCCGGCCTCCCCGTGCCGCTGATCGTGGCACTCGCGGTGGTGTCGGTGCTCATCGTGGTCCTGATCGTCGCCATCGTCGTCTGACGCACGCACACAACGGAACCTACCGTCGCCCAGCACGATTCACCGAACCAAACCGCTCGCCCCGGGCTGTGATCCTCGTCCCCTCGGCATCGGGACCTTCGACTCTGGCACCCATTCGGACGGCGGACGATCATTCCGGTCCATGCGTGAGCACAGAAAGCCCGGACTCCCGGCACCCGTCCGCCACGGTCGTGAGGGCATGCGCCATGGTTGATCTCGCACCCCGCACCGCACCGGCGATCGAGGCGTCGCGGCCCGTACCGGCGAGGGCGCCGAAGGGGTCGTGGATCGTGCGGCTCCTCACCACGACCGACCACAAGACGATCGGCATCATGTACATCGTCACCTCGTTCGCCTTCTTCCTCGTCGGCGGGCTGATGGCGTTGCTGATCCGCACCGAACTCGCGGTCCCCGGCATGCAGTTCCTGTCGAACGAGCAGTACAACCAGCTGTTCACGATGCACGGCACGGTCATGCTGCTGCTGTACGCGACACCGATCTTCTTCGGCTTCGCGAACTATCTGATGCCACTGCAGATCGGCGCTCCGGACGTCTGCTTCCCCCGGCTGAACGCGGCCAGCTACTGGATGTACCTGTTCGGCGGGTTGATCGCCTCCGCCGGCTTCATCACACCCGGCGGTGCCGCCGACTTCGGCTGGACCGCCTACGTTCCCCTCACCGACGCGGTGCACTCGCCCGGCGCCGGCGCCGACCTGTGGATCATCGGCCTGACCCTCGGCGGTCTCGGCACCATCCTCGGCTCGGTCAACCTGATCTCGACGATCGTGTGCCTGCGCGCCCCCGGCATGACGATGTTCCGGATGCCGATCTTCACCTGGAACACGCTCGTCGCGAGCCTGCTCGCCCTGATGATCTTCCCGCTGCTCGCCTCGGCACTGATCGCCCTGTGGGTCGACCGGCATCTCGGCTCCCACGTCTTCGACCCCGCCAACGGCGGAGTCCTGCTCTGGCAGCACCTGTTCTGGTTCTTCGGCCACCCCGAGGTGTACGTGCTGGCGCTGCCGTTCTTCGGCATCGTCTCGGAGATCTTCCCGGTCTTCTCGCGTAAGCCGATCTTCGGCTACAGCGGCCTGGTCTACGCGACCCTCGGCATCGCCGCCCTGTCGGTCGCCGTGTGGGCGCACCACATGTACGCCACCGGCGCGGTGCTGCTGCCGTTCTTCTCGTTCATGACGTTCCTGATCGCGGTCCCGACCGGCGTGAAGTTCTTCAACTGGATCGGCACCATGTGGAAGGGCCAGCTGACGTTCGAGTCGCCGATGCTGTTCTCCGTCGGCTTCCTGGTGACGTTCCTGTTCGGTGGGCTGTCCGGCGTCCTGCTCGCCAGCCCGCCCCTCGACTTCCAGTTGCACGACTCGTACTTCGTCGTCGCGCACTTCCACTACGTGCTCTTCGGCACCATCGTGTTCGCCACCTACGCAGGCATCTACTTCTGGTTCCCGAAGATGACCGGACGGCTGATGGACGAACGCCTGGCCAAGCGGCACTTCTGGACCACCTTCATCGGCTTCCACACCACGTTCCTGGTGCAGCACTGGCTCGGCAACGAGGGCATGCCCCGCCGCTACGCCGACTACCTGCCCTCCGACAGTTTCACGATGCTCAACGCGGTCTCCACGATCGGCGCGTTCATCCTCGGCGCCTCCACGCTGCCGTTCATCTGGAACGTCTTCAAGAGCTACCGCTACGGCGAAATCGTCACCGTCGACGACCCGTGGGGCTACGGCAACTCCCTCGAGTGGGCGACCAGCTGCCCGCCGCCGCGGCACAACTTCACCGAGCTGCCCCGGATCCGCTCGGAGCGCCCGGCGTTCGAGCTGCACTACCCGCACATGGTCGAGCGGATGCGCGCCGAGGCGCACGTCGGACGCGGGCACGGCGCCACCGAACCCGAGAAGGTCCCGTCGTGAGGGCCGGCCCCTCCCCGGCCTGGCAGGCGAACCGGATCACCCCGACGTACCGACCGGATCCGGCGACGCTACTGGTCCCGATGCTGATGCTGGTGGCGGCGCTGGCCTCCCCACTGCTGCTGCCCCTGCCCGTCGCGGGCGTCACGGTCGCCGCCGCGCTCGGTCTGGTGGTGCTCAGGGCCCGCGCCGGCGGTCCCCGCCGAACCTGACGTCACCGGCGGCGGATCACTCGATCCGCCGCCGGTGCGCCCAGCGGGTCAGGGCATTCCGGTTGGACTGCTGCGTCTTTCGCAGGACGTTCGAGGCATGCGTCTCGACGGTCTTGACCGAGATCACCAGCGTCTCCGCGATCTCCCGATACGTGTAGCCGCGGGCCAGCAACCGCAGCACCTCGAGTTCCCGCGGGGTCAGCGAGTCCAGCTCCGGATCCAGCGGCGGCTCCGGCACCGAGGACCGACCGGTGAACGAGTCGAGGACGAACCCCGCCAGCCGCGGACTGAACACCGCATCGCCCCCGGCGACGCGCCGCACCCCGTCCGCGAGTTCGCTCCCGGAGATCGTCTTCGTCACGTAGCCGCGGGCACCGGCGCGGATCACCGCGATCACGTCCTCGGCGGCATCCGAGACACTCAACGCCAGACACACCGGCCCCGGCGTGATCCCCTGCAGCACCGCGACCCCGCCGCCGTCCGGCATGTGCACGTCGAGCAGCACGACATCCGGTGCGGCGGCGTTGATTCCGGAGATCGCCTCGGCGACCACCCCGGCCTCCCCCACCACCTCGATGTCCGGCTCCGACGCGAGCTCGGCCCGCACCCCCGACCGGAAGACGGCGTGGTCGTCGACGAGGAAGACCCGAAACCTGGCCGAATCCGCGTCGCGGCTACCGGGGGACGTCACCTGGGCTGCTCCTTCATCGGGGACTCGTGCTGCAACGACTCTAGGGGTTCCTCGTGCGTCTTCGACACCGACTCCTCGTGCGTCTTCGACACCGACTCCTCGTGCGTCTTCGACACAGTGTCGGACGTGTCGGCGGCGGCCGGCGCGCCCAACGGCATCCGGATCCGGACCTCCGTGCCCCGGCCCACCGCCGAGTCGACCTCGACCTCGCCGCCGCGCCGCTGCACCCGCGCCCGGATCGACTTCGCCAGACCCTGCCGGTCGACCGGGACCGCGCCCGGGTCGAACCCGACGCCGCGGTCCCGGACGAACACGCTCACTTCCGTCTGCTCGGCCTCGGCGAACAGGTCGACACTCGACTCCCCGGAATGCTTGGCCGCGTTGACGAGTGCCTCACGGGTCGCGCCGAGCACCGCGGTGACGGCTTCCTTCGACAGCCCCGACTCGTCCTCGGGCACGTCCAACCGCACGTCGCCGACGGTCACCGTCTGCACCGCGATGCCGTGCTGGTCCTCGACCTCCCCGGCGATCGTGCGCAGCGCCTCCGCCAGGCTCGCGTGCGCCGCCTCCCCCTCACCGAACAACCACTTGCGCAGTTCCCGCTCCTGCGAACGCGCCAACCGCTGCACCTCCTGCGGACGGTCCGCCTGCTTCTGGATCAGGGCGAGCGTCTGCAGCACCGAGTCGTGCAGGTGGGAGGCGATCTCCTCCCGCTCCTCGTTGCGGATCCGGGCCGCCCGCTCCCGGCCGAGGTCACGCCACATCCGCAGCCACAGCGGCACGGTCAGCAACCCGATCCCGACGAGCGTCACGACCACCGCGAGCAGCGACGAACGCAGCGATGCCAGGTCCACCCGGGCGAGCACCACGACACCGAGGCCGAGCACGATCAGGGTGATGCCGCCGAGCACGCGCGCCCAGGTCAGGACCGTCGGGCTCTGGGGCAGCCCGAACGCGGAGCGGGGCCCGTCCGAGTCGTACTCGCGCCACACCAGTGCCGCGCCGACGGCGACGACCACGATCGGGACCAGCACCTCTCCGGCGGTGCCGCTGACGACGAACCCCAGGCCCGCGGACAGTGCGAGACCGAGCACCGCGAGTCCGAGCGCCCGGCGGCGTTCGGCCGGACTCGGCCGTTCGGTGTCGTGGCCGGCCGGGGTGAAGATCCACAGCAGTCCGTACGCCACGATGCCGGAGCCGGCCAGCGCGCACAGCAGCACGAACGCCACCCGGACCTTGAACACGTCGACGCCGAGGTGATCGGCGATCCCGCCGGCGACACCACCGACCACCCGGCCGCCGACTCGGCGCTCCAGTCGGGGCAGGGACACCTCGCCCGGAATGTGGGCACGCGGAATCGGCTGCACACCATCGATGGTGGCACGCGCGCGCCGGGACGCGCATCAGGGTGGACCCTGATCCTCGGGAGCCGAGCTCGGCACGTGGGCGGCGAAAGATCAGGGTTTGTCCCGATGTGCGGGTGCCCACGCGGACGCCAGGATGGTGGACATGACCACTGCGACCTTCTCCGAGCAGCTGACGAAGTTGTGGCGCACCCGGCCGGTGCGGTTGCCGCGGCAGGGCCCGGTGGCCGGCGTCGCCGCAGGCATCGGCCACCGCTACGACGTCGACCCGGTCCTCGTCCGGGTGGCGTTCGTCGTCTCGACGCTGTTCGGCGGCGTCGGCATCGTCCTCTACCTCGCCTGCTGGCTGCTGCTGCCCCGCGCCGGGGACCAGTCGTCCGCCGCCGAAGCGATGCTCGGACGCGGCCACAGCTCGGAGTCCGGTACCAAGACGATCGTGCTCGCCGTTGCACTGCTGATCGCGGCGACCACGATCGGGCCGATCGGGGTGGGCCTGGGCGGTTCCGGACTGATCAGCCTGGCGCTGATGCTCGGTGGCCTGTGGATGCTGTACCAGCGCAGGCCGGAGCCGCCGGCCATGCCGCCCGGCACCGACCCGTGGTTCGGCCTGGCTCCGCCGACGCCCGGCCATCCCCCGGCCGCGGGCCCCTTCGGCGGCTACACCGCCCCCGGAGTGTTCACCACCCTGCCGAAGACCTACGAGCCGTCGGCCACCACCCCCGACACAGCCACACCCCCCGAACCCACCGTCACACCCGCCGAACCGGCGACGCCGATGGACGGCTTCCGAGGGCAGGGGGCGGGATCGGCGCCGCCACGGAACACCGAATCATCCTCGGACACAGGCATGTTCACCGGATCGGGACCGCAGACGCCGGGCGCCGCCGACGGCCCGCCGGCCTGGGACCCGCTCGGGGTGGCGCCGTTCGCGTGGGACCTGCCCGAGCCGACCCCGGCGGCCACACCGGCACCGCTGCCGCGGACCCGGCCGAAATCCCGCTTGACCACGGTCGTGCTGGGGCTGGCGATCCTCGCCTCGGTCGCGGCGTGGGCACTCGGCGCCGCCACCGACTGGGAATGGATGTCCCCGGGCCGGATCGGTGCCGTGGGCCTGGCCGTGATCGGTGTCGGATTGATCGTCGGGGCGTTCCTGCGCCGGGGCTACGGCCTGCTCGTCGTCACCGGCCCACTGGTCGGATTCGTCGTACTCGCGTCACTGGTCGGCCCGGTCGACTGGAGCAGTCAGAACGTCGGATCCCGGACCTGGGCGCCGATGACCGTCGCGGAGATCGCACCCGAATACTCCGGCCAGCTGGGCGATTTCACGCTCGACCTGCGCGGGGTGACGCTGACCGAGGACCGGACCGTCACCATCAACTCGGGCGTGGGCAGTTTCACGGTCCTGGTCCCGGAGAACATGAACGTCGTCAACCACTGCTCGATTGCGGTCGGTGACGTCAACTGCCTGCCCGAGGGCCTCAGCGGCGGCGCCGACGGCACCGCCGGCCCCGTGCTGACCCTCGACATGACCGGCCGAATGGGAGATCTGGAGGTCCACCGTGGCTGAGAACACCGACACCGACACCACCACCGGCACCCGCAGGCCGTCCGCGCTGCTGTTGCTGTCCGGGCTGGCCGCCCTGCTGATCAGCGCGTGGGCCTTCGTCGGCCCCGACCACCTCGGCGCCCTCGGGGACTGGCAGTTCAAATGGGTGCTCGTCCTCGCCGCGGTCGTCGTGGGCGTCGTCCTGGTGGTCTCACCCGGCCGCCGGAAGTGACGGGACGACGCTCACCACAGCGACCCGCCGGCCACCGGAGCACACGATTCCGGGGGCCGGGCGGGTCGCGTAGGGCTCAGCTTCCGAACAGGTTCCCGAACTGCCCGAACTGATTGAAGAGCCCGCCGAACTGCCCGAACTGGCCGAACTGGTTGAACTGCGGCCCCTGCTGCCATCTCCACATCTGGCCGGGCGGCACGCCACAGCCGTTCCACTCACCCTGCCAGTCGTCATCGTCGTGGCCGCAGTGTCTGCCCGGCTGGTTCCAGCGGTGGCCGTCGTTCCAGTGGTGCCCGTCCACCTGTACCTGCGGAACCGCCGGTGCGGGCCCGGGCGCCGCCGTGGCCGGTCCGGCGATCGCGACCACCGGTACCGCGACGGCGACACCCATCAGGGCGGCCTTGACGAGAAGCGTCCCCGCACGCTTCCCCTTTGCGGTGTACATCGTCGATCCTTCCTCGTGAACGGGGAGGTGCGGCGGGGAGCCGCGACGCCTCCCTGCACATCAAGTCAACTCCTCCGACGGGCTCCTGACACTGGCAATCACCTGTGAATCGGGGCGCCCGGGGCGGTACGTCTGCGCAGGGTGCCGAGCGCCGCGTGCTGGTCGAGCAGCACCCGGGTGGTGGTGCCGGCCAACGCCACGGCGGTCTGCTCGACGGTGAGCCCCACCACCGTCCGCAGCACCAGCACGTCGCGTTCGTGTCGGCCGAGCCCATCGAGCCGGTCCGACGGCGGCGCGACATCGCTCGGGGGACGTGCCGCCTCGACACCCAGGACCGCCTCCGTGTAGACGACGCGAAGCGGCGCGCCGGTCCGATCGGTGAGCACCGCAGCCACCACGACGGGAACCAGCGCCTCGGCCGCGGCGTCCGCTCCCGGCACACCGATCGTGGCGCCGAGTTCGACGCGGAACATCCGGGTCACGAACGATCTCGTCGCGTCGCAGACCCGGTTCAGGGCGTCCCGGTCGCCGGTCGCGGCGCGTTCGATCACGTCCTCGTGGTCGAACGGATCGTAGTCGCCCGCGACGACGGGCAAGCCGCTCATGCGGTCCTCCTCTCACACCACCCCGACGCCCATTGGACTCCGCCGACCTCGAGGCAGGCTGGGAGAAATCCCGCGTTTCACACAGCGTTCTCCCAGGAAGCACCCGCAGAGTGGTCGCGTGAATCCGAACCAGAGCGGATACCAGCACGGCGGGATCTCGCTGCTCACCGGATGGCTTCCCCTCACCGCCGAGATCGTCACCGTCGTCGTCCTGATCGCCGCCGTCGGGTGGCGCACCCGACGGTGGCGGTCGATCTCGGTCCCGGTCGGCATGTGCCTCGGGGTGGCCGCAGCGCTCACCGCGCGGTGGTACGTCGACGACCAGGGGCTGTCGTCGGACCCGGCGCCGACCCGGCTGTGGGTGTGGGTGGCGGCGACCGCGGCCGCCCTCGCGGTCGCGGTGCTCGGCTGGCGCGGCAGCCGGTGGCGCCGCCGCGCGCTGTCGCTGCTGGCCGTGCCGCTGGGCCTGCTGTGCGTCGCGCTCGCGGTGAACCAGTGGGTCGGCTACTACCCGACCGTCCAGGCGGCGTGGGGCGCGGCCACCGCGGGTCCGCTTCCCGACCAGGTCGCGGCCGACGAACTGGCGGACCTCCGCGGCACGACGACGGCCACCGGAAAGGTCGTGCCGGTCGACATCCCGGACTCCGCGAGCGGATTCGCCCACCGCACCGAATACGTCTATCTGCCGCCCGCGTGGTTCGCCGGTCCCACGCCCCCGACCCTGCCCGTCCTGATGATGATCGCAGGCGAGTTCAACACCCCCGCCGACTGGATGCGCAGCGGTGACATCGTCTCCACCGTGGACGCGTACGCGGCGAGCCACGCCGGCCGAACCCCGATCCTGGTGTTCGTCGACGCCGGCGGGAGCTTCAACAACGACACCGAGTGCGTCGACGGTCCCCGCGGGAACGCCGCCGACCACCTCACCGGCGACGTGCGACCGTACGTGATCTCGACCTTCGGCGCCTCGCCGGAGGCGGCGAACTGGGGCATCGTCGGGTGGTCCATGGGCGGCACCTGTGCGGTCGATCTGACCGTGATGCACCCCGACCTGTTCTCCACATTCGTCGACATCGCCGGCGATCACGGACCGACGGCGGGCACCAAGGACCAGACCATCGACCGGCTGTACGGCGGCGACAGCGCACAGTGGGCGGCGTACGACCCGGCGACCGTGATGTCGGTGCACGGGCCGTACACCGGAGTCAGCGGCCTGTTCGAGGACACCGACGGCACCGGCCGGCGACGCGGCGGCGGCAACCGACCCGCCCCGCGGTCCCAGCCGGGCAGCGACGACCGGGCCGGGATCGGCGGCCACGACGGCACACCCGACACCGACGAGAAGGGCGCCGCCACCGACCTCTGCACGGCGGCGACGGCAGTCGGGATCACGTGCGACGTGCACACCGCACCGGGCGGCCACACCTGGCAGTTCGCGGCGAGCGCCTTCGCCGACTCGCTCCCGTCGATCGCGTCGCGGATCGGCACGCCGGACCGGGGCGCCCCCTCGAACGACCCCGGACCCACCCTCGGCGGCTGACGGGTTCGACCCCGTGCGGTGACGGCACCCGCGACAGCACGGCGCGACCGGATCCGGGGGCCGGCGTGGTCGCCCGCCGTCACCCGCTCGAACACCGCACCGCCACACGGGCATCTGACCCGTCCCGCCACTCGGAGATCGTGCTCGCGACGACGAGGGTCACGCCGGTACTCGCCTCACGCCCGCGAGGCGGCCAGGATGTCGAGGTAGTGCTGGTTGTACATGACGCCGAGGATGTTGCCGAACGGATCGACGACGGAGGCGGTGACGAACCCGGGTCCGCGTTCGACCGGCTTGTCGTGCACCGTGGCGCCGAGCGAGAGCAGCCGCGCGAAGGTGGTCTCCACGTCGTCGACGTGCCAGTAGGTGACCTGGCCGGCCGGCTGCTCCGGGCGGGTGTGCGGAGCGAACCGGCTGTCGATGATGCCGAGCTCGTGCTGGAAGTCGCCGATGCGGAACTCCACGTACGCGATGTGTCCGTCGATCGGACGGGCGAAGTAGGGCGGGGTGCCGAGCACCTCGGTGTACCAGGCCTGGGCGGCGGCGACATCGTCGGCGAAGAAACTGACGGTGGTGAGTCCTCGCAACATCGGTGGTTCCTTCCCTCGTCCGGTTGGTGACGACGCAATCCTCTCGCCCGAAGTGCTCATCAACTGAGCACTTTTACGGGGAAACTGACACCCATGCGCGCAGACCGGCTCGTCGCCACCCTCCTGCTGATGCAGGCCCGCGGCCGGGTGACCGCCGCCGAACTCGCCGAGGAGCTGGAGGTGTCGATGGCCACCGCCCGCCGCGATCTGGAGGCGCTGTCCGCGGCGGGCATCCCGGTGTATCCGCAGCCCGGACGCGGCGGCGGCTGGGCGCTCGTCGGCGGGGCCCGCACCGACCTGTCGGGCCTGTCGGCGACCGGGGCGCAGGCACTGTTCCTGCTGGTCGGCCCGGCCGCGGCGGTGTCCGGCGAGGCGAAGGCGGCGCTGCGCAAACTGGTACGGGCGCTGCCGCAGACCTTCCGGGCCGACGCCGAGGCGGCCGCCGAGGCCACCATGATCGACCCCACCCGGTGGGGTGAGCGCGACCGGGACCGGCCCGCGACGGTCGACCTGCTGCAGACCGCCGTGGTGCGGCGGCGGAAGGTGCGAATCGGCTACGTCAACGGCGCCCGCGAGCGCAGCGAGCGCCTGGTCGACCCGTGGGGCCTGGTCGACAAGGACGACACCTGGTACCTGATCGCCGGGACCGACCGCGGCCGGCGCACCTTTCGGGTCGATCGGATCGTGGAGGCCACGACCACCGATGAATCCGCACACCGCCCAGATGATTTCGAGCTCGCCACCGCCTGGGACGAGGTGGTCGGGAAGATGGAGGAGCGCCGGTCACGCATCTGGGCCACGGTGCTCGTCGAGGCGCGGTTCGTGCCGATCCTGCGCGATCACTTCGGCCGGCACTGCCACACCGACGGCGAATCCGACGACGGCCGTGCCCGGGTCCGCCTCGCCGCACCGACCCCGCTGGACATCGCCCGCAACCTCGCCGGCTGGGGAGATGCGGTGGAGGTGCTCGAACCGGACGCGGTGCGCGGCGAACTGACGCGGATCGGCACCGAACTCCTGGGCCGCTACGCGGTCGAGCACTGAGCGGTCCGCGAGCGAGCGGGACTGCGCCGGCCCGACGTCGTCGCCCTGCTCGGCCGACCACAGGTGGTGGCGGCCACCCCGCCGCCACGGGCGGGTCAGCCCCGGTACCCCGACAGGTCGTAGACCGTCGTCGACCCCACCGTGACGGGCGTGAAGTGCGCGGCCACCCAGTCCGTGATGTCCTGGTGCGCGCTCTGCCGTCCACCCGGCGCACCGGGTGGGTTCTGCGTCTGCGGTCCGGCCTGTCGCCCGCCGTCCTCGCCGCGGTTCTGCACCAGGTAGTAGGCCACCCGGTGGGTGGCGACGTCGTCGACGAACTCGCTCAGACCGGGAGTCGGATCCGATCCGGTGAAGCCGCTGATCGCCATCACCGCTGTGCCACTGGACAATTCGAGAGCAGCGGCCGCCGAGGACCGATCGATCGCGGCCGACCAGGTGGTGTCGGTCTCGCCGAGCATCGAGTCCAGTTGCGGGTCGGGCGCGCTCGCACCGAACATGCCCCCGGGTCCGCCGGCTCGGTGCGCTGTCGCGGGCCCGACCGTCGGCCCGCCGCCGCTGTGCGCCTGCCCGAGGGTCGCGACCGCGTACGCCGTCGAGCCGGACAGGGCGGCGATCAGCCCGACCGCGACGGCGACCGTCCCGACGCGACGGCCGCGGCCGCCCACCGTCAGCACGACCAGCGCGGCAAGAAGCGACACGGCCGCCACCGCCCAACGCAGCGCCGGCATCCAGTCGGCATTCCGGCCGAGGATCCAGAAGCTCCACACACCGGTCACCGCGATGATTGCGGCCAGACCGGAGCGGCCGAACCAGGTCGTCCGCCGCGTCCACATCTCGTGCACGCCGATCGCGAACAGTCCCGCGACCGCGGGTGCCAGCGAGAGGCAGTAGTACGGGTGGATGGTGCCGCTCATGTAGCTCAGGACCAGTCCGTCGACCAGCAGCCAGCCGCCGAACACGAGGACGCCGGCGCGGACGAGGTCGGTCCGCGGCGTCCCCCACCGGGCGACGATCACCAGCACCAGCGCGAGCAGGGCCGCCGGGATCAGCCAGCCGATCTCGAATCCGAACTCGCCGGTGAACAACCGGCCCAGGCCCTGCTGCTGGCCACCGAAACCACCGAAACCGGCACCGCGACCGGTGAATCCGGCCGCGCCGTCACGGGCGGACCGCGCGGCGGCACCCGGGCCGGGCTGCGGGCCGCCGCCCCCGGGATGGTTGTGGCCGAGTACCCGCCCGAAACCGTTGTAGCCGAGCACCAGGTTCATGAAGTTGTCGTCGGTGGACCCGGCCAGGTACGGCCGGGACGCGGCCGGCCACAGCAAGGTCAGCAGGACGAACCATCCCGACGAGGCGAGCAGGGCCGCCAGTGCGCCGAGCAGTCGCACCAGCCGACCGCGCAGTGACGTCGGCGCCGCCACCAGGAACGCGACCGCCAGAGCCGGCATGACCAGCAGACCCTCGAGCATCTTGGCCAGGAAGGCGAACCCGAGCGCCACACCGGCGAGCGCGATCCACCGCCCGCTCGCCCGTTCCAGCGACCGCACCGTGCAGTAGGCACCGGCCGTCATCAGCAGGACCATCACGGCGTCCGGATTGTTGAACCGGAACATCAGCGCCGCAACGGGGGTCAGCGCCAGCGCCGCGCCCGCGAGCAGACCCGCCCCGCGGCCGCCGACCCGGCTCACCGCCCCGTACAGCAGCGCAACGGACCCGACCGCCATCAGGGCCTGCGGGACCAGCATGCTCGCGCTGCCGAACCCGAAGATCTGCCCGGACAGGCCCATCACCCACTGGGAGACGGGCGGCTTGTCGACGGTGATGAAGTTGGCCCGGTCGAGCGATCCGAACAGCAGTGCCTTCCAGTTCTGCGCCCCGGCCTGGGCGGCGGCCGCGTAGAACTGATTGCCCATGTCGTTGACCGTGATGTTCCACAGATACGCCACCGCGGTCCCGGCGAGCAGGACCACCAGACCGATTCGCTCCCATCGGGTGGCCGGCGGTCGGCCGCCGTCGGCGATCGGATCCGCGGGCGGAGGTCCGGCAACGGCGGTCGGGTCGGTGGTGTCGATACGGGTGTCGGTCACCCCGCCATTGAGTCACGGGCACCGTGGACGTCCCTGTGACCTTCCCGCGAATCTGCTGGGAATCCAGGGCGGCGCCGGTTCCCGAATGGCCCGGTCGGTCGGTCCACGCGAACGAACGGCCCGTTCAGGAAACAGCCGCACTCCCCACAGCCCGTCGGGGCGCCGACCACTGCTCGCCGAACGCCCCGCGGCCGTGGGTACTCACTCCCACTCGATGGTTCCCGGCGGCTTGCTCGTGACGTCGAGGACCACGCGGTTGACCTCCGGCACCTCGTTCGTGATGCGGGTCGAGATCCGTTCGAGGACGTCGTAGGGCAGCCGCGTCCAGTCCGCGGTCATCGCGTCCTCGCTGGAAACCGGGCGCAGCACGATCGGGTGGCCGTAGGTGCGGCCGTCGCCCTGGACGCCGACACTGCGGACGTCGGCGAGCAGCACCACCGGGCACTGCCAGATCTGGCCGTCGAGGCCGGCGGCGGTGAGCTCCTCGCGGGCGATCGCGTCCGCCTGACGCAGCAGCGCCAACCGGTCCCGAGTCACCGCCCCGACGATGCGGATCGCCAGACCCGGGCCCGGGAACGGCTGGCGCGCAACGATTTCCTCGGGCAGACCGAGCGCACGTCCGACGGCGCGGACCTCGTCCTTGAACAGCAGCCGCAGCGGCTCGACGAGCGAGAACTGCAGGTCCTCGGGCAGGCCACCGACGTTGTGGTGGCTCTTGATGTTCGCGGTGCCGGTGCCGCCACCGGACTCGACCACGTCCGGGTACAGCGTGCCCTGGACCAGGAAGTCGACGGCCTCGCCGTGCGCGACCGACTCGCCGAGCACCTCGGTGACCGCACCCTCGAAGCTCCGGATGAACTCGCGGCCGATGATCTTGCGCTTGGTCTCCGGGTCGGACACGCCCTCGAGCTCGGACAGGAAGGTGTCGACCGCGTCGACGGTGATGAGCTTGGCTCCGGTGGACGCGACGAAGTCCTGCTGCACCTGCTCGCGCTCACCGGCCCGCAGCAGACCGTGGTCGACGAACACACAGGTGAGGCGGTCGCCGATCGCACGCTGCACCAGCGCCGCCGCGACCGCGGAGTCGACACCACCGGACAGGCCGCAGATCGCCTTGCCGTCGCCGACCTGCTCGCGGACCTGCTCGATCAGGGCGTCGGCAATGTTGGCGGCCGTCCACGTCGGCGCGATTCCGGCGATCTCGCGCAGGAACCGCGTCAGCACCTGCTGGCCGTGCGGCGAGTGCAGCACCTCCGGGTGGTACTGGACACCGGCCAGCCGCCGCGCACGGTCCTCGAACGCCGCGACCGGGGCGCCCGCGCTGGTGGCGGTCACCTCGAAACCGTGCGGCGCGTCGGTGACGGCGTCGCCGTGGCTCATCCACACCGGCTGGGTGGTCGGCAGACCCTCGTGCAGGATGCCGCCGTCGACACTGAGCTGGGTGCGGCCGTACTCCCGGGTGCCCGTGTGGGTGACGGTGCCACCGAGCGCACCGGCCATCGCCTGGAAGCCGTAGCAGATGCCGAACACCGGGATGTCGTGGTCGAACAGGCGGGCGTCGAGCTGCGGTGCGCCGTCGGCATACACGCTGGACGGGCCGCCGGACAGGATCACCGCCGCCGGCTTGCGCGCCACGATCTCCTCGACGGTCGCCGTGTGCGGGACGACCTCGGAGTAGACGCTGGCCTCCCGCACCCGGCGGGCGATCAGCTGCGCGTACTGCGCACCGAAGTCGACGACGAGGACCGGATTCTGCTGGCTGGTGCCGGAATGCTGGGTGTCTGCCACCCGCTCAGTCTAATCTGCCCAGCTCCGGCGCCTCGCACAGCCCGTGGGCGGACGGTCACGACCCGGTGCATTGTCCCGTCGGTGCGGGCGGCGCGACGTCACCCGGCTCGCCGCCGTCCGCCCGGCGAACCAGCGTCAGCGCGTCGGGTCCGAACGCGGACGAGTAGGAGACCGAGTCCGTGCAGCCGCCCTGGTCGAGCCCGCCGACCACCGCACCGACCCCCGACGCGTCCACCCAGGGCGCCCCGCTGGTCCCGTCGCTCAGACCCCCGCAGTCCAGGGTCGGGAATCCGGCGGTCGAGGTGACCCCGCCGGTGCACGCGACCGGGCGGTCGTTGCCGGCGGGGTACCCGGTCACGGTGACTCCCACCCCCACGGCCGGTGCGACGGTCATCGGCAGCCCGCCGCCGACCGACGCCTCCACACCGCCGCCGACAGCGGCGTCGGCACGTCGCACGCGAACGACCGCGTAGTCGCTGCGGGGATCCTGCGTCGCGACCCACCGAGGGTCGAGATACACCTGCGTCACCGCCCACTCCCCGAAGGGCGCCGCGCCACGGTCGAACCCCGGCACGAAACCGACCCCGACGCCGGTGCCCACGAGACAATGCGCGGCGGTCACCACGAGGTCGCCGCCCGCGCTGTCGAGGACCGCTCCGCTGCAGAAGTGCACCGGGGTGCCGTCGACGAACAGCGGACCGATCCGCGGGTCGGGATCGGCCGCACGGGCACCCGGGCCCGCCGACGCCACCGGCGACCCGGCGGACGTGACGGTCGCGGCGAGCAGAACCGCCGCGGCCGCTCCGGTCACGCGTCCGACCACCCGATGATCCACGGGTCGATCATGCTCCCCCGGGTCGTCGGTGTCAGGCCGCGCCTGTGCCGGACTCGGACTTCTCGTCGTTCTTCGCGGCAGGCTTCGTCGCGCCAGGGGTGCCGCTGCGGATCTCGACGATCGGCAGCACCAGCGCCGCCGGTGCACCCGCGGGCACCACCGGGTTCGTCGGCGCGACGGCGTCCACCCGCCGATAGCCCTCGCCCTGCGCGGGGCGAGTGTCGTGCTCGCCCTTGTTCGGCCACAGCGACGCCGCCCGCTCCGCCTGGGCGCTGATCGTCAGCGACGGGTTCACGCCCAGGTTCGCCGACACCGCGGAGCCGTCGACCACGCTGAGCGTGGGGTAGCCGTACACCCGGTGGTACGGGTCGATGACGCCGCGGGTGACGTCGGCGCCGATCGCGCAGCCGCCGAGGAAGTGCGCGGTGAGCGGGATGTTGAACACCTCACCCCAGGTGCCGCCTGCGACGCCGTCGATCTTCTCCGCGATTCGCCGGGTGGCCTCGTTGCCGACCGGGATCCACGTCGGGTTCGGCTCGCCGTGACCCTGCCTGCTGGTGACCTTGCGGCGACCCAGCAATCCGGGCTTGGTGTAGGTGGTGATCGAGTTGTCGAGGTTCTGCATGACCAGCGCGATGATCGTGCGTTCGCTCCAGTTCCTGACGCTGAGCATGCGCAGCATCTGCCGCGGGTTGGCGGCGATGGTCTTGAGCAGCTTCACGAATCGCGGGGTGCTGCCGCCGCCGTCGGTCATCAGGGTCTGCAGCAGGCCCATCGAATTCGAGCCCTTGCCGTAGCGGACCGGCTCGATGTGGGTGTCGGAGGCGGGGTGGAACGACGAGGTGATCGCGACTCCCCTGGTCAGGTCCAGATCCGGGTCGACCGTCAGCTTCGCGGCACCGAGGATCGCCTCGGAGTTGGTCCGGGTCAGCTCCCCCAGCGTGGCCGACAGCCGCGGCAACGCGCCGGTGTCCTTCATCTTGTGCAGCAGGTGCTGGGTGCCCCAGGTGCCGGCCGCGAGGACGACGTGCCCGGCGGTGTACGTCCGGTGAATCTTGCGCACCTTCGCCCCGGTGCGGCGGGTCTGCACCTCCCACGTCCCGTCCGACGCCTCACGCAACGCGGTGACCGTGGTCATCGGCACGATCGTGGCGCCCGCCTTCTCGGCGAGACCGAGGTAGTTCTTGACCAGCGTGTTCTTGGCTCCGTGACGGCACCCGGTCATGCACTCGCCGCATTCGATGCACCCCGTGCGGTCGGGACCGGCGCCGCCGAAGTACGGGTCGGCGACCGTCTTGCCCGGCTCCCCGAAGAACACGCCGACCGGGGTCTGGATGAAGGTGTCGCCCACGCCCATGTCGTCGGCGACGGACTTGATGATCTCGTCGGCCGGGGTCATGTGCGGGTTCTGCACGACACCGAGCATCTTGCGGGCCTGCTCGTAGTGCGGCGTCAGTTCGACGTCCCAGTCGGTGATGTCCCGCCACTGCGGGTCCTGGAAGAACGACGACGGCGGCTTGTAGAGGGTGTTGGCGTAGTTGAGTGAGCCGCCGCCGACGCCGGCGCCGGCGAGGATCAGCACGTCGCGCAGCAGGTGCACACGCTGGATGCCGTAGCAGCCGAGAGCCGGCGCCCACAGGAAGCGCTTGAGGTCCCAGCTGGTCTTCGCGAAATCCGCGTCGGTGAATCGCCGGCCCGCTTCGAGGACTCCGACCTTGTAGCCCTTCTCGACGAGCCGCAGCGCCGTGACGCTGCCACCGAATCCGGAGCCGACGATCAGGACGTCGAAATCCGTCGCACGCTTGCCCATGAAGAGACCTCCACCGTGAAACCTGGGTTGTTACTCGCCAGTATGCACCCCGGATCTGTGACCGATCCCACAAGGGTTGCCTAAGCGTAACCACCAGTACCGGAAAACGTTGCGGACCAGGGCACGAACACGTCACCGCCCGACCCGGGGAACCGGATCGGGCGGTGACGGCAGCGGAGGTGCGGGGCTCAGGCGCGGACGGTGAGCCCGACCTTCTGGAACTCCTTGAGGTCCGAGTACCCGGCCTTCGCCATCGAGCGGCGCAGGCCGCCGACGAGGTTCAGCGAGCCGTACGGGTCGTCGGACGGGCCGGTGAGCACCCGGTCCAGGCTGGGGCGGTCGCCGAACCCGACCGGCAGCAGCGCGCCGCGCGGCATCGACGGGTGCGCGGCCGCGGACGGCCAGTACCAGCCGCCGCCGGGCGCCTCCGCGGACGCCGCCAGCGGAGCCCCGAGCACCGCGGCGTCGGCGCCGCAGGCGATCGCCTTGGCCAGGTCGCCGGACGTGGCGATGTCACCGTCGGCGATCACGTGCACGTACCGGCCGCCGGTCTCGTCCAGGTAGTCGCGGCGGGCGGCCGCCGCGTCCGCGATCGCGGTCGCCATCGGCACGCCGATGCCGAGGACCTCACCGGTGGTCGTGGCGCCCTCGGTCGAGCCGTAGCCGACGATCACACCGGCGGCGCCGGTCCGCATCAGGTGCAGCGCGGTGCGGTGGTCGCTGACGCCGCCCGCGACGACCGGCACGTCCAGTTCCGAGATGAAGGTCTTCAGGTTCAGCGGCTCGCCGGCCCCGTTCGCGACGTGCTCGGCGGAGATGATCGTGCCGTGGATGACCAGCAGGTCGATGCCCGCCTTGACCAGCTCCGGGGTCAGCGCGCGGGCGTTCTGCGGGCTGACCCGGACCGCGGTGGTCACGCCCGACTCCCGGACCTGCGCGACCGCGGCGGCGAGCAGGTTCGCCTGGATCGGCGCGGCGTGCAGCTCCTGGAGCTTGCGGATCGGCGCGTCCGGGTCCGCGTCGGACTCCGCCAACTCGACCAGCTCGGCGATCCGCGCGTCGACGTCGGCGTGCCTGCCCCACAGCCCCTCGCCGTTGATCACACCGAGGCCGCCGCGCTTGCCGAGTTCGATCGCGAACGACGGCGACACCAGCGCGTCGGTCGGATGCGCGAGCACCGGGATGTCGAACCGGTAGGCGTCGAGCTGCCAGGCCGTCGACACCTCCTTCGACGACCGGGTCCGGCGGGAGGGGACGATGTCGATGTCGTCCAGCTCGTAGGTGCGACGGGCGGTTCGGCCCATACCGATCTCAACGAGGTCGCGCACGCGCGCCCCTTTCTTCGATGTGTAGTTGGGTGAGTACTAGCGGGCGGCGTAGTTCGGGGCCTCGACCGTCATCGTGATGTCGTGCGGGTGGCTCTCCTTCAGTCCGGCAGCGGTGATCTGCACGAACTGCGCCTCCTGCAGGTGCTCGATGGTCGCCGAGCCCGTGTAGCCCATCGCGGCCCGCAGGCCGCCGGTGAGCTGGTGGATGACCGAACCGAGCGGCCCGCGGAACGGGACACGACCCTCGATGCCCTCCGGCACCAGCTTGTCCTCGGACAACACGTCGTCCTGGAAGTAGCGGTCCTTCGAGTAGGACTTGCCCTGGCCACGGCTCTGCATCGCACCGAGCGACCCCATGCCGCGGTAGCTCTTGAACTGCTTGCCGCCGACGAGGACCATCTCGCCGGGCGACTCGGCGGTGCCGGCCAGCAGCGAGCCCAGCATCGCGGTGGAGGCACCGGCGGCGAGGGCCTTGGCGATGTCGCCGGAGAACTGCAGACCGCCGTCCGCGATGACCGGCACGCCGGCCGGCTTGCAGGCCGCGACGGCCTCGAGGATCGCGGTGATCTGCGGGGCACCGACGCCGGCGATGACGCGGGTCGTGCAGATCGAGCCGGGCCCGACACCGACCTTGACGGCGTCGACGCCGGCCTCGACGAGCGCCTGCGCGCCGCCGCGGGTCGCGACGTTGCCACCGATGATCTGCACCCGGTCGCCGACCTCGGCCTTGATCTTGGCGATCATCTCGAGCACGCCGTTCGAGTGTCCGTGCGCGCTGTCGACCACCAGCACGTCGACCCCGGCGTCGGCCAGCGCCATCGCGCGGGTCCACGCGTCGTCACCGACACCGACCGCGGCGCCGACGAGCAGGCGACCGTCGCGGTCCTTGGTGGCGTTGGGGTGCTGCTCGGTCTTGACGAAGTCCTTGACCGTGATCAGCCCGGTGAGCTTGCCCTGGCCGTCGACGATCGGCAGCTTCTCGATCTTGTGCCGGCGCAGCAGGCCCAGCGCGGCCTCGGCGGTGACACCCTCCTGCGCGGTGATCAGCGGCGCCTTGGTCATCACCTCGGAGACGGGGCGGTTCTGGTCGACCTCGAAGCGCATGTCGCGGTTGGTGATGATGCCGACCAGCTGGCCGTTGGCATCGGTGACCGGCAGCCCCGAGATCCGGAACCGTGCGCACATCGCGTCGACGTCGGCGAGGGTGTCGGTGGGATTGCAGGTGACCGGGTCCGTGACCATGCCTGCCTCGGAGCGCTTGACGGTCTCGACCTGCCCGGCCTGCGCCTCGGTGGAGAGGTTGCGGTGCAACACGCCCATGCCGCCGGCGCGGGCCATCGCGATGGCCATCCGCGCCTCGGTGACGGTGTCCATCGCGGAACTGACCAGCGGAACGTTCAGCCGGATCTCGCGGGTCAGCTGGCTCGAGGTGTCCACCTGGCTCGGGATGACGTCCGAAGCCGCGGGCAGCAGCAGAACGTCGTCGAAGGTGAGCCCCAGCATCGCCACCTTGTCGGGACGATCTCCGCCGGTGCGCACGTGCCCTCCGGAATTAGTCATGCGGCTTTCGAACCTTTCCCTCGAACGTCGGTTGCGCTGGACCTTCGGACACGGACGCGCCGGGCGGGACACCCGCTGCACGCGCCCTTTCCTGTGCCGATTCGCCGCGATTGGTTGAACTGAAACAATGCTCGAATCCCGGCGAACTATTCCCTCAGACCGTCCACCATGGTATCGGCTGCGCCCGTGAGCGAGCGAACCTGGTGGTTGTCGCGAGCGAACCTGGTTGCGTCGCGCGCGAACCCCCGGTCACCGAACAGGTGGCGCAGACCGCCCCGCGCTGCGTACCGTGGACCTGTGCGTGATCAACTGCCTCCCGGTCTGCCTCCGGATCCGTTCGCCGGCGACCCGTCCGACCCCTCCGCCGCGCTGGACGCGATCGAGCCCGGTCAGCCGCTCGACCCACACGAGCGACTCGCCGTCGAGGAGGACCTCGCGGACCTGGCGGTCTACGAGGCGCTGTTGGCGCATCGCGGGATCCGTGGCCTCGTCGTCTGCTGCGACGACTGCCAGCAAGATCACTACCACGACTGGGACATGCTGCGGGCCAACCTGCTCCAGCTGCTCGTCGACGGCACGGTCCGCCCCCACGAGCCCGCCTACGACCCCGTCCCCGAGGCGTACGTGACCTGGGACTACTGCCGCGGTTACGCGGACGCGTCCATGAACGAGGCCCTGCACGGGGACGCCTTCGACGCCTGATCGTCGACCGCGCACACCTCGGAATCCACGACAACGGCCCGACAAGCATTGCTTGTCGGGCCGTTTCGTTGTGGGTCTACCCGGTCGGTGTGCCGGGCAGGTTCGGCAGCAGGTCCGCCGACGGCAGCTTCGGTGTCGGGACGACGATGACGGGCGTCGACGTCGATCCGGTGCCGGTCGAGCTCGGCGGTTCCGGCTTCGGCGACTCGGTGGTCGTCACGACGGGACCGGGACTCGGCGTCGTCGCCTCCACCGGCGGCGGCAGGGACGGCAGGGTCAGCGACGGCAGCGTCGGCACGACCGGGAGGCTGGGCAGCTCGGAGGGGACCGTCGGCACGGTCGGCAGGACCCCGCCCGGCAGGGTGGTCGGCGGCGGGACGGGAACGGTGGTCGTCGCGCCGGGAGGTGTCGTCGTCGACGGCGGGACCGTGGTGGTCGTGGCCTTCTCGACGTCCGCCATCAGCCGGTCGTGCCAGGCGTTCAACTCGTCGCGCTTGTCGGCGTCGTTGACGGCACCGACCCGCTTGCTCGCGGACTGCAACACGGTCATCGCGGCCTGGGTGTCCCCGGACTGGATCAGCCGCTCGGCTTCCTGGAGATTGCTGGTGGTGTCGATGCTGGCGACCGTCGAGTTGGCGCGCTCGGTGAACACGACCTCCTTGACCCGCCACAGCGGGTCACCCGGCTGCGCGTTGTAGGAGAACACCGTCAGACCGGCCATCACGACGGCGATCGCTGCCGCGGCACCGGCGAGTGGGCGCACCAGGCGCAGGCCGCCGCGACGTGGTGACGCCTGTCGCGCGAGTTCCTCGTCGACGGCGGCGGCCACCTCGTCGAGGGTCGGTCCGGCAGGCAGGTCGGGTCCGACGATGTCGGCGCGCCAGCCGGCGAGGAGCGCCGCGAGCTGGTACTCCTCGGCGCTCGCGGTGGGGACGTCGCCGCCCCCGGCGATCGCGTCGATCAGGGCGTCGTCGCGCTGCACCGCCGCCAGGTCGACGGATTCCCCCGGGCCGGATTCACCACCGGCCGCGCCCGACGCATCACCCTGCTCCGGCTGGGTGAGGTCGGCGTCGGACGCATCGTGACGCCGCGACCACTTGTCGTGCCCGCTGCGTTTGCTCCCCCTAGCCATACATCTCACCCGCTTTCGCCACTTCGTTCTTCAACTTCGCGAGCGCCCGGTGCTGGGCGACCCGTACTGCTCCGGCCGTGCTCCCGACAGCGGCGGCCGTCTCCTCCGCCGACAGTCCGACGACGAGGCGGAGGATGATGATTTCGCGATGCTTCTCGGACAGCGTCGCGAGAAGGTTGTTGACCTGCCTGCTGGTCTCGGAGTCCAGCGCGAACTTCTCCGGTCCCTCGTCCGTGGACACTATGTCCGGTACTTCGGCCATCGATTCCGCCCTGTTACGCCCGGCGTTGCGGTGCGCGTCCGCGACCTTGTGTGCGGCAATCCCGTACACGAATGCCATGAAAGGCCGCCCCTGATCCCGATACCGCGGCAGAGCGGTCATCACAGCCAGGCACACCTCCTGCGCCACATCGTCCGCGGACAGATGTCCTCGTTCCGCGGCTCCGACCCGTGATCGGCAATACCGCACGACCATGGGTCGGACAAACTCCAGAACCCGAGCCAAGGCAACCCGATCGCCCTGCGCTGCGGCAGCGACGGCTGAGTCCAACTCCTCGCTCGTACTACTCATCGACAGACTGCGTCCTGGCGTTACAGTGGCGTCCGCGTGACCGGACGCTCCCACCGGTTGGCGGAACGTTTGAAGAATAGCGACCAGCCCTCACGATTCCCTGAATCGCCCGCCCGCGCGGACGATTCGTCCCTCCATACGCGACCGGACATCGTCCGCGTCGGGGCCGGGAGCAACGCCGCCGAGCAGCATTGCGGCCGCCCATTGCAGCGGGAGGAGACCGTGCTCCTCGCACCGGGCCAGCACCGCCCGGGCGGGCGCGACGGCCGCGGACGGGTCGGGGCCGGCGCTGGTCGCGGCGGCGAGCAGCAGCTCGGACTTGACCTGGTGACGCACCGACGGCGACGCGTCGGCGAGTTCGACCGCGCGTGCCGCGTGACGCCGCCCCCGGTCGGGATCACCGGATGCGAGCGACATCTCGGCCGTCACCCAGTGCAGCCGGATCCGCTGTCGCCAGAGCGGGTCGCACGAAGCGGAGCGGAGCCGCGCGGCCCCGGACTCTCCGCCGCACGAAGCGGAGCGGAGCTGCGCGGCCCCGGGCTCTCCGCCGATCAGTTCCGCGCAGCGGTCGAGGAGTCGGAACCCGAGCGCGATCCGACCGCACCCGAGGGCGTCGGCCGCCAGCCCGGTCAAGGCGTCGCAGCGGGCCGCGACGGCCGGTACGGACTCGTCGCCGCCGAGCACGACGAGCGCCCGTCCGTCGTGTCCGGAGGCGAGCCGGTGCCACCCGAGCTGGCGCAGCAGCGACGCCTCGGTGCTGGCGGCGAGGGAGTCGAGGACCGCGCCGGCCCGACAACGGCGCAGCGCGGCGAGTTCGGCTCGGGCGCCGGCGTACCGGCCCTGCCCGCCGAGTGCGACCGCGCGCAACCAGTGGCCCTGAGCGGTGACCGCCGGGGGCAGCGGCACCCGGCCGGGTGACGGTCCGAAGGCGATGTCGTCGAGTGTGTCGAGCACGGCGGTAAGCGTAGGCGGCACCACGACGGGACCCCCAGTAGGCGTTGGTGGCGAGTTTGTCGAGAGTTTTGGTCACATTAACATTTCGACTTGCACAATGATTGAACTCAATCTCGGAGCGCGCGACCGATTCGCCCTATCCGATCCGAGTCGACGCCCGCACGCAACGTCTCACACAACGCAGCCGGGCACGCGCGTACCCGGTCTGCGCCACCCTCCGCCGGAAATGGCGCACAACCTGCGTGAACGCCGCCAACCCGGGCCTGAACTGCCGTTTCCGATCCGGCGGCAAAGAATCACGAAATTGTGTCGATGTCGATGAACGGAGCGTTAATTCTCGCGTCGCGGGGTATGTAAATCACCACGTGAAGATCTATTGACTCGATTTCCGCGGCGCCTATAACGTTGCGGTGGAAATTGGGTACACGCGTGAACGGTCTTTGTTCTCACGCCGGGCTCCGGCCCGGCGCGAGCGAACCACCTGGAAGCGAGTGCAGTGCTCGAGTAGCCGACGTCAGGAGATGGCATGCCGCAACCGAATCACCTCCCCGGCCCAAACGCCGACATTTGGGACTGGCAGATGCACGGACTCTGCCGCGGCGTCGACTCCGCAATGTTCTTCCACCCCGACGGCGAGCGGGGACGGGCCCGTGCCCAGCGGGAGATGCGGGCCAAGGAGATGTGCCGGCAGTGCCCGGTCCTCAACCAGTGCCGCAACCACGCGCTGAGCGTCTGCGAGCCGTACGGCATCTGGGGCGGAATGTCGGAAGCCGAGCGCGAGGCGCACGCTCGCCGCTACCGGCAGCGCATCGCCTCCTGAGGCACCGCACCACGCACAACAGAAGGAGCCCCGGACGGCGACGCCGTCCGGGGCTCCTTCTGTCGCTGCGGAACTAGTGGCTGTGGCCGTGACCGTGGCCGGCCTCGTCCTGCTGGACCGGCTTGTCGACGACGGCGGACTCGGTGGTCAGCACCATCCGTGCCACGGAGGCGGCGTTGACGACAGCGGAACGCGTCACCTTCACCGGGTCGACGACACCGTCGGCGAGCAGGTCGCCGTACACCAGGGTCGCGGCGTTGAAGCCGTGCCCCTTCGGCGCCTCGGAGACCTTGCTGACCACGACGGATCCGTCCAGACCGGCATTGGTGGCGATCCAGTACAGCGGGGCCTCGATCGCGGTGCGGACGACCTCGACGCCGGTCGCCTCGTCGCCGGACAGCGACGCCGCGAGGTCGGCGAGGACCCGACCGGCCTGCACGATGGCCGAGCCACCGCCGGGCACGATGCCCTCCTCGACCGCGGCCTTGGCCGCGTTGACCGCGTCCTCGACGCGGAACTTGCGCTCCTTGAGGTCGGTCTCGGTGGCCGCGCCGACCTTGATGACCGCGACGCCGCCGGCCAGCTTCGCCAGGCGCTCCTGGAGCTTCTCGCGATCCCAGTCGGAGTCGGTGTTCTCGATCTCCCGCTTGAGCTGCGCGACCCGGGTCTCGATGTCGGCCTCGGTGCCCGCACCCTCGACGATCGTGGTCTCGTCCTTGGTGACGACGACGCGACGCGCGGTGCCGAGCAGGTCGAGGCCGGCGTCCTTGAGCGTGACGCCCATGTCGGCGGTGATCACGGTGCCTGCGGTGACGACGGCGAGGTCCTCGAGGAACGCCTTCCGCCGGTCGCCGAAGTACGGCGCCTTGACGGCGACGGCCTTGAGCGTCTTGCGAATCGAGTTGACCACGAGGGTCGACAGCGCTTCGCCCTCGATGTCCTCGGCGATGATCAGGACCGGCTTGCCGGACTCGGCGATCTTCTCGAGCAGCGGCAGGAAGTCGGGCAGGGAGCTGATCTTCTCGCGGTAGAGAAGGACGAGAGCGTTCTCGAGGACGGCCTGCTGCGCGTCGATGTCGGTGACGAAGTACGGCGACAGGAAGCCCTTGTCGAACTGGACACCCTCGGTGACGACGAGCTCGGTCTGCAGGGTCGAGGACTCCTCGACGGTGACGACACCGTCGGTGCCGACCCGCGTCATCGCCGCGCCGATCAGCGCACCGATCTCCTCGTCGCGGGACGAGACGGTCGCGACCTGCGCGATCGCCTGCTCGCCCTCGACCGGGGTCGCGGCGGCGAGCAGGGCCTCGGACACCGCGTCGGCGGCCTTGGCGATGCCCGCGCCGAGCGCGATCGGGTTGGCACCGGCCGCGACGTTCTTCATGCCGGCCTTGACCAGCGCCTGGGCCAGGACGGTCGCGGTGGTGGTGCCGTCGCCGGCGACGTCGTTGGTCTTGGTCGCGACGGACTTGACGAGCTGGGCGCCGAGGTTCTCGAACGGGTTCTCGAGCTCGATCTCACGGGCGATGGACACGCCGTCGTTGGTGACGGTCGGGCCGCCGAACGCCTTGGCCAGCACGACGTGCCGGCCGCGGGGCCCGAGGGTGACCTTGACCGCGTCCGCGAGCTGGTCCACGCCGCGCTCGAGTGCGCGTCGCGCGGTCTCGTTGAATTCGATCTGCTTGGACATGTGTGCGGTTACTCCTGGGAGGGTCCGTGAACGCGATCCGCCCCGGGTCCGTGGGTGGACGCCGGGGCGGATGCACGTGGCTTACTTGGAGATGACAGCCAGCACGTCGCGCGCCGACAGAATCAGGTACTCCTGGCCGGCGTACTTGATCTCGGTTCCGCCGTACTTGCTGTAGATGACGGTGTCGCCCTCCTGGACGTCGAGCGGGATGCGCTTCTCGCCGTCCTCGTCCCAGCGGCCGGGGCCAACGGCGACAACGGTGCCCTCCTGGGGCTTCTCCTTCGCCGTGTCGGGGATGACCAGGCCAGAGGCGGTCGTCGTTTCGGCCTCGTTGGCCTGGACGAGGATCTTGTCCTCGAGCGGCTTGATGTTCACGCTCGCCACGATGAGCCCTCCACTTTCAGGGGTTTCCAGCGCCCAGGGCTGATCCCTGGGCGGGTCGGGTTGTACTGCACGATTACGGCGCCGCACCAGGTCCCGTCGTCGCGGGTGCCGGGACCAAGCGAGTGCCAACTAGCACTCTATACACGCGAGTGCCAGCGCTCAAGAGGTGCGGGTGCTGACCCGCCCCGCCGCGCCGGCCGTCACCGTCCGTTCACCGCACGGACGGTTCCCGGCAGCCCAGTTGAACATCTGACCTAGAGTCGGTGCCGTGGCGGACATCAGCAGGCGCAATTTCATCGGACTCGTCGGGCTCGGAGCGGCCGGCGCAGTCGGGGTCGGGGCGTTCGGACGCGCACCCTGGGGCACCTGGTACGCGGCGGCGGAACCCCTGCCCGCACACATCGCAGGCACCACCCTCGAGGCCGTCGCGACGCCGATCGGGACCTCCGGCTACCGCCCGCTCACCGCGGGCCCGGGCTGGCCGACGGTCGTCCGCGGTGAGCTGACCGAGCCGCGGGCCGGCCGCGAGGATCGCCGGACCGCGCTCGCCTCGCTGGTCCAGCTGACCGACCTGCACGTCCTCGACGCCCAGTCCCCGATGCGATTCGAGTACCTGCACCAGTTCACCGGGTCGGCGTTCCGCCCCCACGAGACGCTGACCACCCAGGGGCTGGTCTCGCTGGTGTCCCGGATCAACTCGCTCGGCCGGGGTCCGTACACCCGCCGCGCGTTCGACGCGGTCGTGACCACCGGCGACAACACCGACAACAAGGAGCACGCCGAACTCGGCTGGTTCCTCACCGCGCTCAACGGTGGCACCTTCGTCCCGAACACCGGGGCCGCCGACCGCTACGAGGGTGTGCAGAACTCCGGCTCCGAGTTGTACTGGAACCCGGAGTCGCCGATCCCCGACCGGTACAAGCGGGCCGGGTTCCCGGAGATGCCGGGGCTGCTGGGCGCCGCGCTGCGCCCGGTGACCAGTCCGGGCCTGCACACGCCGTGGTATTGCGTGTTCGGCAACCACGACGACTCGGTCGAGGGCACCGTACCCAGCGGCATCGGCGTCCTCGAGGCCATGTACACCGGGTCGGTGAAGATCGAGTCGCCCGATTCCGCGCAGGCCCGCGCGATCGGCAGTGCCGCCAGTTCCGACCCGGCGGCGCTGCCCGCGGTCCTGGCCGCGGTCACCACTCCGCCCCGCATCGTCACCCCGGACCCGGCGCGCGCCCCGTTCACCCCGCGGCAGTTCATCGCCGCCCATCTGGACCCGGCGAACACCGGCCCGGGCCCGGTCGGGCACGGCTTCGCACCGGACGCCGGCGACACCGGGATCGGGTACTACTCGTTCGAGATCGCCCCCGGTGTGGTCGGGATCAGCCTGGACTCGACCAACCGCGCCGGCTTCGTGGACGGATCGCTGGGGCAGGCCCAGTTCCGGTGGCTCGAGCGGACCCTCGTGGCCGGCAGCAGCCGCTACCACGACACCGACGGTCGCCTGGTCACCGAGCCCCGGGACGACACCTGGTTCCTGCTGTTCAGCCACCACACGAGCGGGACGATGGACAACGTCACGCCGGACCCGGAGAACCCGGGCGAACCGCGCTACCGCGGCGCTCAGCTGATCGACCTGCTGCACCGGTTCCCGAACGTGCTGGCCTGGATCAACGGCCACACCCACGACAATCGGATCACCCCGCACACCGGCCCGACGCCTGCGCAGGGGTTCTGGGAGATCAACACCGCCTCGCACGTCGACTTCCCGCAGCACGCCCGGATCGTCGAGGTGGTCGACAACGCCGACGGCACGCTCTCGCTGCTGACCACCCTGATCGAGTCCGACAGCCCGTACGACGTGCGCCCCGGCGACTTCACGCAGCAGGGTCTGGCGTCGCTGTACCGGGAGTTGTCGTTCAACGACATCCACGCCGACCCGACACGGCTCGGCGCCGCCACCGACCACAACGTCGAGCTGCTGCTGCCCTCGCCGCGGGCGTGAACGCCGGGATTTGTTGCACCTTGTATGCAAGTAACCTACGGTGGCTTCCGTGCAGCTGACTCGTTTCACCGACCTCGGGCTGCGCGTGATCATGCGCCTCGCCGTGTCCCCCGGAGGCGGCGGCCTGACCACGGGTCAGGTGGCGGATGAGATGGCGATTCCGTACACACACACGACGAAGGTCGTGTTGCGTTTGAAGGAACTCGGCATGGTCGAGGCCCGCCGCGGTCGGGGCGGCGGGCTCACGATCACCGAACGGGCCCGCGGGACGTCGGTGGGGTGGCTCACCCGGCAACTCGAAGGCGACGACGAGGTCGTCAACTGCGAGGGCAACGCGCCCTGCCCGCTGCGCGGCGGCTGCCGGCTGCGCGCCGCGCTGCGCCGGGCGCAGGACGCGTTCTACGACTCCCTCGACACGATCACTATCGAGGACCTCGTGTCCTCGCCCTCCACCCGGACCCTGCTGACCCTGTCTCGTCCGCCGGCGTCCGGCGCGAGTTAGTCAGTCGCCGTCCTCCCGCGCGTCGCGCCGTCGCTTGCCGGCCTTGACGGCCGCGGTGATCACGCGGACTCCGGCCGCCAGCAGCACCAGGTTCCCGACGATCTGCACGGTCACCACGGCCCGCGCGCCCTCGGATTTGGCGACGATGTCCCCGAATCCGACGGTCGAGAAGCAGACCAGGGTGAAGTACAGCGAGTCGAGCCGCGAGAGCTCCTCGTTGAAGCTGTCCACCGACGTCTGCGACACGATGTGGTAGACGGTGGCGAACGCCAGCAGATAGACGGGCAGCGACACGGCCAGTGCCTCGACCGACTGCACCGCCGGGTACTGCGCGGTGAGGATCTTGCGGATCTGCCAGACGAACACGCCCGCGACCAGCAGCAGGCACGCCAGAAGACCGCCCACCGCACTCAGCGACGACAGGTTGTCCATCGGCACCACGAAATACACGACCACGCACAGCAGTGCGGTGACGATCGGCCGGATCACCGCCCGACGGATCAGCGTGGCCCGCGTCTTCCGCGGCAGTCGCGCGAACTTCGCGTCGTCGCCGTCGTCAGCGGACATCGCCCCGGTCCGACGACTGGCTGACGGTCACGGACAGTCCGGGGTCGGTCGCGACGGTCAACGGCGACGGCGACGCTCCCCCGGCGATGACGTGGGCACCCAGTGCGGCGATCATCACGCCATTGTCGGTGCACAGTCGCGGCTTCGGGATGCGAAGCGTCAAACCTGCGGCCGCGCACCGCTCCTCCGCGAGCGACCGGATCCGCGAGTTCGCGGTCGCGCCGCCGCCGAGGACGAGGGTGTCGACGCCGACGTCGGTTGCCGCGCGCACCGCCTTCATCGTCAGCACGTCGGCGACGGCCTCCTGGAACGACGCCGCGATGTCCGGGATCGGCAGCGGTTCACCGGCCCGTTCCCTGGACTCGACGTACCGCGCAACCGCGGTCTTGAGGCCGGAGAACGAGAAGTCGTGGCGGGAGTCCCGCGCACCGGTCATGCCGCGCGGGAACGCGATCGCGTTCGGGTCGCCGTCGCGGGCGGCCGCATCGAGCGCCGGCCCGCCCGGGAACCCGAGGCCGAGCAGTCGGGCCACCTTGTCGAACGCCTCGCCGGCGGCGTCGTCGACGGTGGTGCCGAGTTCCTCGATCGGCTGGGCGAGGTCGCGTACGTGCAGCAGATGGGTGTGTCCGCCGGAGACCAGCAGCGCCACGCACGGTGGCATCGGTCCGTGTTCGAGGGTGTCGACGGCGACGTGCCCACCGAGGTGGTTGAGCGCGTAGAACGGCACGTCCCAGGCCGCGGCGTACGCCTTCGCGGCGGCCGCGCCGACGAGCAGCGCCCCGGCCAGGCCGGGGCCGATGGTGACGGCCAGCGCGTCCGGCTTGGCGATCCCGGCCTCCGCGAGGGCACGGCGCATCGTCGGCACGATCGCCTCGAGGTGCGCCCGGGACGCGACCTCCGGGACCACGCCGCCATAGCGGGCGTGCTGGTCGACGCTCGAGGCGACCTCGTCGGCGAGCAGCTCGCACGTGCCGTCCGCACGCCAGCGGACGATGCCGACTCCTGTTTCGTCGCAGGAGCTTTCGATGCCCATCACGATCACGGCTGCGGCTCCTCGGTCTCGCTCGGCGGTGCCGGGCGGCGCATCGTGTACGCGTCGGCTCCGCTGGGCTGGTAGTAGTTGCGGCGGGTTCCGACGATCTCGAATCCCTCCCGCCGGTAGAGAGCGATCGCGGCCTCGTTGTCGGTGCGCACCTCGAGGAACACCGGGCCGCCGTGACCGTCGGCGAGCCGCAGCAATTCCGCGAGGAGCACCGAGCCCAGACCGCGGCGCCGGTGGGTGGGGTCGACGCCGATCGTGTGGACCTCGGATTCGGCGTCCGATGTGGTGCCCAGCAACGCGATTCCCGCGTAGCCGATCACGATGCCGGACTCGTCGCGGACGACGACGTAGTGGTTGTGCGGGTGCGCCAGTTCCGAGCGGAACGCGTCGGCGCTCCACGGCCCGTCGCCGGAGAACAGCAGTGCCTCGAGTTCCGCGCAGCGCCCGGCGTCACCCGGCCGCATCGCAGTGACCTGTGCGTTCATCGTCGGCGGTCCGCCATCTCGACCGCGTCGGGGCGCCGGAGGTACAGCGGCACAAGCGGTTCGGGAACGACACCGCCGACGATCGCGGGCGCCGCGACGGACACCAGCCCGGCCGGCGACGGCGTCTGCACGGCCACCACCGGCAGGTCGAACAGCTCCGCGTGCGGAGCCGAACCGGCCACGATCACCGACGGCTGGGGCTCCAGGTCGGCCGGCTTGGCGACCTCCGGCCCGGCCACCCGCGTGCCGCCGGAGTAGCGCGCCCAGTACACCTCGCGGCGGCGGGCGTCGGTGACCACCAACAGATCCCGGCCGTCGATCGCTGCGGCGTCGGCCGCGATCGCGTCGAGGCTGCACACCCCGTGCACCGGCACCCCCAGGGCGTCGCCGAACGCGGCCGCGGTGGCCATGCCCACGCGCAGGCCGGTGAACGGCCCCGGCCCGCACCCGACCACGACCGCGTCCAGGTCGGCGGGGACGTGGCCGGCCTCGGCGAGGCAGTCGAGGATGTGCGGGGTCAGGACCTCCGCGTGAGCGCGGGCGTTGACGGTGATCCGCGACGACAGGGGGCGGGGGGCGGCGCCGTCGAGGGACACCACCCCCGCGGTGACGGCCGGGGTGGCGGTATCGACGGCGAGTACGAGCACAGTGCGTCAGAATACCCGCACGTCAGTGCGGTATTCACCGCGGCAGGCGTTCACGCGACCCAACCCCACTGCGCGGTACGAACATCGGAGTCGGGTTCCCGGCGCAGCCGAACCAGCAGGTGCCGGTCGGCGAGGTGCTCGACGATGCCCTCGCCCCACTCCACGACGACGACGGCCCCGGCCAGGTCGGTGTCCAGGTCGAGGGCGTCGAGCTCGTCGAACGTCGCCGAACGCTGCCCGCCGAGACCGAGCCGGTACGCGTCGACGTGCACCATCGCGACCGGCTCGCCGCCGCCGGGACGCTCCCCCGCCCGGTGTTCGCGGGCGATGATGAACGTCGGGGAACTGACCCGGCCCCGCACCCCGAGTCCGGCGGCGATACCGCGGGCGAGCGCGGTCTTTCCCGCCCCGAGGGGTCCGTCGAGAACCACCAGGTCGCCGGCGGACAACTCGACCGCGAGCCGCCGGCCGAACGCCTCGGTGTCCGCGACGGTGGGCAGATGGATCACGGAATGTGTCGACTCAGCCACCGATGCCCGCCTCCGCGACGACGTCGCCGCTCTCGTCGATCGCCCGGGTGACGAGCCGGTCGATCGCATCCGTCACCCGGATCGGGAACTCCAGCTGCACGAGGTGCCCGCCCGAAACCACCCGTACCAGTTCGCAGTTCGAGAGCGCGTCGGCGAGCGCCTGTGACTGCGCGAACGGGATCACCATGTCCGCGTCACCGCACAGCACCAGCGCGGGAAGGTCCGCGATCACCGGCAGCGCCGCCGACTCGTCGTGCAGCTCCAGCGATTTGAGGAAGTTGACGATCGTCGTCACCGACGTCTCGTTCAGCATGCTCTCCGAGAACCTCGTCAACGACGGGCTCACCTCGGTGCCGAAGGACGCCGCGCGCAGGATCGGGGAGATGATCGCGCGGGCCGCGCCCCGACCGATCTGAACGACCCCCGGAGCGGTGCGCACCGCGAGCCGGAACGCGTCGATCACCGGATTCTGCAGGTTGCGGCTCAGCCCGGCCTTGTTCAGACCCGCGGCGGCGGTGGCGAGCAGCCCGACCCCGATCACCTCGGTGCCGAACAGTTCCGGCACCTGACGGGCCAGCGACAGGATCGTCATCCCGCCCATCGAGTGGCCGACGAGCACCACCGGACCGGTCGGTGCGACCGCCCGCAGCACCGCATGCAGGTCCCGGCCGAGCTGACCGATCGTGCAGGACTCGGGAGTCGGGGTGCCGGACCGGCCGTGACCGCGCTGGTCGTAGAACACCATCCGCACCGAGTCGCCCCAGCGCCGTCGCAGCTGGCGGCGCTGGAAGTGCCAGGAGTCCATCCGCAGGCAGTACCCGTGCACGAACACGACGGTGACGGCGGCGTCGACCGGTCCGACCTCGCGGATCGCGAGCATCACCCCGTCGTCGGCGACGACGAGGCTGCCGCGGTCGGAGTCGAGGAGTCCGAAGTCCTCGCCGGCGTGACGGTCCCGGCCTCTCCGGCTCGGCTCGGTCCTGTGGTGCACGGCCCGGACCCCGGCGAGCGCACCGAGGGCCGTCGCCACGCCCGCACCACCGATGACGCCGCGGCGACCGAACGACATCACCGGCGCACCTGTTCGCCGCCGACGTAGGTGCGCACGACCCGGCCGCGCACACCGGTGACGACTTCGTAGTGGATGGTGTCGAGGGCGTCCGCCCAGTCCTGCGCGACCGGTTCGCCGTCGTCGCCGGAGCCGAACAGAACCGCGGTGTCGCCCTCCGCGACGGAACCGGGATCCGTACCGAGGTCGATGACGACCTGGTCCATGCACACCCGCCCGACCTGCGGGAAGCGGCGGGACCCGATCTGGACCTCGAAGCGTCCGCCGAGCGCGCGCGGCACGCCGTCGGCGTATCCGACGGGCAGCAGCGCGACGGTGGTGTCGCGCGGGGTGACCCAGGTGTGGCCGTACGACACACCGGAACCGGCCGGAATGGTCTTCACCAGCGCGACCCGCGCGCGCAGCACCATCGCCGGACGCAGTCCGAACCCGCCGAGTTCGGGGACCGGGGACAGCCCGTACAGCGCGATGCCGGGGCGGACCATGTCGAACCGCAGGTCGGGGCGGGTCAGGGCGGCGGCGGAGTTCGCCATGTGCACCCGCTCGGCGTGCAACCCCATCCGGGCCGCCTGCGCGACCGCCTCGCGCAGCACCTGGGCCTGCGAATCGATGATCGGGTGATGCGGCTGGTCGGCGTGCGCGAGATGCGAGAACACGCCGCGGAACCGCACGGCGCCCTCGGCCTGGGCGCGGGCGAGTCCGTCCAGCAGGTCGGCGAGTTCGACCGGGGACACGCCGTTTCGGCTCAGGCCGGTGTCGACCTTCATCGTCACCGTCGCCGTCGTCCCGACCTCACGGGCCGCCGCGACGACCGAGTCGAGGTGCCGCGGCGACGAGACCGCCACCTCCACGTCGGCCGCGATCGCCGCCCGGAAGTCGGTGTCCGGAGTGTGCAGCCACGACAGCACGGGCGCGGTGATTCCGGCCGCCCGCAGCGCGAGCGCCTCACCGACGGTGGTGACCCCCAGTTCGGCGGCTCCGGCGGCGAGGGCCGCCCGGGCGACCTCGACGGCGCCGTGGTTGTAGGCGTCGGCCTTGACGACGGCCATCACGTCGGCATCGCCGGAGCACTCGCGCAGCAGCCGAACGTTGTCTGCGACGGCGTCGAGGTCGATGAGGGCCTCTGCCTGCGGTGACGTAACGGACAAACCGACACCCGGCGAGAGGCCGGGTGTCGTGCGGTCGGACTGCGTCGCGATGCTCATGGTGCCCCCGATCCTGCCACCACCTGCCGTTACACCCCAATGACCTCGCTCACCGTGTGGGTCACGTTTTGGGCACCTGATGGGCCCGCAGAATCCGGATTGCGGCCCTGATCTGCGTCAACAGGGCGCCTGCCGAGATCGGAGCCGGAATCTCCGATCCCTCCCCCGAGGCGAGCGCCGCGGCCAGGGAGTGCGCCCGCGCGCCCATCGCCGCGGCGGCCGACGGCTCCAGCCCGGTCGACAGCAGCGCCCCGATCACTCCCGCGAGGACGTCGCCGGACCCGGCCGTCGCAGCCGCCGACCCGCCGGCCTCGTTGACCAGGACCCGGCCGTCGGGGTCCGCGATCACGGTCGAGCGGCCCTTGAGCAGCACGGTGACCCCCCAGCGGGCGGCCAGCGCGCGAGTGTGTCCGACCCGGTCACCTGAGGGGTCGTCTCCGGTCAGTCGTGCGAACTCGCGTGCATGCGGGGTGAGCAGGGTGGGCGCGGCGCGCCCGGCGACCAGTCCCGGCTCGGCGGCGAGCACGGTCAGCGCATCGGCGTCGAGCAGGACCGGCAGATCGCTCTCCAGCACCCGGACGAGCGCCTCGCGCGCCTCGCCCCCGGTCCCGATTCCCGGCCCGACCACCCACGCCTGCACGCGGCCCGCGTCCGCGACCCCGTCCGCCGCGACCACCTCGGGCCACCGCGACAGCACCTGCGGCGCGGCGGCCCCCGCGTACCGCACCATGCCCGACGTCGCGGCCACCGCGCCCCCACAGCACAGCACCGCGGCCCCCGGATACCGGGCACCGCCGGCGACGACACCGACCACCCCCTGGCTGTACTTGTCGTCGGCTGCACCGGGCAGCGGCCAGCGCGCCCCGACCTCGCGGGGCGTCATCGCGGCGATCGACGACGCGGGCAGCTCCAGTCCGATGTCGACCAGTTCGACGCGGCCGCAGCGCGCCCCGGCGAGCACGTGCACCGGCTTGAGCGCGCCGAACGCGACGGTCACCGCGGCCGTCACCGCCGGTCCCGGGGTGGCTCCGGTGTCCGGGTCGACGCCGCTGGGCAGATCGACCGCGACGATCGGCGCGGTGACGCCGGCGACGAGGTCCGCGGCCGCCGGCCGCAGCGGTCCCCGGCCGGAGATCCCGACGATCCCGTCCAGCACCAGGTCCGGATCGCCGACGACCGCGTGGACCCGCCCTCCGGCCGCCCGCAGCGCCGCCAGTCCGGCGCGGTGCGCGCGCGCCGGGTCGAGCAGGACGGCCCGCACCGAGACACCGCGGCGACGCAGCATCGAACCGGCCCACAGGGCATCGCCGCCGTTGTCACCGGAACCGACCAGCAGTGTCACCTCGCGGCCCACGACCCCGCCTGTCCGCGAACGCAATTCGGCTGCGACCACGCGGGCGAGCCCGTGCGCGGCGCGACGCATCAAGGTCCCCTCCGGCAGTGCCGCCAGCAGCGGCGCCTCCGCGGCGCGGACCTGCGCGGTCGTGTGGAATTCACGCACGGGAGACCCTCCGATCGACAGAAGCGGACGGGTCGACGGTATCGGCAGGTCTACTCTCGGTCCATGCGTGCACTCGCCACCTCGGCCGCCGCCGGCCTGCTGCTCGTCGCGACGCTCACCGGTTGCGGCACCTCCACGGACGGTGCCTCGTCGACCACGACGGCATCCGCCGAGGCGGAGCCGCCCGCGGACACCGCGGTGGTGCGGGTGGCCGGGATGGCGTTCACGCCCGCCTCGGTCACGATCCGCGCCGGCCAGTCGGTCACCTGGCGGTTCGACGACAACGCGATCCCGCACAACGTCACCGGCACCGCCGCCGGGGCGTCCGGATTCAAGAGCCCGATCCTGGCGACCGGTACCTACACCCACCGGTTCGACCAGCCCGGAACCTACCCGTACAAGTGCTCGCTGCATCCGGACATGACCGGCACCGTCGTCGTGACGGGGTAGCCGGGAAGGCGGCCGTTCCCCTCACCGGCGGCGTACCCTCGAGGGATGAACGTGATACGAGTCACATCGTCGTGTGTGGCCGCTGCCGCGTTGATCGTGTTCGCCGCACCGCTGACGGCCCAACCGGCGGTGGCGCAGCCGAACAGAACCTTCACGGTCACGGTCACCAACATGGCCTACCGCCCGTCGACCCTGCGGGTCCACGTGGGCGACACGGTGACGTGGGATTTCAGCGACACCAGCTCCGCGCACAGTGTCACCGCCACGCAGCAGGGCACCACGCACGACTACTTCGACAGCGGCACGATGACCGGTGGCACCTACAGTCACACCTTCAACCAGCCGGGCACCTACCCGTACCAGTGCAACGTGCACACCAGCATGGGCGGCACGATCATCGTCGGCTGAGCCTTGGACCGAGCGCGCCGCGGGTGACGCGACGCGCTCGGCACAGCATCACTCGACGGTGACCGACTTGGCCAGGTTGCGCGGCTTGTCGACGTCGTAACCGCGGGCGCGGGCGACCTCGGCCGCGAACACCTGCAGCGGAACGGTGGACAGCAGCGGCTGCAGCAGCGTCGGGGCGGCCGGGATCGTGATCAGGTGGTCGGCGTGCGGCCGCACGGTCTCGTCCCCCTCCTCCGCGATCACGATGGTGCGGGCACCGCGAGCCTTGATCTCCTGGATGTTCGAGACCAGCTTCGAGTGCAGCACCGCCCGCCCCTTCGGCGACGGCATCACGACGATGACCGGCAGGCCCTCCTCGATCAGCGCGATCGGACCGTGCTTGAGCTCGCCGGCCGCGAAGCCCTCGGCGTGCATGTACGCCAGCTCCTTGAGCTTGAGCGCACCCTCGAGCGCGACCGGGTACCCGACGTGCCTGCCCAGGAAGAGCACCGTCGACGAGTGCGCCAGCTCCCGGGCCAGCGCCCGCACCGGCTCGACGGTCTCGAGGACCCGGTCGACCAGCGCCGGCATCGCCTCGAGCTCCCGGTACTCCCGGGCCACCTCGTCCGGGTACTTGGTGCCCCGGGCCTGCGCCAGCGCGAGCCCGACCAGGCAGTTCGCGGCCACCTGGGCGAGGAACGCCTTGGTGGACGCGACACCGATCTCCGGACCGGCCCGGGTGTAGAGGACGGCGTCGGCCTCACGCGGGATCTGGGCACCGTTGGTGTTGCAGATCGCGAGCACCCGGGCCTTCTGGTCCTTCGCGTGCTTGACCGCCTCGAGCGTGTCCGCGGTCTCGCCGGACTGCGAGATCGCGACGACGAGCGTCGACCGGTCGAGAACCGGGTCGCGGTACCGGAACTCGCTGGCGAGCTCCACCTCGACGGGCAGCCGGGTCCAGTGCTCGATCGCGTACTTCGCGAGCAGACCCGAGTGGTAGGCGCTGCCGCACGCGACGACGAAGACCTTGTCGACGTCGCGCAGCTCCTGGTCGGAGAGCCGCTGCTCGTCGAGGACGATCCGGCCGTCCTCGAAGTGCCCGAGCAGGGTGTCGGCGACCGCGGCCGGCTGCTCGTCGATCTCCTTGAGCATGAAGTAGTCGTGACCGCCCTTCTCGGCGGCCTCGAGGTCCCAGTCGATCCGGAACGGGTGACCGGTCGCCTGGTTGCCTGCGAAGTCGGTGATCTCGTAGCCGTCGGCGGTGATCACGACGACCTGGTCCTGGCCGAGTTCGATCGCGTCCCGGGTGTGCTCGATGAACGCGGCGACATCGGACCCGACGAACATCTCGCCCTCGCCGACACCGACGACGAGCGGGGTGGACCGGCGCGCCGCGATGATCGTGTCCGCGTGGTCGGCGTGGGTGAACACCAGTGTGAACGCGCCTTCGAGGCGGCGCAGCACCTTGTGCGCGCTGGCCACGAAGTCGCCGGCGGTCTCGCCCTCCGCGTAGGCCTGCGCGACCAGGTGCACGGCCACCTCGCTGTCGGTGTCGCTGCGCAGCTCGACACCCGCGGCCTCGAGTTCCTGCCTGAGGGGCGCGAAGTTCTCGATGATCCCGTTGTGCACCACGGCCAGCTTGCCGCTCGCGTCGCGGTGCGGGTGCGCGTTGCGGTCGGTGGGCCTGCCGTGCGTGGCCCACCGCGTGTGACCGATGCCGGTGCTGCCGACGAAGTGGTCGGAGCCGGCCTCGGCCAGCTCGGCGGTCAGGTTGGCCAGCTTCCCGGCCTTGCGTTCGACGGCGAGTCCCCCGGCCCCGTCCAGGATCGCGATCCCGGCGGAGTCATAGCCGCGGTACTCCATCCTCCGCAGCGCCTCCACCACGACATCCAGGGCCCGGCGGTGGCCGACGTATCCCACGATTCCGCACATGGTGACCAAGCGTACTGGGCTCGTGGACCTCGGTCAGTGCGGCCCCACCGGCCCCTTGGCGAAGCGGGCGGTGCACACGCCGTCCTTCAGCGTGACCGCGATTTGCAGGAGATTCGCCCCACCGTCGACGGGCAGCAGCGGCGAGCTGTAGTTCGCGCACGTGTCGGCCTTCGGGTCCGGGACCGGCACCGGCGCGGCGATCTCGAACCAGGGGCCGAGACCGTAGTTGTCGTTGACGAGCAGCACGCGGCCGCTGCGCCCGTCGCGTTTGCCGTCGCGGTCGATCAGCGCCTGCCCGCCGAGGACGAGCCGGGTACCGTGCGGCCCGCCGGCGATCGCGGTCAGGAACGGCGAGTGCTTGAGCCTGCTGCCGTCGTCCGCGACCACCTGGATGCCGGGGTCGGTGGTCCCGTTCCCCCACCACAGTCCGGTGTCGGAGAACTTCAGGTAGGGCGTGCAGCGGTCGCGTCCGGTCTCGCACATCTCGTGGGTGGACGCGAGCCTGCCGTCGGGCAGCCGGGCGATGGTGGCCATGCCCGGGCGCAGGCTCTGCTGGTCGTTTGCCTGGACGATGTGGCGGCCCCACCAGTTCATCCCGTCGAGGGTGGCGACCCGGCTGAGCACCTGCGAATGCCGGGGGCTCTCGGTCTCGTCGGCGTAGTAGAGCCACAGCAGGCCCGCGTCGACGGTGAACTCGGGTTCCCACACTCCGCCGTTGCCCGGGGACCGCGCCGCGACCCCGAGCGGGGTCCAGGTGCGGCCGCCGTCGGAGCTCGACCAGACCTTGATCGCGACCTTGCTGTCCGGGCCGGCGAGGTACCCGACCGTGCCCGCCCACAGCAGCGTCCCGGCCCGCAGCGTTCCGACCTGCTGCGGCATCTCGAAGATCGTGGCGCAGCACTGCCCGCTCACGGCCTCCGGATCGCGCACCTCACCGATCGGATGGAAGCTGACGCCCTCGTCGGTGCTCTCCATGATCCGGGTGACGTCGCCGCGATCGTCGTGGGTGGTCAGGGACGCGACGATCGCCCCCGAGTCCAGTCGCACGAGCCGCGGGTACTGGCCGTCACCGAGCACCCCCGGCGCGGGCGCCGGCGGCGGCGTCGGCGCGGGATCGGCGGCCGCCGGGGCGATGCCGGCGCCCAGGAGGAGCAGTGACGCGAGAGCGAGAGCACGGACCGTCCGCCGCATACATACCGTCCTTGTCGTCGGGAAGCGGCGTCATTCAAGCAAACGACCAGGCCTTTTCGTGGCCGTTCCGGAAATCCCGATCCGGCTGCCGGACATCGGTCCACGACCCGGGTCGGCTCCTCGTCGTGGTGCGGATCGGATACGGTCGTGGCGTGGCGCCGACTCCGAAGAACCTGGCCTCTCGACTGTCCAAGCGTGGACCGCACCCGGTGCTGCGCGGCGACCTCGCGCTGGCCGGGCTGCCCGGCACCGTGTACACCCCGGCGAGCGGGTTCTCGCTGCCCGCCGTCGTGTTCGGACACGCCTGGATGACCAGCACCGAACGCTACCGCGACACGCTGATCCACCTGGCGTCGTGGGGCATCGTCGCGGCCGCACCGGACACCCAGCGCTCGCCGATCGCCTCGCACCTGGCGCTGGCCGCGGATCTGCGCAGCGCCGCCGAGATCTGCACCGGAGTCCGGTTGGGCTCCGGCAAGATCAGCGTCGCACCGGACCGCGTCGCGTTCGCGGGGCACGCGATGGGTGCGGGCGCGGCGGTGATCGCCGCGGCCGAGCACGGCTCCCCCGCCGTGGCTGCACTCTTCCCGGCCCCCACGGCACCGCCTGCGGAGAAGTACGCCGCCCACCAGTCCGGCCCGGCGCTGGTGCTCGCGGGCGCCGAGGACATCGACTCGATGAACTGCAACGCACGGTCGCTCGCCGAGGCCTGGGGCGGGCAGGTGATCCTGCGGAGTGTGGACAAGGCCTCGGGCAGCGGGCTGACCGAGGGCCGGGCACTGTTCGGCGCACTGGGGTTGGGTGGGCCGCAGCGCCGGACCCAGCACGTCACACGCGCACTCCTGACCGGCTACCTGCTCTACCACCTCAGCGGCGCCACCGAGTATGCGCCGTTCGCGACTCCTGGAGTCGAAATCCCCCACACCACACTGGTTTCCGAAGAAGCGGAGACCGAGGGGCCGGATCACACGAGCCAGCTGCCGCGCGGATAGTCCGCCGACGGATCCCGCGGCTCGGGCACCGGCGCGGCGGCGGGCGGGGCCCATTCGCGGGCCGCGCGGTCGGCAGCGACGATCGACGCCTCGACCACGGCGAGGGCGGCGCGCCACTGCGCGCGCAGGTCGTCGATGCTCACAACGGTCCCGCGCCGGCCAGTTCCGCGCCCGTGTCGTTGCCGTCGGCCGGCGCGGGTGCCCCGGCCGGGCTCTCCCGGCGCCGATCCCGATCCCGCGGCGGGGAGGCGAAACCGAGGGCTCCGGTTTCGGATTCCGGCTCCACTGGACGCTCGGTCTCGGACTCGGTCTCGGCTTCGGACTCGGTCTCGGACTCGGTCTCGGCTTCGGACTCGGTCTCGGCCTCGGACGCGGCTTCGGTCTCGGACGCGGTCTCGGTCTCGGTCTCGGCCTCGGACGCGGGCTCGGGCTCGGCGGCCGTTTCCGGTTCGACGACCGGCGCCGGTGGCGGGGTCGGCGGGCCGGCCCCGGGCCCCGGTTCGGAGTCGGCCCCGGCGGCGGCGACCGCGTCGATCGCGGACTCGACCACGCGGCGGGCGCCGTCGACGACGAGGTCGGTGAGGGCGAGCAGATCCGTCAGCGCGACGAGGTGCGCCCGCACGTGCGGCACCAGGACCTCGCCGAGCCATGCGACGTCCGGATCGTTCGATCCGGCGAGCATCAGGTCGATCTCGGCGGCCGATCGGCCTCCGACTCCGGCCGGGTCGAGACCACCCACGAACCGCGCCTGTGCCGCGACCGCGTCGCGGATCAGGTCGGCGGCGCCGTCGAGCGACTCCGACACCGAGGCGACCGCCGCGCACTCGGCCCGGGCCCGGTCGAGACGGCGGGACATCACCGCCACCGCCGCGTCGGCGGCCTCGCCCCGCCATGCCGATGCGAGCCGTGCGACGGCCTGGTCCTGGGCGAGCAGGTGCGCGCGAAGCACGGTTGCGGCCGCCCGGAGGGTGTCGGCATCGTGGTGCATCGCGGCCAGGTCCGGCCCGCTCTGCGCCCGATACCGCGCGATCACCTCGCCCGCGGCACCGAGCGACGGGTCGACCCGAGCGGCCCGTGGCACGAACCGGGTGTAGTAGTGGAGTCCGGGTGCCGCGCGGTCGAGGAGCGTGTCGACCGTCTCGGCGCGGCAGCTCACGGCTCGAGGCGCCGGAATGCGGCGCCGGATTCGGCCTCCTGCGCGGCGTAACCGTCGGCGGTGGCGGTCAGCCGAGCGGCGTCGGCAGCGGTCCGGTCCGCCCAGTCACGGACGACGCGGCCGAGGACCCGGCACCCGGCGCCCCGCGTCGCGTCCACGCGGACGGCGAGCCGGGCGAGCTCCTCGGCCGAGTCCATCAGTGCCGCGGCGACGCCGCGGACCGTTGCTTCGTCGAATTCCAGCTCCGCGTCCACCTCGACCACTCCCCCGTATCGTTGCGCGGCGCCGCTGCCCTGCGTGCCTTCGCACCGGACCGTCATGGGGTCAGACGCAGCGCACACGGTTTCGGTTCCTCCCGTCCCGGCCCGCGCCGCGCAACAATTCCCACCGGCCGGGATTGCGCCCCCCGGGACGGGGCGCGAGGGGATGGAATCGGGTTCATGTCTCACAGCCCGGCTTTCACCCCAGGCGCGCTGCTGCCCGGACGACGCGCGATCATCACCGGCGGCGCCGCGGGCATCGGTGCCGCCGTCGCCCGCGCGTTCGCGGCGCACGGAGCCGACGTCCTCGTCGTGGACGTCGACACCGCGGATCCGCTCGACGTCACCTCGACGGCCGGCGGTTCGATCACCCTCGTCGACCACGACATCCGCGACCCCGACATCCCGGCCGCCCTGCTGGACCACCGGCCCGACATCCTGGTCAACAACGTCGGTCACTACCTGCGCCCGCCGCACCCGTTCGCCGAGAACGACAAGGATCTGTGGACCGACCTGCACGAGATCAACTTCGGCCACGTGCTCCGCGTGACCCACGCGCTGCTGCCGGGGATGACCGAGCGGGGCCGCGGCGGCGCGATCGTCAATCTCACGACCGTCGAGGCGCACCGGGCGATTCCCGGTCACAGCGTGTATTCCGCGTACAAGGCCGCACTGATGCAGTTCACGCGCTCCCTCGCCGCGGAGGTCGGCCCGTCGGGGATCCGGGTCAACGCCGTCGCCCCCGACCTGATCGAAACGCCACAGGTCCCGTACGCCGACATCGTGCCCGCCGACGACGTCCCGCTGTGGCCGACCTGGTCGCCCCTCGGCGGACCCGGCCGGCCCGAGGACGTCGCGGGCGCCGCCCTGTTCCTGGCCTCCGACCTGTCGCGCTTCGTCACCGGCGGCACCATCCACGTCGACGGCGGCACCCACTGCTCCGGCGGCTGGGTGCCCCGCGCCTCCGGCGGCTGGACCAACCGCCCCCGCAACCCCTGAAAGGCAACACCGTGAAAATTCTCGTCATCGGCGGCACCGGCATGATCGGCGCCCACGCCGCACTCCACCTGCGCGAACAGGGCAACGACGTCACCCTGGCCGCGCGCAGCCCCCTCGCGGACGGTTCACCGGTCGCCGATTTCCCGGTCCTGATCGGCGACTACACGATCCCGTCGTTCACCCCCGACCAGCTGTCCGGATTCGACGGCATCGTGTTCGCCGCCGGCCAGGACGTGCGGCACAAGAGCGCCGCCGACGACGACGCCGAGTTCTGGGAGAAGACGCAGACCGGCGGCGTCCCGCGTTTCGCCGCGCTGGCCAAGCAGGCCGGCGTGCCGCGGTTCGTGCAGGTGGGCAGCTACTACCACCACCTGCGCCCCGATCTGGCGGCGGGCAACCCGTACATCACCGCCCGTCAGGCCGCCGACGAGCGGGCACGCGCCCTCGCGGACGACTCGTTCACGGTCTCCACCCTGAACCCGCCGTCCATCATCGGGGCCGTCCCGGGGGCATCGGCGAACCGCTACCGCCGGATGGTCTCGTGGGCCGCAGGCAACGAGCCCGGCATCCCCGACTTCGCCCCGACCGGTGGCACCAACTACATGTCCGCCCGCTCACTGGCCGAGGCGATCTGGGGTGCGCTGCGCGGCGCCGAGACGGGCACCGCATACCTGATCGGTGACCAGAACCTGCGCTACCGGGAGTTCTTCCAGATGCTCGTCGACGCGGCGGGCGGCTCCCGGGTGATCGAGGAGCGCGACGAGGAGCACCCGCTGCTGCCGGACGGTTTCATCATCCAGGGCCGCGGCAACGTTCTTGCCTACGAACCGGATTCGGAGGCCATGCAGGTGCTGGACTACACGCGCAACGACTGCGCCCGTGCGGTCCAGGACCTCGTCGACGTCGTGCGCGCCGCGGGCTGACGCGCGAACAGAAGGCCCCGCCACCGGTGTCGGTGGCGGGGCCTCCTCGTGTGCACCGAACGCTACTGGGCGCGAACGATTCCCGGCATCGGGTAGGAACCGTCGATCAGCCCGGACGTCGGGCCGTAGAACCGCGCGGCGAGCCGGAAACCGTCGCCGCCGGCGGTGGGCAGCCAGTTCCGGGCCTGCTCGGGGTCGGCCGGCGGGTCGGGCTGCAGGTAGAAGGTGAGCGTGCCGTCCACGACGGAGTACCGGCCCGCCTTCAGCAGTTCGCTGGTGGCGCTGTACCGGTTGACCGGGTTGTCGATGAAGTACCCCGCCGAGTCGTAGACCGGGATCTCCCAGAACTCGGTGGTCGGCGGCAGGTCGTTCACGTCGAAGGTGAGGGTGTACCGGTTGGCCCCGTCCAGCGGCCTGCCGTCGCTGTCCTCGAAAACGTAGGCGATGGTGTGGGATTCGTACGGCACCGGGGTGCCCCAGGCGACGTCGTCGGCGCCGGCCTTGGCGACGTAGTCGAGGTCGTCGAAGAACAGACTCGACTGCAGCCGCCACCCGTTCATGTCGATCTGGCTCTTCTCGAACGCCTCCTTTGCCGCCGCGCGAGCGCGGGTGAAGCCCTCGTCGATCCGCGCCTTCTGCTCGTCGGTGACCTGACCGGGGTCGAAGATCGTGCCCTCGCGCAACCCGAGGCGGGAGAGCCGCTCCAGCGTCCGGGTCTCCTTCACCGAGTCGGTGCGCCGGGTGATCGACGGGTCGTTGATCGACAGGCTGAGCAGCTGCAGGTAATCGATCGCGGTCATCGATCTGCCGATGTCGGCGATCTGGTCCATGCGCGGGAAGGTGCGGTACTCGCCCTTGACGACCGGCTGCTGGTCCAGCGGTGGCACCTGCCCGCCGTTCGCGGACGCCAGGCTCAGCGGCGCGGCCATGAACGCGGACACCGTGGCCCGGGCCGCGGCGAGGTCCGCGTCGTCGCGGGTGGTGACCCCCACCCGGACGGCGATGGTGAACGAATCGGAGGTCGCCCGGATGATTTCGGTGCCCGTGAAACCCGGGGGCAGGCTGCCGTGCCAGTCGGGTCCGACCACGATGTAGCGCTGTGGGGCGTTGCCGGTGAACTGTGATCCGGCCTTGAAGAAGGTGTTCACGTTCTGATCCATGGCCTGCACGCTCCAGTACCGGCCGTCGGTCACCGCCGGGGTCTGCACCACGATCGGCTCGCGCGAGGTGTCGAACGTGCTGCCGGAGTACAGCGTCGAGGCGTTGACGGTGGTGGCGTAGCGGGTCTTGGCGTCGAACAGGTTCATCTGCGGCTGCATGCGGTTGACGCCCCGATAGGCGGGTTGCCCCGCCATCTGCGTGTACACATGCCGCAGCTCGTAGAAGCCGGCGATGTTGAGGCCCCAGTAGAAGGCCTCCTCGGTCAGCGCCGCCACCTCGTCACCGGACAGTGTCGAGTCGATCGGTCCCGCGTGTGATTCCGCCGAACCGCCGGACGATCCACACCCGGCCACCACTGCCAGCGCGGACACGCTCGCGGCGACCGCGAGTCTCGCGCTCCGCATCGTGAACGTCATTTCTGCTCCTTCTCGTGTCGTACGATTTAAGTCAGACTGTCTTAATCTGCGAGCAGGGTGAACGCAGAACGAGCACACCCGGAGATCAGGGTGCGGACAGGAACGCGAGCATGCCGCTCACCAGCCCGTCGACTGCGAGCGCCGCCGCGGCGGGCGTGATCTGCCGGTACTCGAGCCGACGCTCGACGTCGGCGAGAACGGCCGTGACCATCTGCCCGAACTGGCGGATGCGTTCGGCCCGAGCCGGTTCCGGCAGATGGTCCAGCCGGATCGCGAGTTCGCCGGTGATCGCCGTGACCCCGCTGTTGTGGCGGGGCGTGAACGGCTCGAAGTCGCCCGCCCCCTCGCCGAGGTACCGGTGGATGAACCGCGCGTAGGCGTTGGCGCCCGCGGCCTCGACGACCGCCGACCCGAGCGGCCTGACGTACGCGTCGACCAGGTCCGCCGTCGAGTGCTCACTCCGCGCGGCGAGCATCTCGACCCGGCGCCTGTTCAGGGGAACCAGCCGGAAGTCGTAGAGCGCGAGGATGAGTCCCTGCTTCGTCGAGAAGTGGTACTGCACGGCCGAGTTGTTCCGCTGACCGGCCGCCGCACCGATCTCGCGCAGCGACACGTTCGCAACACCGCGTTGCGTGAACAGCCGTTCGGCCGCGACCAGGATCTTGCGCTGCACATCGGTCGGAGCCGCCACATCGGTTCCGTTCGCCATCACCGTCACACCTCCCACGAGTCCTCGGATAAGACAGGGTGACTTATCCGAGGACTCGCGTCAACGGCGCCGGTCCGCCCAGCGGGATCGGCCCGCTACCCGGCCAGCTTGCGCTCGAGGACGGCGACCGTCTGCGCACTCAGCCCCAGCCCGGCGGTGAGGTAGTTGGCCACCGTGCCGTAGGTGGCGGTCAGCTGGTCGATGCCCGCCTGCAGGTAGCTCCGTTCGACCCCGAGCAGCGGCGCGATCTTCGCGGCCATCTCCGGCCCCTGCCCCTGCTCGATGTGCGCGAGCGTGGCCGAGATCGACTCCGCGGCGTACTCGTTGGTGAGCAGGTAGTCGTCCATGATCGCCTCCGGCGCCACCCCCGCGATGCTCAGCAGCAGATACGACGTCCAGCCGGTGCGATCCTTGCCTGCGGTGCAGTGGAACACCTGCCGCCCATCGGTGTTCGCGAGCTCGGTGAGCAGTTTCCCGAATCCGGCGCGCTCCACCTCACCGGTGACGAACGTGCGGTTCGCCGTCCGCATCATCTCGCGCGCGTCCTCGGGGGTGTGGATGCTCGCGACGATCTCGGCCTCGTTCACGTTGCCCGACAGGATCGGAATGTTCACGTACGCAACACCGTCGGGCAGCCGATCCTGCTTCTTGGCGATCTCCGCCGCGCTCCGCAGGTCGTATGCGACGGTCAGCCCGAGGCCGGCGAGGGTCGCGAGGTCCGCGTCGTTCGGCGCGATCGCGTTGGAGCGGTAGAACACCCCCTTGGCCACGTGCCCACCGTGTGCCCTCGCATAACCTGCGCCGGTGCCTGCCACGTCACGGAAGTTGTCGACGCTCGCCAGGCGCGGCGCATCCGCGACCGGGGCCGAGCTTCCGAGACCCGCCGAACCGGACTCCAGCAATCCGGCGAGAACCGGGACCGGAACCGGCTCGGCCGCCGCGAGACCCGCCGAACCGGTGAACAGAACAGCACCCGCGATCAGGAGCGCCGGGATCCTGGAACCGCATCGAGACATGAAGACCTACCTCCGTCGATTGACCGAACACTGTCGCCAGGGAACGTAGGTCGCGGTGAACCACCACCGGGCGCGGTGTTCCCACGGAGCGGACAAACCCGCCATACCCGGCCCGGTGCCGACCACCGGATCCGGAATCGACTGCCGCATGGGCACTCTCAGCGCAGCGCGTCCTGCCGGAGTTCCCGCCGAGCGGACATCGGCGGCCTCCCGCCGCTGCGGCGGCGTTAGCGTCGGCGCCCAGCGACACGGACCCACTACCGGAGGTGCACTCACATGACGCTCGACCTCAGCGGAAAGACCGCACTGATCATCGGCGGAGCCGGCGGCATCGGCGGCGCGGGTGCCCGCGCGCTCCTGTCGGCGGGCGCCTCCGTCACGATCATGAGCCGTGACGAGTCGCGGATCGCCGAGTTCGCGGCCGAGCTCGCGTCGCAGGCCCCCGACGGCGCCCGGGTCGATCACATCGCCGGCGACTCGCTCGTCGAGGAGGACGTCGCCGCCGCCGTCGTGCGAGCGGGCGGGGACTCGGGACTGGACATCTGTGTCAGCACCGTCGGCCGGGGCAGCACCACGCCGCTGCTGATGAACAACGCACACGACTTCACCGCCGAGCTCCAGGTCAACATCACCAGCGCGTTCGTCGCGATCAAGGCGTGCGTGCCGGCGATGGCGAAGGCGGGCGGCGGATCGATGGTGTTCACGTCGTCGGTCATCGCGGCGCAGACGTTCCCCTACATGAGCGGCTACTGCGCGGGCAAGGCCGGGCTCGAGGCACTGGTCCGCACGGCCGCCGACGAATTCGGCCACCTCGGCATCCGGATCAACTGCATCCGGCCCGGCCTGGTGAACTCACCGGACAATCCCAAGGTCGCGGCCAGCTTCACGGGCAGCAGGCCGACGGCGTTCCTCGAGCAGACGCCGCTCGGTCGCCTCGGGGTGCCGACCGACATCGCCGGCGCCATCCGGTTCCTGGCGGGGCCGGAGTCGTCCTGGGTGACCGGCACGGCGATCACCGTCGACGGTGGCGCCCACATGCGCAGGGCTCCCGACATCACCCGCCGCCTGCGGGACGAACTCGGCGACGAGGCGGTCGACCTGCTGCTGGCGGGGCGCGCACCGGGTCGACACGAGTGCTGACCGCCGAACGCCGACTGTTATTCTCCAGCCGTGGTTGAGCGCCCCCCGGATAGCGCGATGTCCTACCCCGAGCTTCCGGCGACGGCTTGGGCGGTACTGGGCATGTTCACGTTCGGCGAGAAGCTCACCGGCAACGATCTCAAGCGGTGGGCCGACATGAGCGTCAGGTACTTCTACTGGGGTCCGTCGCTGAGTCAGGTCTACGCGGAACTGAAGAGGCTCGAGGAACTGGACCTGGTCACCTCCACGGTCGTCAGCGAGCCGGGTGTCCGGGCCCGTCGCGTCTACGAGATCACCCGGGCAGGCGTCGACGCGATCCGGGCGTGGTCGCACAGCGCCCCGGTGGAACTGCCCGTGCTCAAGCACGGCGTCGTGCTCCGGCTGTGGATGGGCCACCTGAACGACCCCGAGCACCTGAAGACACTGGTCACCGAACACATCAGGAATCTCGGCGAGATCCGGGACCGGGCCGGCGCGCAGGCCGCGAGGTCCGATCGCGAGCCGGCGTGGGCCTTCAGCGCGTTGAGCCTGCGGTGGGCGCAGCGCTACTTCGAGGCGGAAATGGATCTGGCTCGCGGCATTCTCGAGGACATCGACTCCGCCGCACGGGAGTTCGACAGGGTCGAGGAATTCGACGAGTGGGGCATGCCGAAACCGATCACGCCGGGCAGCTGGCGGACCCGGAGGACGACCGACACCGATCCGGGCGCGGAGAGCTGACCGCGGCCGGATCGTGCGGGGCGCCTCACGCCAGCGCTGGGTGCCGGCCAACGGCCGGCCTGCGCACCACTCCGCTGCGCGCATCCTGGATTTCGCGCCAGATCTGGGCGGCCGCCTCGCGCACCGGGATTCGGAGGCGGTCCCCCGAGAGCACGCGGCCGATGGGCGCACAGACGGACACCGCGGCGACCGCTTCGCGACCGCCGGGCGGGCCGATCGGCGAGGCGACGCAGCCGAACCCGCGGAGGGATTCCTCCCGCTCGTAGGCGATGCCGGTGTCGCGGACCGCCGCGAGCTCCGGCGCCTTGCGCAGCGCGCAGTCGTGCGACGCCAGCAGCGCCTTGCCCACCGCCGACGAGTACGCCGGCATCCGGCCGCCGACCCGGGACGGGACCGCCGCCGCCATCTCGCCACCGATCTTCTCCAGGTAGATCACGTCGGTGCCGTCGAGCACGCAGAGGTGCACGATGCATCCGGTGGTGCGGTGCAGCCACTGCAGGCTGGGCAGGGCGGCCCGCCGCAGTGGGTCCTGGTGCACCGCCGTCGAGCCGAGTTCGATCATCCGCACGCCGAGCCCGTACTCGTTGCCCTGACGGTGCACCCACTTGAGCGCGACGAGCTTCTCGAGTATGCGGTGCACGGAGGACCGCGGCAACCCCGTCCGGAGCACGACCTGCGAGAGGTTCAGCCGTTGCCCGCCATCGAACGCGTCGAGCACAAGCGAGGCTCGCTGCAAGGTGCTGGTGACCGACTCCGTCGCCGCCTGCTGAACCATAGGGGCTCCCTTCACACTGCATGACATGCCTATTTCTAATCGGAAGTGTGTCATGTCGGGGAGCCCAGTGCAATGGGTCACAGAACTGGGCGGCGGGCGCCCACCACTCACGGGCGCTCGGACGGGCGCCGGCGGTGGTGCCGGCGCCCGCCGTTGCCGGAGCTAGACCGAGGCGACGCGGCCCGCGAGATCGTCGGCGAGGGTGCGGGCGACCTCGATCTCGGCGGCCTCGACCATCACCCGAACCAGCTGTTCGGTTCCGGACGGGCGCAGCAGCACGCGCCCGGTGTCGCCGAGCCGACGTTCGGCCTCCGCAACAGCGGCGAGCACCTGCGGGGAGGCCGCGACCGCGGCCTTGTCGGACACCTTCACGTTGACGAGCACCTGCGGCAGGGTGCGCATCACCGACGCGAGGTCGGCGAGCGCGGTGCCGGTCTGCGCCATCCGGCTCATCAGGCGCAACGCGGTCAGCACGCCGTCACCGGTCGTGCCGAAGCCGGGGAGGACGACGTGCCCGGACTGTTCACCGCCGAGGCTGAAGTTGCCGGCGCGCAGTTCCTCGAGGACGTAGCGGTCGCCGACCGAGGTGGTGCGGACCTCGATCCCGGCTTCGCGCATCGCGATGTGCAGTCCGAGGTTGCTCATCACGGTCGCGACGAGGGTGTTGCCCGCGAGCTCGCCGTTCTCGCGCATCGCGACCGCGAGGATCGACATGATCGCGTCCCCGTCGACCACCGTGCCGGTCGCGTCGACGGCGAGGCAGCGGTCGGCGTCCCCGTCGTGGGCGATGCCGAGATCGGCGCCGTGCGCGACGACCGCGGCCCGCAGGTCGTCCAGATGAGTGGAACCGCACCCGGCATTGATGTTGTATCCGTCCGGCGCGGTGTGGATCTCGATCACGGTGGCGCCTGCGGCGCGGTAGGCGGCGGGCCCGACCGTGGATGCGGCGCCGTTGGCCCCGTCGACGACGACGGTCAGCCCGTCGAGCCGGTGCCCGACCGCGGCGGCCAGGTGCGCGAGGTAGCGCTCTGCGGCGTCGGCGGCGGGGACGACCCGGCCGATCGCCGTGCCGGTGGGCCGCGGGACCAGGTCGTGGTCGGCGAGCGCGGCCTCGATGCGGTCCTCGGCCTCGTCGTCGAGCTTGTGACCGCCGGCGGCGAAGATCTTGATGCCGTTGTCGGGCATCGGGTTGTGCGACGCGGAGATCATCACGCCGAGGGCGGCGTCGTAGGCCCCGGTCAGGTGCGCGACCGCCGGGGTGGGCAGCACCCCGACGTCGATGACGTCGACGCCGGCGGAGCACAGGCCGGCGGTGACGGCGGCGGCGAGCATCTCGCCGCTGACTCGGGGGTCGCGGCCGACGACCGCGGTCGGTCTGGGTGTGCTCCGTCCGGACAGCGCCAGCACCGAGGCGGCCGCGCCGGCGATCCGCAACGCCAGTTCCGCGTCGAGGTCCGCGTTCGCGAGACCACGCACACCGTCCGTACCGAACATTCGACCCATGAAGTGAGACCCCTTGCCGTCGGGTTGTCGAGAGTGTCCTGAATCTGGCCGTTCTACGCCGAGAGCAGGCGTCCGGTGTTGCTGGACGCCTGCTCTCGGGTGAACAGGTGCCGATGACCACCACGGAGGTGGTACCGGCAGCGCATCAGCGCTTCGAGTACTGCGAAGCCTTGCGGGCCTTCTTCAGGCCGTACTTCTTGCGCTCGACGGCGCGGGCGTCACGGGTGAGGAAGCCGGCGCTCTTGAGGGCGGGGCGGTCCTCCGGGGTGACCTCGATCAGGGCGCGGGCGATCGCGAGACGCAGGGCGCCTGCCTGACCGGACGGGCCGCCACCGTTGAGGATGGCGGTGATGTCGAAGGACTCGGTCCGCTCGACGGTGACCAGCGGGGCCTTGATCAGCTGCTGGTGCACCTTGTTCGGGAAGTAGTCCTCCATGGTGCGGCCGTTGAGCTTGAACTCACCGGTGCCGGGGGTCAGCCGAACGCGGACGACGGCCTCCTTGCGGCGACCCACGGTCTGGATCGGGCGGTCGATGTAGATCGGGGCCGCGGGAGCGACGGACTCCTCCGCCGCGTACTCCTCGACGACCTCGGCCTCACCGGCGAACTCCTCGACGACGACCTCGGAGGTCTCGTTCTGCTCGGTCACTGTGCCACCTGCTTGATCTCGAACGGAACCGGCTGCTGCGCGGCGTGGGGGTGATTCGGGCCTGCGTAGACCTTGAGCTTGCCGGCGATGGCGCGGCCGAGCTTGTTCTTCGGGATCATGCCGACGATGGCCTTCTCCACGAGACGATCCGGGTTCTTGTCGAGCACCTCGCCGACGGAGCGGGCCTTGAGGCCGCCCGGGTGGCCGGAGTGGTGGTAGACGTACTTGTCCTGCCGCTTGTTGCCGGAGATGGCAACCTTGTCGGCGTTGATGACGACGACGAAGTCGCCGCCGTCAACGTTGGGGGCAAAGGTGGGCTTGTGCTTGCCGCGCAGCAGGTTCGCTGCCTGGACGGCAAGGCGGCCGAGCACCACGTCGGTGGCATCGATGACGTACCACTGGCGGGTGACGTCACCTGCCTTCGGGGCGTAGGTAGACACAGCACTTCCTCGTCATGTCGTATAACTGCTGGCCAAGGCGTGCGGTTCGGAGTCGCTCCCGGCGGCCAGTGGAGACCCGAGAGCCCGCGCTACGAGCGCACCCGAGGATGCGCGTCGTACCGTACGCCGACAGAAGACCTTACCGCCCTGGTCAGGGACGGGTCAAAGTGGGGTCGACCTCAGGAGGAGGGCCGGTCCAGCCTGCCGCGTGCCTCGGCACGCAGCTTGAGCAGATAGAACCCGGACAGGGTCGCGACGACGAGCCAGGCGATCGCGACCTCGACATCGAGGGCGTAGACACCGATCGCGGCGCCGACGAGGCCGGCCAGGAACACGACGGTGCCGAGGATCTTCTTGGTGGGGGGCGGAATTGTGGCCATCGGTCAAACACCTACTCGGGACATCGTCGTCGAACTCGAACACTCGCTCCTTCACGGGACCCCAACACGGTCCCCGCGGCACCGGAGGTGCTCGCCGTCTACACCGGATGGAACGTTAGCGCCGGTCAAGGCTCGATCGCGGGAGGCGCGGCCGGAGAAGTCACATTTCCCGGCGCGCCCACGAAATCGACCCCGCACCGCGCCGGGCGACGCGCAGGCCCGTCATGACGACCTCGCGGCCGCCCTCCTGCACCGTGTCGCGGGCCGACTGCCGGACGCGACCGTCGGCAAGCAGCAGGTCGGCGCCCCGCGCCGGGCATGCCCGGCGAACGAAGCCACCGACGATCCGCTCGACCGGAGCCGACCGTCCGGTGCGACATCGGAGCGTGCGTGAGGCACACCGCACTCGTCGACACGCCGCGGCCCCGCCGACCGGTGGTCGACGGGGCCGCGGCGTGAGGGGGAAATGCGCGGGGGCGAGGCCTACTTGGTGAGCTCGACCATCTCGTGGTCGGCGACGGCACCGGCGAGGACCCGCAGGTGGTCGTCCGCGCCGCCGAGCGTGTGACCGATCGCGGTCAGCCGCGAGACGTAGTGCCCCACCGGGTACTCGGCGGTCATGCCGATGCCGCCGTGCATCTGGATGGCCTCGAGACCGATGTGCCGGGCCGCGCGGCTGATCTGCAGCTTGGCGCGCGACGCGACGATCGGGTCGACGACGCCGTCCGCGAGGGACATGGTGGCGTACAGACTCATGCTGGAGGCCAGCTCGAGCTCGACGTACATGTCGGCGGCCCGCTGGGTCAGCGTCTGGAACTTCGCCAGCGGCACCCCGAACTGCTTGCGCTGCTTGAGGTACTCGGTGGTCAGGCGCAGGGTCTCCGCCATCGCACCGACCGCCTCCGCGCACAGCGCCGCCTGGGTGCGGACCTGCGCGGCCATGATCGCGGCGGACGCGTCGCCGCCTGCCCCGAGCTGCTCGGCCGGGGCGCCGGCGAACTCGATCTGCGCGGCACGCAGGTCGTCGTGGGTGGCGTACGGCTTGCGAGTGACGCCGGCCGCGTCGGCGGCGACCAGGAACAGTCCGGTGCCACCGCCGGGCAGGACCGCGCTGACCACCAGGGTGTCGGCGCAATCACCGTGCAGCACAGGGTTCTTGGTACCGGTCAGCGTCCACCCGTCACCTGCCGCGGTGGCGGTGGTGGCGACGACCTCGTTCGGCCAGCGGCTGCCGGGTTCGGCGTGCGCGAACGCCAGCAGCACTCCCCCCTCGGCGAGCGCGGGCAGGATCTTGGCGCGCTGGTCGGCGGAACCGGCGTCGGCCACCAGCCCGCCCGGGGTGACGACACCGTCGAGGTACGGCTCCGGCGCGAGCGCCCGGCCGATCTCGGTCATCACGGCCATCGTCTCGACCGGTCCGGCGCCCATGCCGCCGTCCTCCTCGGCGAACTGGAGGCCCAGCAGACCGATCTCGGCGAGCTTGCCCCAGACCTCGTCGCTCCAGCCCTTGCCCTCGGCGGTGACGGCGTTGCGCTTCTCCGCGTCGTAGCTGCGGCTCAGCAGTTCGCGGGTGGTGTCCCGCAGCATGACCTGTTCGTCATTGAGTTCGAAATCCATGGCGGCTGCTCACAATCCGAGAATCGAGGAGGAGATGATGTTGCGCTGAACCTCGCTCGATCCGCTGTAGATGGACACCTTGCGGAAGTTCAGGAAGACCGGGGCACTGCGCTGCGCCCAGGCCGGGGAGGCGATGTCCTCGCCGGCCTCGAAGGCCAGCGAGTCGGGGCCGGCCACGTCCATCAGGATCTCGGTGGTGGCCTGCTGCAGTTCGGAACCGCGCAGCTTCAGCAGCGACGACGCCGGGTTCGGCTTGCCGTCCGCGGAGCTGGCGACGACACGCAGCTGGGTCAGCTCGAGGGCGACGAGCTGGTTCTCCAGCTCGGCGAAGCGGGCCGCGAACAGCGGGTCGTCGAGCAGGCTGCCGTCGCCGACCTTGGTCTGTGCGGCGTACTTCTTCGCCTTCGCGAGGCGGGCCTTGCTCGAACCGGTGCGAGTGACGCCGGTGCGCTCGTTGCCGAGCAGGAACTTCGCGTACGACCAGCCGGCGTTCTCCTCGCCGACGAGGTTCTCGGCGGGGACCCGCACGTCCTCGAACCAGACCTCGTTGACCTCGTAGCCGCCGTCGATCAGCTTGATCGGGCGGACGGTGATGCCGGGGGTCTTCATGTCGATGAGCAGGAACGAGATGCCCTGCTGCCGCTTGGGCGCGTCCGGGTCGGTGCGAACCAGTGCGAAGATCCAGTCGGCGTGCTGACCGAGTGTGGTCCAGGTCTTCTGACCGTTGACGATCCAGCTGTCCCCGTCGCGGACCGCGCGGGTCTTCAGCGACGCCAGGTCGGAACCTGCCTCGGGCTCGGAAAAGCCCTGGCACCACCAGATGTCGAGGTTCGCAGTGCCGGGGAGGAACTTCTCCTTCTGCTCCTGTGAGCCGAAGGCGGCGATGACGGGCCCGACCATGTCGGCGTTGAAGGCGAGCGGATCCGGGACGGACGCGAGCTGCATCTCGTCCAGGTAGATGTGACGCTGCACCGGGGTCCAGTTCTTGCCGCCCCACTCGGCCGGCCAGTGCGGCACTGCGAGGCCGTTGGCGTCGAGGATCCGCTGCGTGGTGACGAAGTCCTCGCGAGTCAGCGTGCCGCCGGCGGCGCGCTCCCGGATTTCCGCGGGGATCTGCGTGGTGAAGAACGTCCGCAGTTCGTCGCGGAACTGCAGTTCCTCGTCGGTCAGTTTCAGATTCATGGCGTGCTTTCTGTGTCAGATCTAGGCCCGATCGTCGGTCCGGGATCAGATGTCGTGGCCGTGTCCGCCTGCCGGTGAGCGCCAAAACTAAGCGCTCGCTCATTATCTAAGCGCATGCTTATAATCGTCCCGAGGCCGGTCGTTGTCAAGACCGACGTGCAGAGGCCCGACGGGCGAAGGGAGGTGCCGTGAGCGACACGAACGCATTGCCCCTCACGACTGCGAACACGGTGGTGAGCACGTCAAAGGCGGCGGCCCGGATCCGCGCCGCCGCGGTCGAGGCGTTCGCGGAGAACGGGTACGGCGGCACCACCACCCGGGACATCGCCGCCCGGCTCGGCCTGTCCCCCGCCGCGATGTACCCGCACTACAAGTCCAAGGAGGAGCTGCTCTTCGCGATCAGCTACGAGGGCCACCTGCGGTGCGTCGAGTTGCTCAGGGAGTCGGACCCCACCGACGAGCCCCCCGCCGTCCGCCTCGCGTCGGTGGTGCGCGCGTTCACCCGCTGGCACGCCACACACCACGCTCGCGGGCGGGTGGTGCAGTACGAGATGACGGCCCTGTCCCCCGAGCACTATCGCGAGATCGTGGAACTGCGGCGCGAGATCAGCCGGCTCGTCAAGCGGATCGTGCGCGCGGGCTCGGCGGACGGCTCGTTCGTCGTCCCCGACGTCGAGGGCGTCAACCTCGCGATCAACTCGCTGTGCGTGGACGTGTGCCGCTGGTTCCCCGGTCGCGGCTTCGACGACCCGGATGCGGTCGCCGACCTCTATGCGGAACTCGCGTTGCGCCTTGTGGGTTCGCGCGACACCACCGACGATCGAGCCGTCGGCGCACGCGTCGCCACCGACGGCTGAGCCCTCAGCGCGACCGGGCCTGCAGCGCCAGGATGTCGCCGTGCAGCAGCGCCTGGTAGCCGAGCATCACCTCGTCGAGACCGCCGATCTGGTCACCGACGTGATGGGTGTTCTCCGTGGACAATTCGCGGGCACCGGCCCGCGCGATCAGTTCGTCGATCCGCGAGTCGAGACTCATCGTGCGCTGCACGGCAGCCATCGACCGCAGCTGTCCCTCGGCTTGGCCGAGGAGGTCCCCGATCCGGGCGAGGGCGGCGACACGTTCGACGAGCTGATCCCACACCGGCTCCAGCGCGCGCTGCCGGGACCGGATCTGGTCGCGCGCCGCGTCGCCGTGGGCGGATCGCAGAGCGGCGGACAGCTCGTCGCCGATCCCCCGCAACGCGACGGTGTCGACCGCGATCTGCATCAGCTCGTCGGCGAGGTCGAGCTGGACACGCTGCACCGCAAAGTAGTCGCTGTGCCACGCGGCGGAGCCGTCGATCCGGTCGTACAGCGTCCCGGCCAGGTACAGCAGCGCGTCGAAGCGGTCCGCGAACCGGTCCCCCTGCTGCCCGGCCGCGGAGCCCAGCGCGTCGGCGGCGCGGCGCCCGGCCGCCGCCCACGGCGTGTGCTCGGCGAATCCGGCGAGGCGCTCGGCCGCGACCGACAGTGCCGCCGCGGTGGCCTGATCGGTCCGGCCCTCCGTCATCGGGGCCGGAGTCCTGGTCAGCGCGTCGAACAACTCCTCCCGCTGCGCCGGTTCCAGGTGGAGGCCGTCGCGGCGGTCCCGCCGGATGCTGCGCACCCCGTTCGCCCAGTGTGCCGGCGAGTGCACGAACCTCGCGCGGGCCGTGAGCAGCCGGCGTTCCAGGTCCCCGGCCCGGTACGACGCCAGCACCTGCATCGCGCCGGGTCGCATGCTCCGGGCCTTGTGGTCCAGGCGGGCGTTGTCGTCGGCGAGGATCCGCAGGACGCCGAACCCGCCGACGTCGGGCAGCGTCCGGCCGACTCGCCGCCGGTTCACGACCGTCTGCCGCGTCGACTCGTCGAGATGACCGGCGGCGATCAGGAGTGCGGCGTCGGCCGACAGGTCGCGGCGCGGCCCGTCGATCCGGGCGTCCTCACACCAGCGCCGGACCTGCGCGGTGATCCGCGTCCGTCGCTGCGCCGCCGACTGTGTCGCGTCCATCGGCCCTCCCCGAGTCGATACGTCAGGACTCCACTGTTCCAGAAGTTCGCCGGGCCCGTCACGACCGCTCCTCGGAGGCCGGGACGCCGGGCCGTTCCTCGCCGCCGACCTCGCGGATCAGCACCGGGTCGCCACCGACGACGAGCCGGTCCCGCGCCCTGGACAGCCCGACGTACAGCCGTTCCCGGGACCGTTCGACGCCTCCTTCGCGGCGGAGACGGATTCGGCTGCGGCGGACGCCACCAAGCGGACCCGTGGTCCCTCGCCGCCGCGCAACCGCATGCGCTGCCCGACCAGGCGGTCTCACCGGATCGATCGCCTCGTCACGTCCGGGGCATCCGCCGCGTCGGCCTACACCCTCGCGGACTTCCTGCCGCCGGAGATCGTCGCCCTCGTACCGTCCGCGTCCGCCGACTCGGTCGCGCCGCTGCTTCCGCCGGCCCCGCCCGCTCCCCCCGCTCCGCCGGCACCGCCGGCCCCGCCGGCCCCGCCCGCTCCGCCGGCCGTCGCACCGCAGGCCCCGGGGCCTGCGCCGAGCTGGTCGTATCTCAACTGCACCGAGGCCCGGAACGCGGGGGCCGCCCCGATCCACCGGGGTGAGCCGGGCTACGCACCGCATCTCGATCGCGACAACGACGGCATCGCCTGCGAGTAGCGGCCCGGCAAACCGACCGGACGCCGATCACTCCGTCGGAAGGCGGCGTCCGGCCCGTGCGGCGAGCACCATGTCGCAGCCGAGGACGTCGGCGACCGCCGCCAGGACGTCCAGCTGAACGGTGGCGCGGCCGGATTCGATGGCCTGCACGCTGGATCGGGACACCCCGGCGAGTTCGGCGAGCCGGGCCTGGGTGAGCCCGAGCTGCAACCTCCGGGCGACGAAGCCGTCCGCGATCCGGCCGGCCGGCGCCCGCGCGCTGCGGCGGGGCCGCGATCGGGTGCCGGACGTCGGTGTGCCGGGTTCGGTCACAGCGCACCATCTCCTCGCCTGGGTGTCTGTGGTGGCGCCGTCTGCAGTGTGCGCCGCGACCCGGGCACTGTCCAGCGGTGCTAACCTGCGGCGACCATGACATTTCTGGCATTGGTCCGGCACGGCGAGACGGAATGGAACGCGGAGCGACGCCTGCAGGGGTCCTCCGACATCCCGCTCAACGACACCGGCCGCGCGCAGGCGGCGCGCGCCGGTGCGCGCCTCGCCGCGCACCGATGGGACGTACTGGTCAGCTCTCCGCTCTCGCGCGCGGGCGAGACCGCGGACATCATCGGGACGCATCTGGATCTCGCGCGATCGGCGACGTATCCCGGTCTGACCGAACGGCATTTCGGGGCGGCGGAGGGTGTCACCGACTACGAGGCGTGGGACCTGTGGCCGGACGGGAACTATCCGGGGCTCGAGCCACGCGACGCGATGGCCCGCCGCGGGCTGGCCGCACTCGACGAACTGGCCGACCGTCATCCCGATTCCGCGGTCGTGGCGGTCAGTCACGGCGGTCTGATCCGGTCGGTGCTCGGCGCGATCCACGGCCGGTGGGCGCCACGGATTCCGAACGCCGGCATCAGCATCCTGCATCACGACGGGCGGCGGTGGACCGTGCGCAGCGTTAACGGCGTCGACCTCGGTGGGCACGGTGCGCCGGACCGCGCCGGCGTCACGTCCTGATCGGCGTCCCGGGAGCCGTCGCCGCTTTACACTGGACGAGACAGTGGACACCCTTCGACCGGTCATCGGTTGCCGCCGATGCGGAATCGGGGCCGCCATGCGTACGACAGTTGCCGGAGTCGCCGTCCTCACCGCCCTGACCGTGGTCGGATGCTCCGATCCCGACGACGCGGAGCCGCCGACCGACCAGCAGATCGCGGCGCTGTTCACCACCTGGAACGACGCGCTGGCCACCGGCAACCCGGAGACGGTGGCCGCCCTGTACGCCCCGGACGCGGTGCTGATCCCGACGGTGTCGAACGAGATCCGCACCGATCATGCGGGAATCGTCGCGTACTTCACCGATTTCCTGCCGAACCGGCCGAGCGCGGTCATCGAGCGGTCCATCATCGACGTCCTCGACACCGACCACGCGATCGACACCGGCGTGTACCGGTTCACGCTGCACAAACCGGAAGCCGTCGAGACCGTCGACGCGCGGTTCACCTTCGTGTACGAGAAGCGCGGCGACGCCTGGCTCATCGTCAATCACCATTCGTCGAAGATGCCGGAGTCCTGACCGACTCCCACCGGACACGGCGATTCGGGATGCCCGAATCGTCGGGTGGTCGGTGTTACGTTCCGGAACCATGGGCAACGGCAAAGCTCGAAAGGTCCACGGTCGCGCTCGATCCCGACGGGTTCTCGCCGGGGCCGCGGTCGGTGTGAGCCTGCTCGTGACGACGCCGCCCGCAACGGCCGATCCCGGCGCGAACGGGCCGGCGCCGTGCGTGCCGTTCGGCTCGGCGCAGATCCCGCCGGGACTGCCGTCGGGCGGCGGGTTGGCCGGCTTCGAGCAGTTGCCGGAGTTCCGCGGCGAGGGAGCGCCGACGAGTGTCGAACTTCGCACCGAGACAACCAGTTTCAACCGGTCGTGGGAGTACGCCCTGGTCGGCCCCGACCTGCTGGCCCGCCCGCGGGTCGAGGGACAGCGCAACGGCTTTCCGTGGCGTCACGTCCCGATGCCCGAGTGCATGCGGGGCGTTCTCGCCGGGATCTCGGTCGACGACGACGAGTTGATCGCGATCGACCGCAGCGGCTGGATCTACACGATGGATCAGGCGTCGCAGACACCGATCACGTGGAACTGGACGTCGGCGTTCGGGGCGCCGTTCTGGTTCGGCGGCGGCCGGCGGGTGCCCAACGGATCGCCCGGCACCTGGTCGTTGAGCGTGTCCTCGCCGTTCGACAACCACACGTACACCGACATCGCCGGCCGGATCCACTACGTCGGATGGGCGAAGATGACGATGGTGCCCGCCCTGACGGGCGACGGCAGCCGCATCACCTTCGCCGATCCGTGGCTTCCGAACGACGACAGCAGCGAGATCGGCGGTCCGCTCGGCAGCCGGTTCCGCTCGGCGTACCTCTCCGCGGCCGGATCGACGATGTTCGTGATGAACCGGTACGGGGACATGTACACCCGCACGTTCGACTACGACTCCTCCGGTTCGGACTCCGTGTTCTTCCGATACAGCTGGGACAGTCAGGCGCACAAGCCCACCGCCCCGAACGCCGGGGTCGAGACCCTCGATCGCGGGTTCGCGGCGATCCAACTGCCGGCACCGGACTGGATCCACCAGCCGAAGATCCCCGGTGAGATCACGTCGGCGATCAGTGTGCATTCGACCGGCATCGGCCCGGGCCGACGGGAACTCCGAGTCGAAGGTCGCCGGGACGGCGAAACCGGGTTCTGGCACAAGGATCCGGACGGACCGGGATGGGAGTTCACGGCCACCTCGGCTCCGCTGCTCGGTACGGCGGTCGAGAACCCGGCCGCGGATCGGTCGTCGGACACTCTCGCTCCCCCGGCGCCGTGGAACCTGTCGACGACGTTGCCTGCCCGGGACGGTGCGGTCGACGGTCGGGTGCTGGCCGAGGTGTCGATGCCGTACTCGTTGGTGGACCCGCAGATGCTCGACCTGGTCGGGTTGACTGCGCGGCCGTCGGAGTACCGGTTCGAGGTCGACAGCTTCGATCCGGCCGCGACGACGCGGCCGGCGACCGTGATCGCGGGCGACGGGACGCGGATTCCGGTGTTGATGCACACGGCGGACGGCATGCGGTTGACTCCCCGCGGGGCGGGACTCGACGACGAGCCGCGGCACCTGATCGGCGCGATCGAGGTCCCGGCGGACGCCTACCGCGACCGTCAGGGCAATCCGGCGCTGGAGCGTTTCGTCCGGGAGTGGATGTGGGGCAATCACATTTCGGCGATCACGCTCGACGCCACCCGCGACAGCCTGGTCATTCGCTGACCGCGTGTGGTCGTCGGCCGGGCGTGGCCGGTCGCCGCGCTACCCTTGTTCGATGATCGGTCGGCAGTCCCGCTCGCGCGGGTTGATCAAGCCGAGCGCCTCGGCAACGGCACTGGTCGCCCTCGGCGTCGTCGTGGCCGGATGCGGAGCCGACCCGCCGCCGGATCCGACGGCGACGGCGGCCGCCGCCTCGGCGATGTCCGAACCGGGTCCGGCGGGCATCACGAACGGGCACGCCGAGCTCACGGCGCCCGCCTCGCTGTCCGTGACCGATGTTCGTGTCGGCTCGCATGCCGGGTTCGATCGAGTCGTCTACGAACTCGGTGGCGTCGGCACCCCGGGCTGGACGGTCCGGTATGTCGATCAGGCGGTGCAGGACGCGAGCGGGAAGGTGCTCGACGTCCCGGGACGGTCGATCATCGAGGTGTCGTTGACCGGGACCGGCTATCCGTTCGACACCGGTGTTCCCCCGTACGCGGGGCCGAACCCGCTGCCGGGTGCCGGTGTGGTCAGCGCGGTGCGGATGCCGACCGTGTTCGAGGGCGTCACACAGTCGTTCGTCGGACTGTCCACCGGCCCACGGCCGGTGACGGTCTCGCTGCTGACCGACCCGGTGCGGTTGGTGCTCGACGTCGCCGGCTGAGCGCGCTCGGCCGGGAGCGCTCGGCCGCGGTCAGGCCCCCGGTCCCGGGCGCGCCGTCGGCGAGCCCGGGACGCGGGTGCACGGTGCCCTTCGGGCCGGCGTCGTCACTCGCGGGAGAGCATCGCGGCTGCTTCGCGTTCGAGGTCGACGTAGGGTTCGCCGCTCACGTCGACAGCGACCCGTTTCAGGGTGCCACCGGTGAACGCCCACGGAGCGGTGCCGGGGTAGTCGTCGGTGACCGTTTCCCCGGTGCTCCGGCCCACCGTGAGTCCCTCGCCGGCGATGCCGAACTTGCCGGGCTGCGTCCGGATCCGCCCCTGTCCCACTTCGCGGTCGCCGTGGTAGAGACGCAGCACGCCGTGGGCGGTCCCGGGCGGGTCCTCGCCGTCCTTGTCGAACGATGCGGCCAGGATCAGGTTCTCACCGGTCGGAACGTCCTCGGTGGCGGTGATCCGCTGTTCCTCGCTGCCGAGGAAGTTGTACACGTAGTGCAGGCGGTTGTCCTTGACGTACAGCGCGTGGCCGCCGAAACGACTGCCGTGCGAGAAGAGCACCCCCGACGCCCCCGACTCGGGCAGGTCGACCAGCGCCCCGATCGAATAGGACCGGTTGCGGACGCTGACCGCAACCGACTCCGGGACCTCGGCGCCCCCGACCCGGTACATGTAGCGGTTGCGCGGCGGCGCGAGCTGCGGGCGCGGGGTGGTGAGAATCTCGACGGCGGAGCGGTCGTCGAGCGGGTACGCCCGGTTGGCGCCGGCCTCGTGGAACCACGAGCCGACGAGTTCGGCGAGCCGGCCGGGCTCCGACTCGGCGAGATTGTGCAGTTCGGCCCGGTCCACGTCGGTGTGGTAGAGCTCCCAGGTGTCGTCGGGGAACCCGCTCCAGCCGCTGATCGCCGGATGCGTGGTGACGGCCTTCCACCCGTCGTGCCAGATGCCGCGGGTGCCGAGCATCGAATAGAACTGGGTGTGCTTCGCGGTCGGGATGGTCTTCGCGTCGAAGCTGTACTTCATGCTCACACCCTGCAGCGGATGCTGGGTGTATCCCTTGACGGTGTCGGGCAACTCGATGCCGAGGCAGTCCAGCACGGTCGGCACCAGGTCGACGGCGTGGTGGTACTGATCGCGCGTTTCCCCGCGCGCGGCCACCTGTGCGGGCCACGAGATGATGCACGGGTCGCAGGTGCCGCCGTTGAACGAGTACCGCTTCCACATCTTGAACGGGGTGTTGAACGCCATCGCCCACCCGTTCGGGTAGTGGTTGTAGGTCCTCGGGCTGCCCAGCTCGTCCAGCTTCGCCAGGTTCTCGGCCAGGTCGTCCGGCACGCCGTTGGCGATGTTGTTCTCGTTGACCGAGCCGTTCGGGCCGCCCTCACCGCTGGCACCGTTGTCGGCGACCAGCATGATCAGCGTGTTGTCGAGTTGCTCGGTGTCCTCGAGGTAGTCGAGCAGCCGGCCGATCTGATCGTCGCAGTGCGACAGGAACCCGGCGTACACCTCGGCCATCCGGGCGAAGAGCCGTTGCTCGTCGGCGGAGAGGCTGTCCCAGGGCCGGGTGTAGTCCAGCGGCGGGAACGGCTGTCCGTCGGGGCCGGTGCGGGACTCGGGGGTGCCGATCGGGTTCAGCGGCGGCAGCTCGGTGTTCTCCGGGACCAGACCGAGTTCCTTCTGCCGGGCCAGGGTCTGTTCCCGGATCGTCTCGTAACCCGCGTCGAACCTGCCGCGGTACCGGTCCGCCCACTCCCGCGGGACGTGGTGCGGGGCGTGCGCACATCCGGGCGCGTAGTACAGGAACACCGGACGGTCCGGGGCGATCGCCTTCACGTCGTCGATGTACTCGATCGCCCGGTCGGTGATGTCGATGCTGAAGTGATACCCCTCCTCCGGGGTGGCCGGCTGCTCGACCGGGTGGTTGTCGTGCACCAGGTTCGGGTACCACTGGTTGGTCTCCGCGCCGAGGAAGCCGTAGAAGCGCTCGAAACCCCGGCCGACCGGCCAGTTCCGCTTGGTGGACGCCATGTTCATCTCGTCTTCGGCGCAGAGATGCCACTTGCCGACCATCGCGGTGCTGAAACCGTGGTCGACGAGGATCTCGGCGAGGGTGGCGCACTCGGGCGGAATGTGTCCGTTCGCGCCGGGAAATCCGACGGCGGCCTCGCTGATGCACGCCATTCCGTTGGTGGTGTGGTTGCGACCGGTCAGCAGACACGACCGGGTCGGTGAGCACAGCGCGGTGGTGTGCCACTGGCCGTACCGCAGCCCGTTCGCCGCAATCCTGTCGATGTTGGGTGTGTCGATCGGGCCGCCGTAGCAACCGAGGGCACCGAAGCCCACGTCGTCGAGGACGATGTACAGCACGTTCGGTGAACCTGGTGGGGCCTTCGGCTGCTCGTACGGGCCCCAGTCCGGAACGGAGTCACGAATGTCGAGATTGACGACGCCTCTGAATGATTTGGCCATGACCTTGACTTCCTCATCGGGGGTCCCCTTGGTCCAGCCAAGCACGACGGCCCCGGTGTTGGCCAGGGGGCGACGCGCACCGGACAGCCACCCACTCCGTCGATGCCCGAGCTCGGCCCGCGTCCTCGACCTCCCCGCCCTCCGCGCGCGAGAGACAGCTGTGCCGGTGAGCGTGACGCTCACCGGCACAGCGTGGTTCACCGACTCCTACACCCCCGCGATCGCCTCCAGCGGCTTCGTGCGGGCGGCGCGGACCGCCGGCCAGAGGGCGGCGAGCACGCCGACGATCCCGGAGCCGAGCAGCATCACGACGACCTGGCCCCACGGGACGGCGACGGTGCCGAGGCCCTCGTCGGCGAGGGTGCGGACGAAGCCCCACCCGAACGCGAGGCCGAGGAGCACACCGACGGCGGCGCCGAACACCGCGATCAGCACCGACTCCAGGTAGATCGTGCGCCGGACCTGGGGCCGCTGCATCCCGACGGCACGCAGCATGCCGATCTCGCGGCGACGTTCCACCACCGACAGGGCGAGGGTGTTGACGATGCCGAGGATCGCGATCACGACGGCCAACGCGAGCAGCCCGTACAGGACCGCCAGCAGTGTGTCGATCTGCTTGCCCTGTTCACCCTTGAACTGGTCGCGGTCCTTGACCTGCACCACCAGGTACGGGTCGGTGGCCTTCTCGATGTCGCCGCGCAGCGCGGTGACATCGGCTCCCGGCTGCGCCGTGATCAGCACGGTCCAGTCGGCGCGCATGACGGCCGGGGTCATCCGGTCGTACACGGCCTCCGACGTCGCCCACTTGCCGAGCAGTTGGTTGTCGGCGTAGATGCCGGTCACCGGGGCGGTCAGCACGACCCCGTCCTTGTTCGTCATCGCGACCGGAGTGCCGAGCTGCCAGCCCTTCTCCGCCGCAAACGATTCCGACGCGAGCACCACATCGCCGTCCAGTGCGGCACTGCCCTCGACGAGTTGGTAGTCGAGCACGCCGTCGAGCTGTCCGCCGATGGCCGTGCCCGTCGTCTTCTCGTCGTCGATCTCGACCGACACCCCGTGCAGCGGTACCGCCGCCGCCACCCCGGGCACCTTCGCGACCGCGGCCGCGGCCCCGACCGGCACCCCGATCTGCTGCGGACCGGTGAGGATGTAGTCGGCCTCGATGCCGGTGTCGACCAACTCGTCGACACTGGCCTTCGCCGAGGAGCCGAACACACCGATCACGGTCACCAGCATCAACCCGAGGGTGAGGGCGAACGCGGTCGCGGCGGTGCGACGCGGATTGCGGACGGCGTTGGTGCGGGCGAGCCGGCCGACGGACCCGAACGGGCGCGCGAACACGGCGCCGAGCGCACCGACCACCGGGCGCGACAACGCGGGTGCGGCCAGCAGCACCGCGACGATCAGTGCGGCGGCACCGAGTCCGACGGTCGCGGCGGCACCCCCGCCGGTGCCCTGGGAGCCGGCCACCAGCAACGCGATTCCGATCACCGCGACCACCGAACCGACGAGGGTACGGACCCGCAGCGAGTCGCCGACCGCGGCGAACTCCTCCCGCATCGCGGCCACCGGCGGGATCTTCGCCGCGCGGCGGGCCGGCGCGTAGGCGCTGACGACCGTGACGGCGACGCCGATGACCAGCGCGACGATCACGGTGCGCGGCGCGAGTTGCAGCGACCCGGACGGCAGCCCGACGTCGAAGGCGTTGAGCAGGGCCCGCAGCCCGTAGGCGAGGGCGACACCGGCGGCGATGCCGATCGCGCTGCCGAGCAGTCCGACCACCAGCGCCTCGGTGACCACGGAGCGGCCGACCTGACCGCGGCTCGCGCCGACCGCCCGCAGCAGCGCCAGTTCCCGCAGTCGCTGCGCGACGATCATCGAGAAGGTGTTGTAGATGATGAAGGTGCCGACCAGCAGGGCGATCGCGCCGAACGCGAGCAGGAAGTAGTTGACGAACTTCAGCGCCGAGGTGACCTCAGCCTCGACCTCGTCCCGCACCTCGGTGCCGGTCTGCACCTTGGCGTCGGGCAGTGCGCCGGCGATCGCGTCACGCAGCTGCTCCTGGGTGCCGCTCCCGTCACCGGCGACATCGATGTAGTTCGCGTGCGCGCCGTCGGTGAAGAGCTCGCGCGCCTGCTGCCCGTCGAACACCACGCCGACGAATCCACCGGTGTCGGTGGGGGTTTCGTAGATCCCGGACACCGTGACGTCGAGGACGCCGTGGGACGGCACCAGCACCTGGGTGGTGTCACCGACCGCGAGGCCCGCCTTGCGGGCCCCACCCACGTTCAGCGCGACCTGTCCCGGCGCGGTCGGCGGCGAGCCGGCGACGATGACGGGCGGATCGCCGAGTTCACGGTCGGGCGGGGTGTACGACATGCCCATGCTGGGGGCGCCGCCGGTCTGCACCGGCGTCTTGTCGGCGCCGAGGAGCACCACCTGGCCCTCGACGGAGGGCACCACCGTCCGGACTCCGGGGACCGCCTCGATCGTCGGGATGTCGGCGAGCGGAACCCCGCTCGATCCCTGCTCGGGTGTGGACACCCGGACGTCGACGCCCTTCGCGGCGTCCTCGAACAGCCCGTTGAACGTGCGCTGCAGCGTGTCGGTGAAGACGAACGATCCGGTGACGAACGCGGTGCCGAGCACCACCGCGAGGACCGTGAGGACCAGGCGCACCTTGTGCGCGGCGAGGTTGCGCAAGGAGACCTTGCGCATCGGGTTCTGTGCCATCGGTCAGCCCCGCACGCTGACCCGGGCGTCGAGGCCCTTCATCCGGTCCAGCACTGCGTCGGCGGTCGGTTCCCGCAGCTCGTCGACGATCTGCCCGTCGGCGAGGAACACCACCCGGTCCGCGTAGCTCGCGGCGCGCGGATCGTGGGTCACGATGACGACGGTCTGGCCGAACTCGTCGACGGCGGCGCGCAGGATCGACAGCACCTCGCCCGACGAGTGCGAGTCGAGGTTGCCGGTCGGCTCGTCGCCGAAGATGATCTCGGGCTGTCCGGCGAGCGCCCGCGCGCACGCGACGCGCTGCTGCTGGCCACCGGACAGCTCGCTCGGGCGGTGGTCCAGGCGGTCCGCCAGGCCGAGCCGGGTGATCACCGAGTCCAGCCACTGCGGGTCGGCCTTGCGACCGGCGATGTCCAGCGGCAGCGTGATGTTCTCCAGCGCGGTCAGCGTGGGCACCAGGTTGAACGCCTGGAACACGAACCCGATCCGGTCGCGGCGCAGCGCCGTCATCTGCTTGTCGGACAGACCGGTCAGGTCGGTGTCACCGATCAGCACCGACCCCGAGGTGGCGGAGTCGAGGCCGGCGAGGCAGTGCATCAGAGTGGACTTGCCGGAGCCGGACGGCCCCATGATCGCGGTGAACTCGCCACGCGCGAAGTCGACGCCGACACCGCCGAGCGCGGTGACCGCGGTCTCGCCGGATCCGTACGTCTTCGTCAGGTCCACTGCCCGGGCGGCAACGGTCGGGGATGTCGGGTCTGGTGCGGCGTGCGCGCTCATGACGGCCTTTCCTGCGGATCCGGTGGAAGCCGGACCGGACGGTCCGACCCGACCATCCTTACTGCCGGAACCGCCGGTCGCCATCAGGGACCACCCTGATCTTCGGCCCTGACACGGACCCGGCCGCCTGTCGCCGCACCCCAGTAGGCTGACGACATGCGCATTGGAGCCCACGTACGCCAGGACGACGACCCGATCGGAGCCGGCGAGGCCCTCGGCGCAGAGGTCGTGCAGTTGTTCCTCACCGACCCGCAGAAGTGGAACAAGCTGACCCCGCACCCGCGGGCCGACGAGATCCGGCAGAGCCCGATCGACGTCGTGGTGCACTCGTCCTACGTCATCAACGTCGCATCGCTGAACAACCGGATCCGGATCCCGTCCCGCAAGGCCGTCGCCGAGCAGGCGAAGGCCGCCGCCGATCTCGGCGCCCTCGGGCTCGTCGTGCACGGCGGCCACGTTCGTGACGGCGAGGACCAGGCCGAGGGGTTCGCGAACTGGCGCAAGCTGTTCGAACGCGAAGCCGACAAGGGCGGATTCCCGCTGCCGATCCTGATCGAGAACACGGCCGGCGGGGACGCGGCGATGGCCCGCCATTTCGACGACATCGCCCGGTTGTGGGACGAGGTCGGCGAGTTCGGCGCCGGGTTCTGCCTCGACACCTGCCACGCATGGGCCGGCGGCGAGGACCTGGTCGGGGTCGTCGAGCGGGTCAAGGCGATCACCGGCCGGATCGATCTGGTGCATCTGAACAACTCCCGCGACGAGTTCAACTCGGCCCGGGACCGGCACGCCAACCTGGCCGACGGCACCATCGACGCGGCGGTGCTCGCCGAGGTCGTGCGGACCGCGCAGGCCCCGGTGATCCTCGAGACGCCCGCCGACGGCATCGCCGACGACCTCGCGTATCTCCGCGAGGCCGTCGGCTGAGTCGCGTCAGAGGTTCTCGGCGATGTGCTTGATCCGAGCCAGGCGGGCGTCCCACTGCGCGCCGATGGTCTCGAGCCGACGGCCGACCGCGCTGAGCACCGAGCCGAGCGCCCGGTAGCGCACCTCCCGGCCGACCGGGATCCGCTCCACCAGCCCCGCCGCCTCGAGCGCGGCGAGATGCTTGGCGATCGCCTGCCTGCTCACCGGCAGGCGATCGGCCAGCGCCGATGCGGACAGATCCTCTCCGCCGAGCAGTTCGAGGATGCCCCACCGGGTGTCATCGGCCAGCACCGCGAACACCGCCGTTGGGATGGACGGCACCGCCGTCGTTGGGATGGACGGCACCGCCGCCGTTGGGATGGACGGCACCGCCGTCGTTGAGCCGGACGGCACCGCCGTCGTTGGCGGCACGGACGGATTCATGCCGATACCGCCTCCAGGTACGCGACGAGCTCGTCGAGTTCGGCGTCCCATCCCTGCCGATTGCCCTCGAGCTGCCCGCGGCGGGTCTCCTCGTCGTCGCTGAGCCGGTCGAAGCCGGTCTCGACGACGGTGAGGATCGTCGTCTCACCCTGGTCGGCGAGGGTGAACCGGGCCTCGGTGGCGCGGTCGAAGTCGAACTCGCCGGGCTGGGTGAACCAGCGGTAGGCGAAGTGCACGGGCGGGTCGACCTCGGTGATCTCGATCGTGAACTCGCCGTGCTCGGTCCAGCCGAAACTGCCACGCGCGCCGACCTCGAGCGCGTCGATCCGGGCGGTCTGCCCGAACCACTTCGAGATGTGTTCGGGGTCGGTGAGCGCGCGCCAGACCGAGGCGCGGGGCGCGTTCACGACGACGGTGCGGCTGACCGTGTACCGGTCGGTGTCGACGACGGCGGCCTGGGTGTTCGTCATGTCGGAACTCCTTCGTGGTGGATCACTCGAATGACTGCAACCCAATGGTTGCACTAACCTCCCGGTCTGTGCAACCCCCAGGTTGCACCTAGGTGCGCGCAAACATGTCGCTACCCGAATTCAGCATCACCAATTGGTAGGTTCGGCAAGTGAATTCGCTGCTCGATACGTTCAGCTCCCCGGCGGCGCCGTGGTGGGCGGTGCCGGTGTCGTTGATCGTCGGGTTACTGCTCGGCGTGCTCGCGGTGCGCCGCGGCCGGCCCTCCGCCGCCTCCGCGGCCCCGTCGACGGCCGATCCCCAGATCCGGGCGGTCTACGTCCGGTTCCTCGCCGCCACCGACACCGCCCACAACAGCCTGGTCGACATCGACGGCGACGTCCTGGCCGCTGCCGACCTCGAGCACGCCGTCGAGTCCGACGACCCGACCCTGCGGGCGCTGGCGCGGTCCATCGTCGACCTCGACGGCATGGTCAACGAACTGCGACTGCTCGCCCCGGCGCCCGTGGTCGACGCCGCCGTCGACTTCTTCCGGTTCGTCACCGAGTCGACGATGGACGGGGTGCACGACCACGACGACTTCCGGGCCCGCTACAACGCCCGCAAGTCCGCGTTCGTCGACGCGGTCCGGGATGCCCACGGCGCACCGCGCCCGAGCCGGCGCTGACGCCGGTCAGGCCACGGGGACACCACCGTCCGCCTGACTCCGCACCAGCTCCGCGTAGCCACCGCAGGCGGCCATCAGCTCCTCGTGCCGCCCGGCCGCCACGATGCGGCCGCCGTCCAGCATCACGATCAGGTCCGCATCGCGGATCGTGCTGAGCCGGTGGGCGATCACGATCCGGGTCCGGCTCGCCCGGTGCAGGTTCGCGGTGACCTCGGCCTCGGTCACCGCGTCGAGGGCGCTGGTCGCCTCGTCCAGCAGCAGGATGCGCGGCTCGGCGACCAGCGCGCGGGCGATCGCGAGGCGCTGCCGCTGGCCCCCGGACACACCGCCGCCGTCGCGCAACATCGTGTCGTACCCCATCGGCATCGCGTCGATGTCGGTGTCGAGGCGCGCGAGCCGCGCGGCGGCGGCGATCTCGGCCCGGCTCGCCTGGGGCCGGCACAGCGCGATGTTGTCGGCGATGCTGCCGTCGAACAGCGGGCAGTCCTGCGTGACCACACCGAACTGTCGACGCAGCGAACGGACGTCGAGCGTGGCGGCGTCGATCCCGTCGAAGCGGACGGTGCCCTCGGTCGGCGGCACCAGGCCGAGCAGCAGCCGGGCGACGGTGCTCTTGCCGGATCCGGAGCGTCCCACCAACGCGACCGTCGATCCCGCGGGGATGTAGAGGTCGAGCCCGCGCACCACCCACGGCGCCCGCGGGTCGTAGCGGAAACCCAGTCCCCGCACCGTGATCGAGCCCCACAGCGGAGGGGCGGGCGACACCGCGGCACCGTCCTGTTCCGGGGCGGCCGAGAGGATGTCGCCGAGCCTGCGCAGGTGTGCGCCGGCGACCTGCAGCCGCTGCAGGGTACCGACGAGCGAGCCGATCGGGACCAGCGCCGCGACCGCGATGCCGCTCAGCGCGACCATCTCTCCGAGGGAACGGGTTCCGGCGATCACCTGCAGGGACCCGATCGCGATCAGGACCACCGGAGCGGCCACCCGCAACGTCTGCAGTGTCGCGTCCAGCCGACCCTGCAGCCGGGCACTGGTCGCGGCGTCCTCCACCGCGGTCGCGAACGACCGCGACCACTGCGCGGTCACCGCGGCTTCCGCCCCGGCCGCCTTGACCGCCTCGATCCCGCCGACCGCCGCGATCAGCCTCCCCTCCGCCGCGGCGGCACTGGCGAGCTCCCGGTGACCGGCCGCCGACACCCGGCCGGCCGTGACGGCGAGGAGCAGGACCTGCGCCAGCGCGAACACCACCAGCCCCACCCCCGTCGGCGGCGCAATCCACACCAGCACCACCAGATACCCGACGGCGAGTGGCGCGTCGAGGACGGCGGCGAGGACCGAGCCGGTGACGAGTTCCCGCAGTGTGCCCGCGGATGCGATGCGCTGGACCACGTCCCCGGTCCCCCGCCGGGTGAAGTAACCCAGCGGCAACCACAGCAGCCGGTCGACCACCACCGTGGTCAGGTCCCGGTCGATCGCGCTGCGCAGCCGGACCAGCACGGCACTGCGCACCAGCCCGGCGACGAGGTGGGCGGCGACCGCGACCACCACCGCCGCCGTCACCGCCCACCACAGCGTCCGGTCCCGGTCGGGGATGACGCGGTCTACCAGGACACCTGACGCCACCGGCAGCGCCATCCCGATGGCCTGCAGGACGATCGACGCGAGTGCCGCGGTGACGAGCAGTCCACGCCGACGCCGCAGCAGCGTCGTCGCCAGGTCCCGACCCCAGCAGGCCCGTTCGGTCCGCCGCCGCGGCGCGACCGTTCCCCGCGCGAACTCCAGCGTCACGCCGGAGTAGCCGGCCTCGAACTCGGCCCGGTCCAGCCGAAGTCGGCCGCGGGCCGGATCGACGACCCGCACCCCCCGTGGGCCGACCGATTCGACGACGACGAAATGGTTTCCGCCCCAGTGCGCCACCGCGGGCAACGCCACCCGGCCGCCGAGCAGCACCTCCGCCGCGACCCCGAGGCCACGGGCCTCGAGCCCGTACCCGCGGGCGGCCTGCACCAGCGCCAGCGCCGTCAATCCGTCTCGGCCGGCGCCCAATTCGTCCGCGACCTCGGCCACCTCGCAGCGGTACCCGTAGTGGCCGAGGATCATCGTCAGGCACGCCGCCCCGCAGTCCGCGAGCCCGTCCTGGGTGGCGACGCGCACGGTCACGGCCGTGCCGCGGCAGCCGCGGTGGGCGTCTTGTCGGCCGAGCCCCAGAACCATTCGATCCGCGCGTCCCGGCGCCGCCCCGCGAGCCAGCGTTCGAACGCCGCGTCCGCGAGGAGCCGATCGGTCCCCGGACCGGCGGCGGCCGGGAGCGTCGCGAGGACCTGGGTCACCCGCCAGCCGTCGCCGTCCCGGGTCGGACCCGACACGGTTCCGGGTCCGCCGTGGTCCACGACCTCGGCCGCCACCTCACCGAACTCGACTCCGGTGACCGTCGCGGACACCGCGTAGGCGCCGGCCGCGGCGGACGCGAATGCGCCGACGGCATCGGTGCCGTCCTCGGCGATCCGGGTCGCCACCACCGAGGCGAACGCGTCCGCGTCCGAGCGGTCGGCGAACCGCACCCATGCCACCCGGGCGCGATCGAGTGCGGCGACGTCCGGAGCCTGCTCGGCGAGGATGCGCCGCTTGAGTTCGGCCACCGCGGCCTCCCGTTCGACCAGGTCCTCGAGCGCCGTGTGGCCGAGGGCCCGCGCACGCATCCACTCCTCGGTCGCCTCCGGGGTCAGCAGTCCGCGGGCCCGCCGGAACGCGTCCATCGCCTGCTGTAGTTCGGCCGCGTCGAGCCGCACCGGGTGCTCCGCCAGTTCCTGTCGTACCAGGCACACGGCGATCAGCCGTTCCAGCAGCGCGGTCTGCTCCCACATCACGTCGAGGTACGCCATCGCCTCCTCGATCTCGAGCGGTTCGCCGTTGACCCGCAACAGCATCGACTCGGCGGTGCGCTGGGTGCCGCGCAGCGACCACGGCACCGCCGTCACCGGCGTCCACGACAGAGACGTGGTGCCGACACCCGGTTCGGTGATCAGCAGGCCGTGGTGGACCGAGTCCTCCAGCGCCTCACGGTGCCCGACCAGCCGCATCCGGGCGTCGGGGTGATCGGCACGCAACGGGTCGAGTGCGCGGTCCGCCGACCGGCGCGGTGCGCGAGGATCGAGCGCACGCAGGATGTCGAGGGCGTCGTCGAGGAGGGACGGTGTGGTCACGGGAGTGCTCCGATGGCTGGTCGCGGCGCGTCGCGGTCGGCACCCGACCTCAGCAGGTCGGCGATCGCGTCGCTGATGGGCAGGCCGGTGGCGTCCTCGATCCACAACCACTGGCCGGACGGGTTGATCTCGAGGAACACGTAGCGGCCGTCCGGGGTGAGGATCAGGTCGACGGCCCCGTAGCGGAGACCGAGTTCGGCGACGAGCAGCAGGCAGCGGCGCGCCACGTCGTCCGGGAGGCGGTGGATGCCGTGCCGGGTGGTCGCCGGGTCGTAGCAGCGCCAGTCGAGCCGGGTGTGATTGCTTTCCTGACTGTGGATTTCGGCGGCGAACACGCGGGTCCCGACCACGGTGACCCGCAGCTCGACCCGTTTCGGGACGTAGGCCTGCACGATCAGCGGGCACAGCCGCATCGCGTCGGCCGCCGCCACGTCGACCGTCGTGGCCGGCTCTGCCATCCGTGCGAAACCGTCGTCGCCGCGGAGCAGCCACGACCGCTGCAGCGGTTTGGTGATCACCCGGCCCTCGTGCTCGTCCCAGAAATCGAGGAACTCGTCGGGGTCGGTGGTGACGAGTGTCGGTGGCAGCTCGAACCCGAGCCGGCCGGCCAGGCGCAGCTGGACCTGCTTGTGCCCGGCGGCCCGGATGTCGGCGCGGGTGCCCGGAACCGCGAGCGCGTCGAGGTCGTCCCACAGCGCGGCCGCGAACACCTCGCACTCCTGCTCGACGTACTCCCGGACCGCGGGGTCGGTGATCTCGTCGTGGGCCCGCGGATCCTGTGGTCGGCGGAACCACACCGCGTCGACCGCGTCGAGGTCGACGCGCGTGCCGCCGCGAGTGAGCGTGCGCCGGGCCTGCCCGGCCGGGGTCAGGCTCAGCGACAGTGTGGCCGCCGACGGGAACTCGGCCGGGTCGAACACCGTCACGCGGGTGCCTGCGGCGCGCAGACGCTGCGTGACCGCGTCGGCGTGCGGGTCGCGGGTCTGGGTCAGCACCAGCACGTGCGGGGTGGTCATGGGTTCCTCCTGGGGGTTGTGAAACCGCCGGGGCCGGGGGCGTCACCGGCGGCGACGCCCCTCGACCCCCGACGGCTGCCGATCAGAAGTCGGCGTCGGTGCCCGTCCAGCCGTCGACGACGTCGATCACCTTGCTGGAGCGGCCGCGGTCGCGCATGCCACCGGCGACGGACGCGAGCTGCGCCTCGTTCAGCTCGGCGCCGGCAGCGGGGATCTCGGTGATCGTGGTGTTGCGCATGGGTGTGGTCTCCTTCGTTGGATGCGTCGGACCGTCCGACACGAACCACTGTGCCGGGGCCCGGTTGGAATCGGCTGGCAGCCCGCTTCACCCGACTTGCACGGCACTGGTAAGTCACTGGCAAGTGCGCCGCATACGCTGGGACCCATGCCCGGACCGAGCACCGCCTCCCCACCCCCGACCTCCGTCTACCTGCAGGTCCTGGGCCCCGTCCGGGTACTCGTCGGCGACGAGGACGTCTCGGTCGGCGGCCCGGTGCCGCGCGCGCTGCTCGCCCGGCTGGCGATCGCCGCCGGCGAAGGGGTGTCCGACGACGCACTGATCGACCACCTCTGGGGCGCCGCACCGCCCCGCACCGCGAAGCTGACCCTGCAGGGCTACGTGGCACGGATCCGCAAGATCCTCGATCCGCACCGTCCCGGCAGCCTGTCCCGGGTGCTGACCCGACGCGGCAACGGCTACGCCCTCGAACCCGACGCCACCGACTGGCAGCAGTTCACCGCGTTGTCGGCGGAGGGCAGGCACCTGCTCGCCGCCGGTGACGCATCCGGTGCAGCCGACGTCCTCGACACCGCACTGGACCACTGGCGCGGCGACGCCTACGCGGACGTCGCCGACTCCGACGCGATCGCGGTCGAGGCCCGTCGCCTCGACACCCTGCGTCTCGACGCCGTCGAAGACCGGATGGAGGCGGCGCTGGCCCTCGGCGACCACGGGGCCGCCGCCGCGCACCTCGACGTGTTCACCCGGAAACACCCTCTGCGCGAACGCGCCTGGGAGTTGCTCGCCCGGGCGCACTACCGGGCGGGTCGCCCGGGCGACGCGCTCGACGCACTGCGCCGCGCCCGGGAGACGCTGGCCGAGGAACTCGGCACCGATCCGCGGCCGAGCCTGCTGTCGTTGCAGGCGTCGATCCTCGCGCACGACGACGTCCTGACGCCCCCGATCCCGAGCGCGGCACCGATCGCGGCCACCGCGCCCGCGGCGCCGGACCCGTTCGCGCACAACATCCCCCTCGCACTGACGCCCCTGGTCGGGCGCCGCGGGCAGCTCGCCGAGGTGGGCGAACTGCTGCGCACCCATCGCATGGTCACGCTGACCGGGGCCGGCGGCATGGGCAAGACCCGGCTCGCCCTCGAGGTCGCGCGGATCAGGTCGGACACCGACGGTCCCTGGCTGGTGGAACTGGCCGGCGCCCTCGACAGCAGCCAGGTCGCGGACGCCCTCGCGACCGCGCTGGGCCTGACCGTCTCGGGCGGCGTCGACGCCCTCGCCGACGTGCTGCGCGGGCGGGAACTGCTCCTGGTCCTCGACAACTGCGAACAGGTGGTCGATCCCGCCGCGGCCGTCGCGACCGCGATCCTGACCCGCTGCCCGGCGGTCCGCATCCTCGCAACCAGCCGCGAACCACTGTTCACCACGGGCGAATTCGTGTACGAGGTGCCCCCGATGACCGACGGGGAGGACGTGCAGCTGTTCGTCGCACGCGCCGCCGCCCAGATCGGGACGTTCGCCCCCGACGCGGAGGAGCGCGACCTGCTGACCCGGCTGTGCGCCGAGCTCGACGGGATGCCGCTCGCGATCGAACTCGCCGCCGCCCAGTGCCGGACGCTGTCGGTGCGCCAGCTGATCTCGCACGTCGACGACCGGTTCGCGCTGCTGCGCGGCGGACCGCGCACCAACGCCCGGCACACCACCATGCTCGCGGCCGTCGAGTGGTCCTACCAGACCCTCACCGAATCGCAGCGGCGACTGTTCCAGTCGCTCGCGGTGTTCGAGGGCGGGTTCGACCTCGACGCGGCCCGGCTCGTCGTCGGCGACGCCGCCCTGCTCGGCGATCTCGGTGCCCTGGTGGACAAGTCCCTGGTGTCCGTCACCGGTGGCGACCCGCGCCGCTACCGGATGCTCGAGACGATGCGCGGCTACGCCGCCCGGGTCCGGGATCCGGAACAGACGGCGCTCCTGCGCCGCAACCACACTCGCTGGATCTGCGACCTCGCCGATGCCGCGTTCGTCGGCCTGCGCGGTCCCGACAGCTCCCGCTGGATGCGGCGCCTCGACCTGGACTTCCCGAACGTCCGTGCGGCACTGGACGCGACCGTCGACGACCCCGACACCTACCTGCGGATCGCCGGCGGAATCTGCTGGTACTGGTACCGCGGTGGACACGTCGCGGAGGCGATCACCCGGTTGTCGCCGGCACTGGCATCGGCCGGTGGACAGATCGACCCGGTGTCGTCACCGGTGCGGGTCCGCGCGGTCGCGGGCGCCGCCGTCATCCACTACCTGGCCGGGGACCTGCCCGGCCTCTTCACCGCGTTGGGGTTGCTCACCGACCTCGCCGCGACGGTTGCCGATCCGGTGAGCCGGGCGGACGCCGAATCGACGTTGGCGTTCTTCGAAGCCGGTTCCGGGTTGATCGAGCAGGCGCGGGCGCACGCGCAGGCCTCACTCGAGTTCGGGCTCCGCGCGGAGCGGCCGTTCACCGCCGCGGAGGCGTTGATGTGCCTGGGTACCGCGGACTTCCGGGCCGGCGAGTACGACGCCGCCGCGGAGCACCTCGACGAGGCGGTTCGCGTCGCCTCCGGGCACGGGTACGGCTGGTGCGAGGCGTCGTCGCTGTGGATCGGCGCGAAAGCCGATCTCGCGCAGGGCCGCTGGGGCGGTCCGGCGGAGGCGAAGCTGGCCCGGATGATCCGGGTGTGCGAGAGCAACGCGGACCTCACCTCGTGGCTGGTGGGGTTGGCGACGCTGGCGTACGCGGCGTTCCGGCGCGGCGACCACGAGACGGCGGCGACGTTGACCGCGGTCGTGGACCGGCAGGGCACCTCGATCGGCTACCGCCCGGCCGCGATGGATCCGGTCGACCTCGCCGCCTACGACGCCGAGCTCCGCGCCGGTCTGTCGCCGACCGAACTCGAGGACGGGCGCGTCCGCGGCGCCGCGCTGGACCGCGACGAGGTGTCCGAGCTGGTGTCGTCGGCGGTGGCCTGACGGGGCCGACCGGCCCCGCCCGTCAGTACCGGTCCCGCTTGGGCTTCTTGTCGGACCGGCCCTTCTCGAACTTGCCCTTGCCCCGGTCACGCTGCGGACGCTGGCCGGGCGGGCCCTGGTCTGGGGTGAGCTGGATCAGGACGCCGGAGATGCGGGTGGCACGCAACGCCTCGAGCGTTTCGCTGCTCAGGTCGGCGGGCAGCTCCACGAGACTGTGGTCGGGCCGGATGCTGATGTGCCCGAAGTCGCTGCGCCGCAGTCCACCCTCGTTCGCGATGGCGCCGACGATCGCGCCGGGCACGACACGGTGCCGCTTGCCGACGGCGATCCGGTACGTCGCCATCTCCTGACCGCTGCGCCCGACCTTCGGGCCCTCGTCGAACCGGCGCGGCGGACGCTCGCGCGGCTCGCGTTCCTTGCGCGGCGGTGCCGGCGGTTCCGGTTCCATCAGGAACGACTCCCCGTCCCGCGACTGCACCGCGAGCGCGGCGGCGATGTCGGCGAGGGGGACGTCGTGCTCGCGTTCGTAGTCCTCGATCAGCCGGCGGAACAGCGCCAGGTTGTCCGAGTTCAGCGACGCCGTGATCGAGTCGCCGAACTTCGCGACCCGCTGCGCGTTGACGTCCTCGACGGTCGGCAGCTGGATCTCGGTCAGCGGCTGCCGGGTGGCGCGCTCGATCGCCTTGAGCAGGTGCCGTTCCCGGGGCGCGACGAACAGCAGCGCGTCGCCGGTGCGGCCCGCGCGGCCGGTACGGCCGATGCGGTGCACGTACGACTCGGTGTCGTGCGGGATGTCGTAGTTGACGACGTGCGAGATGCGGTCCACGTCGAGGCCCCGGGCGGCGACGTCGGTGGCGACGAGGATGTCGAGGGCACCGGACTTGAGCTGACCGATCGTCCGCTCACGCTGCGCCTGCACGATGTCACCGTTGATCGCGGCGGCCGAGAAACCGCGCGCGCGAAGGCGTTCGGCGAGGTCCTCGGTGGCCTGCTTGGTGCGGACGAACATGATCATCGCCTCGAACGGCTCGACCTCGAGGATCCGGGTCAGCGCGTCGAGCTTGCGCTGGTGTGCGACCTGCACCCAGCGCTGGGTGATGTTCGACGACGTCGTCGTCTTCGTCTTGACGGTGATCTCCACCGGATCGTGCAGGTACTGCTTGGAGATCTTGCGGATCGCCGTCGGCATCGTCGCGGAGAACAGCGCGACCTGCTTGTACTCGGGCGTCTCCGCGAGGATCTTCTCGACGTCCTCCTGGAAGCCCATCTTCAGCATCTCGTCGGCCTCGTCGAGGACCAGGTAGTCCAGATGCGAGAGGTCGAGCGTGCCCTTCTCCAGGTGGTCGATCACGCGGCCCGGGGTGCCGACGATGATCTGGGCGCCGCGCCGCAGACCGGACAGCTGCACCCCGTAGGACTGGCCGCCGTAGATCGGCAGCACGTGCAGGCCCGGGATGTGCGCGGAGTACTTGCCGAACGCCTCGGCGACCTGCAACGCCAGCTCCCGGGTCGGAGCCAGCACCAGGGCCTGCGGCCGCTTCTGCTCGGTGTCGATGCGGGACAGGATCGGCACCGCGAACGCGGCGGTCTTGCCGGTACCGGTCTGCGCGAGGCCGACCACGTCGTTGCCCGCCATCAGCGGCGGGATCGTGGCGGCCTGGATCGGCGACGGCGACTCGTACCCGACGTCGGTCAGTGCCCGCAGCACCCGATCGTCGATGCCGAGATCGGCAAAGGTGGTGCTGTCGGTTTCCGGCTCGGGGTACTGCTCGGTGTCACTCATTTCCCCAGGAGTTTAATCGATTGCCGCGGGTCGGGCCGACGCACAGGGGCCGACCCGGAGTAACCCTGATCACGGACCCGGGCACAATGCGGGGCGGAACCACCACCTCGACGTCAGGAGCCCGTCGTGTCCGAGCCGACACCGATCCCCACGCATTGGTACAACATCGCCGCGGACCTGCCGGTCCCGCCGCCGCCGCACCTGCACCCGGGGACCAGGGAGCCGGTCACGCCCGACGACATGGCACCGCTGTTCGCGTCGGCCCTGATCGAGCAGGAGGCGTCGACCGAGCAGTACATCGAGATCCCGGAACCGATCCGCGAGGTCTACAAGACCTGGCGGCCGGCCCCGCTGATCCGGGCCCGCGAGTTCGAGAAGGCCCTGGGCACCCCCGCGCGCATCTACGTCAAGTACGAGGGCGTCAGCCCGGTCGGCAGCCACAAGACCAACACCGCCGTCGCGCAGGCGTACTACAACGCGCAGGACGGCATCACGAAGATCACCACCGAGACCGGCGCCGGGCAGTGGGGCTCCGCACTGTCGTTCGCGTGCGCGAAGTTCGGCATCGACCTCGAGGTGTGGCAGGTGCGCGCCTCGTACAACTCGAAGCCGTACCGCCGGTTCCTGATGGAGACGTACGGCGGCACGGTGCACCCGAGCCCGTCGCCGCTGACCGAGTCGGGCCGCAAGATCCTCGCCGAGCACCCCGACACCCCGGGCAGCCTCGGCATCGCGGTGTCCGAGGCCGTCGAGGTCGCCGCCGCGGACCCGAACGCCCGCTACGCGCTCGGCAGCGTCCTCAACCACGTGGTGCTGCACCAGACCGTCATCGGTCTCGAGGCCGTCGAACAGCTCCGCGCTGCCGGCGAGGAGAACGCCGACGTCGTGTTCGGTTGCGCCGGTGGCGGTTCCAACCTCGCCGGACTGGCGTTCCCGTTCATCCGCGAGGTCCTGCACGGCCGGGCCACGACCCGGATCATGGCCGTCGAGCCGGCCGCGTGCCCGTCGATCACCAAGGGCGAGTACCGCTACGACCACGGCGACGTCGCCGGTCTGACGCCGCTGCTGAAGATGCACACCCTCGGCCAGGACTTCGTGCCGGACCCGATCCACGCGGGCGGCCTGCGCTACCACGGCATGGCGCCGCTGCTCAGCCACACCGTCGAGCTCGGCTACGTCACCGGCCAGGCCGTCGACCAGACCGAGTCGTTCGCCGCGGGAGTGCTGTTCGCGCGGGCCGAGGGGATCGTCCCGGCGCCGGAGTCCTCCCACGCGATCGCCGCGTGCGCGGAGTACGCGAAGCGGCTCACCGAGCCGGAGGTGCTGGTCATCGGGCTGTCCGGGCACGGCATGCTCGACCTGCCCGCGTACCACGAGTTCATGCAGGGCAACCTGGTCTCGACCGTCGGCGACGTGTCCTGACGGCCCAACCCTGCGAGGCGATCTCGGCCGTGCGCACAATGTGTGCATGGTCGAGATCGCAGTGGCCCAGTTCTGTGCGGGCACGGACAAGAACGAGAACCACCTGACGGTGCGCAACCTCGTCGGCGAGGCCGCCGCGCGCGGTGCACGCGTGGTCGTCGCGCCCGAGTACGCGATGTACACCGCCGCACAGATCGACGAGCGACTCGTCGAGGCGGCCGAACCACTCGACGGCCCGTTCGTGTCCGGGTTGCTCGAGATCGCCGCCGAGTTCGGCGTCCATCTGGTGGCCGGGGTGAACGAGGCGCTGGCCGGCGACGACCACGTCTCCAACACCCTCGTCGCGGCCGCTCCGGACGGCACCCTGGCCGCCGTCTACCGCAAGATTCACCTGTACGACGCGTTCGGATACCGGGAGTCGGACGTGATCCGCGCAGGCGAGATCACGGCGCCGGCGACGTTCGTCGTCGACGGTCTGACCTTCGGCATGCAGACCTGCTACGACCTGAGGTTCCCGGAGGTGACCCGGCGGATCGTCGATGCCGGCGCGGACGTGGTCGCGCTGCCTGCGCAGTGGATTCCCGGCCCCCTCAAGGAGGATCACTGGACGACGCTGGTCCGGGCCCGGGCGATCGAGAACACCGTCTACGTGGCCGCCGCCGACCAGCCCGCACGCAACGGCTCGGGACACTCGATGATCGTCGACCCGATGGGTGTCGTGCTGGCCTCGCTCGGTGAGCGGACCGGCACCGCCCGGGCGGAGGCCAGCGCGGAACGGATCGCCGAGGTGCGGCAGCGGAACCCGGCTCTGACGCTGCGCCGGTTCGCGGTCGTCGAACGGTAGGCCGAGCGGCGCGGCGCGGCGTAGCGTCATGAAGTGACATGCTCTATGCCACGCGCGCCGAGGCCGGCCGCGAACTGGCCTCCTCACTCGGACACCTGCGCGGCACCGACCCGCTGGTGTTGGGGCTGCCGCGCGGCGGGGTTCCGGTCGCCGCGGAGGTCGCCGACGCACTCGACGCGGACCTCGACGTGATCGTGGTCCGCAAGCTGGGACTGCCGTGGCAGCCCGAACTCGCGATGGGCGCGATCGGTGAAGGTGGTGTGCGGGTCCTCAACGACGACGTGATCGCCCAGTCGCGGGTGTCCCGGCTGGCGCTCGCGTCGGTGGAGGCCACGGAACGGCGCGAACTCGAACGGCGCGTGCGGATGCTGCGTGGCGACCGTCCGCCGATCGCGCTGGCCGGCCGGACGGTGGTGATCGTCGACGACGGCATGGCGACGGGCGCGACCGCGGCCGTCGCGTGCCGGGTGGCCCGCGCCCAGGACCCGGCCCGGCTGGTGGTCGCGATGCCGGTGTCGTCCCAGGAGGCGATGACCCGTCTGGCCGGCGAGGCCGACGAGGTGGTCTGCCCGATGGTGCCGCGGTGGCTCGGCGGTGTCGGTGGCGCGTACCGGGACTTCCATCAGCTGACCGATCAGGAGGTGAGGGTCGCACTCGGGACGTGATCTTCACCTCACCGGCCGCGCGCCGTTCTGGGCGAACCCACAGTTCTCGGGACCGCGAGTAACAGACACACGAGCTTCACCTCGGCGCATTCGGTCAATCCGGACACCGAAGGTGATGCGTCCAGCCAGAGAGTGTGATGCAATGCACACCCGTACTTGTCAGTAGTCCTGGAGGGTCCTCAGTGCGAGAGTTCGAAGTTCCGCAGTCGTTTTCCATTCCGGACGACGTCTCGATGGCCGACACCGTGTTCCGCTTCGAGAAGGAATGCCCGCAGCACGTCCCCTTCAAGCGGCTCGTCGGCGGGTCCTGGGTCAACGTCACCGCGGCCGAGTTCGCCGCCCAGGTCAAGGACGTCGCCAAGGGCCTGATCGCCTCCGGCATCGAGCTGGGCGACCGGGTCGCGATCCTGTCCGCCACACGGTACGAGTGGGTCGTCCTCGACTACGCGATCTGGACCGCAGGCGGCTGCACCGTCGCGATCTACGAGACGTCCTCGGCCGACCAGGCGCAGTGGATCCTCGAGGATTCCGCGACCGCCCTGCTGGTCGTGGAGACGGCCAAGCACGCCGCGACCGTCAAGGAGGTCGCGGAGGCCGCTCCCGCACTGCGCGAGATGCTGCAGATCGACGCCGGCGCGCTCGACGAGCTCACCTCCCGCGGCGCCGAGATCACCGACGAGGCACTGCACGAGCGCCGCGGCCAGGTGAACGCGACCTCCCCCGCCACGCTGATCTACACCTCCGGCACCACCGGCCGCCCGAAGGGTGTGCAGCTCACCCATGCCAACTTCAGTGCCGAGTCGCAGGCCGTGAAGATCGCGATGGCCGACGCGATGTACGAGGGCCGCAGCACCCTGATGTTCCTGCCGCTCGCCCACGTGTTCGCCCGCGCGATCTCGTTCGGCGCGTTCGACAACAAGGTCACCGTCGGCCACACCTCCGACATCTCGACGCTGATCGACCAGTTCGCGGTGTTCAAGCCGAATTTCATCCTGTCCGTGCCCCGCGTGTTCGAGAAGGTCTACAACACCGCCAAGCAGAAGGCGGAGGACGGCGGCAAGGGCAAGATCTTCGGCAAGGCCACCGACACCGCGATCGCCTACAGCGAGGCCCTCGAAACCGGCGGACCGGGACTGGGTCTCAAGCTCAAGCACGCGCTGTTCGACAAGCTGGTCTACGGCAAGCTGCGGGCCGCGCTCGGCGGCGAGTGCGACCGGGCGGTGTCCGGCGGTGCCGCGCTCGGTGCTCGCCTCGGACACTTCTTCCGCGGCATCGGCGTCCCGGTCTACGAGGGCTACGGCCTGACCGAGACCAGCGCCGCGATCACGGTCAACACCACCTCGGCGCAGAAGGTCGGCACCGTCGGCAAGCCGCTCGACGGTCACGCCGCGAAGATCGCCGACGACGGCGAACTGCTCGTCAAGGGCCCGGTCGTGTTCCACGGTTACTGGCACAACGACGCCGCGACCGCGGACTCCATCCGGGACGGCTGGTTCCACACCGGCGACCTCGGCGCGATCGACGAGGACGGCTTCGTCTCGATCACCGGCCGCAAGAAGGAGATCATCGTCACCGCCGGCGGCAAGAACGTCGCACCGGCCGTCCTCGAGGACGCCCTGCGCGCGCACCCGCTGATCAGCCAGTGCCTGGTCGTCGGCGACGCGAAGCCGTTCATCGGTGCGCTGATCACCATCGACCAGGAAGCCCTGCCCGGCTGGAGGGAACGCAACGGCGTCGCCGCGGACCTGCCGATCGCGGAGGTCGTCAAGCACGCCGACCTCGTCGCCGAGATCGACGCCGCGGTGGCCGAGGGCAACAAGAAGGTCTCCAACCCGGAGCAGATCAAGAAGTACCGCATCCTCGACGTGGACTTCACGATCGAGACCGGGGAGCTGACGCCGACGCTCAAGCTCAAGCGCAACGTCATCCACGAGACCTTCGGCACCGCGATCGAGGCGATCTACTCCTGACGATTCCGCCCCGAACGGGGCGGGCATGTGGCTGAATGGGGCGTTCCCACCGAATCATCGTGTGGGGACGCCCCTTTCACCGTTTTACACAACCCATGAAGGAGACCCGATGCTGCCGCTGCAGGACGTGCTCGTGTTCGACCCCGTCACCTCGCTCCTCAACTCGATCGCGCTGGCGCTCGGCTCGAGCGACGCGGTGATCATGACCTAACGGCCTGACCCGGCCGCAGCCGCCAGCGCCGGCAGCGCACGCGCCGCGGTGGCCCGCCACGAGTGGGTCACCGCGGCCGTCAGATCCGTTGGATCCGGATTGATCTCGACGACGGTCGCCCCCGCCCGCACCGCCCGCACCGGCAGCTCCGCAGCCGGGTACACGACACCCGACGTGCCGACGACCACCATCAGGTCGCAGTTCTCGGCGGCGCCGACCGCGACCCGCCACGACTCGGCGGGCAGATCCTCCCCGAACCACACGGTGCCCGGGCGCACCGGTGCCCCGCACGCGACGCAGGCCGGAGGGGTGATCCGTTCGGCCGGTTCGTGACCCGGCCCCGCGAACCTGACGTCGTCGAGCTCGGCCGGGCGGGCACACGCGCTGCACCGGGGCGCGAACAAGCTGCCGTGCAGGTGCGCGGCCACGGTCGAACCGGCCCGCTCGTGCAGGTCGTCGACGTTCTGGGTCACGACGGTCAGGTCCGTCGCGCGCGCCCAGTCGGCCAGGGCGACGTGGCCCGCGTTGGGCCGCACCCGCCGCACCAGGGCCGCCCGCCACTCGTACCAGGCCCACACCAGCGCCGGGTCCCGCGCCCAGGCCTCCGGGGTCGCCAGCTCCATCGGGTCGAACCGTTCCCACAGTCCGGTCAGTGCGTCCCGGAACGTCGGCACACCCGACTCGGCGGACATGCCCGCACCGGAGAACACCACGACCCGCTGGGCGGAACGGACGGCGTCGACCAGCGCGGGATCCGGTTCAATGGGGGCCATGCCGACGATTGTGCCCGGATACGGTGACGCGCTGCCCTCGTTGCTGCTGGTCGATCCGGCCACGACCGCCGAGCTCCGGCTGTTCGGCGCCCTGCACCTGGCCGGGGTGGCCGCGACACCGGAAGGCCGCCACGGCGCCGGCCAGAAACTCTTCGGCGCCCGCATCGTCGCCGACCCCGCACCGGAGTGGACCGACCTGCGGCGGTTCGTGCGCGCGATCGTCGCGTTCGGACCCAGGGCCTGGGAGGCGACGCTGGGTGCCCTGTCACTCGAACCGTCCGGGTTCGTGCACGGCGGGACCGTGTCGAGCGCGGGCGACCGGCCCGTCACGGTGCTCGGCTGCCTGCCCCTCGACGACCCCGGCCTCACCGACGCGATGCTGGCCGAGACCCTGTCGGTCGCGCAGCGGGCCGCCGGGCTGTCCTGGGGTTGCGGCGGGCGGGGGTAGATCCGCGGTGGGCGGGCGGGGTCAGATCCGCGCCGCGTCCACCATCCGGTGCGCGAGGTCGACATCCCCGAACATCTCCAGCGCGGCCAGGGGTCGGCGCCGCCACACGGCGAGCAGCAGTTCCTCGGCGGTGCCGCGGACCGCGACGTCGCCCTTCGCGTGCCCGGCCTCGACGTGCACACCGTCCGGCCCGAACCCCAGGAGCCACTCGGCGTCGGGGGTGTCGGTGCCGTGCAGGTGAACGGTCTTGCCGTGCAACGCCTGCGGTACTTCCGGCAGCGCCCGCACGAGCATCAGGCGGGCCCACTCGTCGACCCCGTCGGCGGCACCGCGCGCATCGACGGACTCCGGGGCACCGCCGCCGGCCGCGTGCACGGCGTCCGCCGCGTCCACGCGGTGCACCGCCACCTCGTGTGCCTGCCGCCGTGCCCAGAACCGGACCGTGCCCGGTCCGACGAACGTCGGTGCGGCGCGGTCGAAGTCGTGCGCCGACAGTTCCGCGATCACGGCGTCGAGGGCCTCCCGGTACGCGGGCAGGCACTCCGGCCCCCGGGGCAGGGACTCGACGTCGTCACCCGGTGCGAGCGGCGCGTCCGGGCCGGCGGCGAGCGTCGCGGCGACCCAGCGGTGCACCTTGCCGGTGTGCCGGACCACCCGCTCGAGCGTCCAGCCGGGGACGGTCGGGACCGCGGCACCGAGCGCGTCGGCGGGCATCGCGGCGAGACGCAGACCCTCGGTCCGCAACAGTTCCAGGTGTTCGTCCGGCGTCATGACAGCACGCTATCCCGGATGAACGCCGCGACGTCGGACGTGACCCGGCGGTGCACCGGTTCGTGCAGCAGGTCGTGTCCGGCGTCCACGTATTCGGTCAGCCGCGCACCGGGTACCCCGTCGGTCCACGACCGCGTGCCGTCGATCGGCGCGAGGCGGTCGTCGACGCCGTGCACGACCAGGATCGGTGCGTGCACCGCGGCGATCGCACCCGGATCGGCCGCCACGGCTCGCGGCAGGCCGCACAGCACCACCGCGGCGAACCGGGCGGGCTCGACGGCGAGGGCCGCGACCGCCGCCCCGGCGCCGAGGGAATGGCCCATGATCGCGAGCGGCAGGCCGGGCCGCTCCCTCGCGGCGAGGTCGGCGAGGGTCAGCGCGTTCGCACCGAGGTCGGCGATCGGACCGGGGTCGCCGATCTCGCCCTCGGTCAGGCCGTGACCGACGTGGTCGAGCGCCCAGGTCTCGACGCCCTCGCCGGCCAGGGCCCGCGCGAACCGGTGGTAATGACCGCTGTGCTGGCCCATCCCGTGCAGAAACACCAGCCCGGCGACGGGGTCGGCGCACGGCCAGTGGCGGTAGTGGACCTGCCCGGAGACTCCTGCGAAGAACGACACCGCACGATTATCGACGTGACGGGGCCGAGCCCTGTCGGCGGTGTCTGCGATAGTCGGGTCCGTGTTCCTCCTCGACGACGTGATCGTGCACAGCGCCGGCGACCTGACCCAGGCCGCGGACTGTGAGTTCGCGCTGCTGCGCGGGCTCGACCGCAAGCTCGGACGCATCGAGCCGGACGCACCGGAGACGCCCGAGGCGCCGGACCCGATGCTGGCGCGGACGTCGGCGCTCGGAAACGCCCACGAGCGGCGGCGGCTCGACGGTTTCCGCGAGCGGTTCGGCGACGGCGTGGTGTCCATCGAGCGTCCACGCCCCGACTTCGAGGAGCTGACCCGCGCGAACCAGGCCACGATCGCCGCCGCCCGGGCCGGCGCCGACGTGATCTACCAGGGCACGTTCTTCGACGGCCGATTCCTCGGCTACTGCGACTTCCTGGTCCGCGACGACGAGGGCTATCGGGTCGTCGACACCAAGCTGTCGCGGCACGCCCGGGTCCCCGCGCTGCTGCAACTGGCGGCCTACGCCGACGCGCTCGCCGCCGACGGCATCCCGCTCGCCCCGACGGCGAGCCTGATCCTCGGCGACGACAGCACGGTCACCTGTCCGCTGGGCGACATCACCCCGGTGTTCCGGCAGCGCCGCGATGCGCTGGTGCGCCTGCTCGACGACCATGTGCGCGGCGGCGCGCCGGTGTCCTGGGGCGAGGTCCGCGGCTGCGGCCGCTGCACGGACTGCGAACCGCAGGTGACGAGCTCCCGAGACCTGATCCTCGTCGCCGGCCTGCGATCCACCCAGCGGGACAAGCTCATCCGCGGCGGCATCACGACGATCGACGCGCTGGCCGCGGCCGACCGACCCGTCGAGGGCATGAGCGCGCGGACCTTCGAGTCGCTGCGTGGGCAGGCCGCCGTGCAGGTGCGTCGGCGCAGCGACGACGATCCACCGGCGTTCGAGTTGATCGGCGGGGGCGCGGCGCTCGCCGGGATCCCCGCCCCGGACCCCGGCGACATCTTCTTCGACTTCGAGGGCGATCCGCTGTGGGCGGAGGGCGATTCCCCGGAGTGGGGCCTCGAGTACCTGTTCGGGGTGATGGAGTCCGACGGCACCTTCCGGCCGTTCTGGGCGCACGACCGCGCACAGGAACGGCGGGCGCTGCTCGACTTCCTCGACTACGTGGCCGAGCGCCGGAAGCGCTTCCCGCACATGCACGTCTACCACTACGCCGCCTACGAGAAGACCGCGCTGCTGCGCCTGGCCGGCCGGTACGGCGTCGGCGAGGAGAGCGTGGACGCGCTGCTGCGCGAGAACGTCCTGGTGGATCTGTATCCGATCGTGCGGGGCGCGGTCCGGGTCGGCGCACCGTCGTACTCGATCAAGAAGCTCGAGCCGCTGTACATGGACGCCGCGCGCGACGGTGACGGCGTGACCACCGCGGCCGCGTCGATCACCGAGTACGCCGACTACTGCGCGCTGCGCGACCGCGGCGAGGACGCCGAGGCCGCGGACACGCTGAAGAGAATCGAGGACTACAACCGCTACGACTGCCTGTCGACGCTGCGCCTGCGGGACTGGCTGCGCGCCCGGGCCGCCGAACTCGACGTCGCGCCGCGGGAGATCCAGCTGGCGGCGGCCGTCGAGGTCGAACAGCCCGACCCGACCGAGCTGGCCCTGCGCGAGTACGTCGGCGACGCGCTCGCGGGCAAACGCTCCGCCGACCAGCAGGCGGCGGCGCTGATGGCGGCGGCGCTCGGCTACCACCGCCGCGAGCGGAAGCCGTTCTGGTGGGAGCACTTCGCCCGGTTGACCGCCCCCACCGACGAGTGGGCCGACACCGCGGACGTGTTCGTCGCCGAGTCGGTCTCCGTCACCGAGGACTGGCACAAGAGCACCCCCCGGCAGCGGAAGCTGCGCCGGCAGCTCCGGCTCGTCGGCGCCTGGGGGTCCGGATCCACCACTCGGGTCGGCGCCAAGCCGTTCGCGCTGTACGACGCCGCGACCGGGATCGGCTCGTCCGACGGGTCCGCGCGGGGCACCGTCGACGTCACGGTGCTCGCGCTCGCGACGGAGACCGGGCCGGACGGCAAATCCCGCGACGTGGTCGTCGTCGAGGAATTGCAGGGCACCGACACCCACGAGAGCGTGCCGATGGCGTTGGCACCCGGCCGCCCGGTGCCCACGAAGAACATCGAGACCGCGATCGCGGCCCAGGCCGCCGCGATGGCCGGGGTGCTGCCGTCGATGCCCGGCACCGCGGCCGTCGACATCCTGCGCCGGATCCCGCCGCGGACGCGGTCCGGCCGCCCGCTGCCGGTCGCCGATCCCGACGACCGCGCGCCCGCGATCGTGGCGGCGCTGCTCGACCTGGACGACTCCTATCTCGCGGTGCAGGGTCCGCCCGGCACCGGCAAGACGCACACCGGCGCCGCCGTGGTCGCGGACCTGGTGACCCGGCACGGCTGGCGGGTCGGTGTCGTCGCGCAGTCGCATTCGGTGGTCGAGAACATGCTCGACGCGGTCGTCCGCTCCGGAGTTCCCGGTGAGCGGGTCGCGAAGAAGCCCGGGTCCGGTCTCGCCGCGGACCCCCGGTGGACGAAGCTCGAGCCCAGCGGCTTCCCCGAGTTCCTCCGCGAGCACGAGCGGAGCGGCTGCGTGGTCGGCGGCACCGCATGGGATTTCGCGCACGCCGACCGCGTGCCACCGGGGAGCCTCGACCTGCTGGTCGTCGACGAGGCCGGTCAGTTCGCGCTCGCGAACACCGTCGCGGTCGGGATCTCCGCACGTAACCTGCTGCTGCTCGGCGACCCGCAGCAGCTGCCCCAGGTCAGTCAGGGCATCCATCCCGAACCGGTGGACACCTCGGCACTGGGCTGGCTCGCCGAGGGGCACGGTGCGCTGCCGCCGCACCTCGGCTACTTCCTCGACGTCACCTGGCGCATGCACCCGGAGGTGTGCGCATCGGTGTCGGCGCTGTCGTACGAGGGTCGCCTGCACGCCAAGGAGTCGGTGACCACCGGCCGCAACCTCGCCGGCGTCCGGCCCGGCGTCGGCACGCTGTACGTGGACCACACCGGCAACTCGACCCACTCCGAGGAGGAGGCCGCCGCGATCACCGCTGGGGCGCGGTCCCTGGTCGGCACCCCGTGGATCCCCGGCACCGGCGAGGCGGCGCGTCCCCTGGACCAGTCCGAGATCCTCGTCGTCGCGCCCTACAACGCGCAGGTGTCCCTGATCCGCGAGCACCTCGCCGGCGCGGGCCTGGACCGGGTTCTGGTCGGAACCGTCGACAAGTTCCAGGGCCGTGAGGCGGCGGTCGTCTACGTGTCGATGACCGCGTCGTCGGCCGCGGAGGTGCCCCGCGGTATGGGGTTCCTGCTGTCCCGGAACCGGTTGAACGTGGCGATCTCCCGCGGCAAGTGGCGGGCGGTGATCGTCCGCTCCCCCGGGCTGACCGACTACCTGCCGACGACGCCGGCCGGACTGACCGAGCTGGGCGCGTTCATGCGCAGCCACCCGGCCTGAGTCACGCCGTCAGCCGAAGCACCGGCCCTCTCCGCGGTAGGTGGGCACCGTGGTGACGGCACCGTCGGCGTCGACGAGGTGCACGTCGGTGAACCGCTCGCACAGCTCGCCCGCCTTCGCGTGCCGGAACCAGACGCGGTCGCCGATCCGCAGCGCGGAGGCCGCCAGCCCGGTCACCGGGGTCTGCACCTCGCCGGCGCCCTCGTTGCGCAGCAGCGTCAGGCCGGCAGGCCACACCGGGGTCGGGACGCGCGACGCGCCGGCGGGACCGGAGGCGATGTAGCCGCCGGAGAACAGCGTCGCGATCTTCGGCGTCGGCCGTCGGACCGCGGCCAACGCGAAGAACATCGCCGGGCGCGGGGTGAAGGCCCGGTACTTGTCGAACAGGGTCGGCACGAACAGTCCCGACCCGGCGGTGACCTCCGTGACCACGGGGTCGGCGGAGCTGATCTCCAACGACCCGGTGCCACCGCTGTTGACGATCTCCAACCGTCCCGAGACCGCGGCAACCGCGTCGACGACCGTGCCGCGCCGCGTGGACAATTCGGCGGCCGAGGCCTTCTTGACCAGGCGCACCGCGGCGCTGCTGTCGGGCAGGCCGGCGATCTGTGCCTCGTAGAACATCACCCCGACGACCGCGAATCCGCGGGTGACGGCCACCCGGGCCAGGGTCGCGGCGTCCTCGGGGGTGCGCAGCGGGGACCGTCGGACACCGAGGTGCAGCGGACCGATCCGCAGCGAGGCGTCCACGTCGAGGCACAGCCGGGCCCCCCGGACGCCGGCCGCGGCGAGCGCGTCGAGGTGGTCGACGCTGTCGACCATCAGGGTGATCGAGTCCCGCAGGGTCGGGTCGGCGGCGACTTCGGCGAGCGCGGCCCGGTCGACCGTCGGGTAGCCCATCAGCACGTCCCGGGCGCCGGCGCGCACGAGCCAGATCGCCTCCCGCAGCGCGTACGCCATGATGCCGCGGAATCCACCACTCTCGGTGAGCCCCGAGCCGAGGGCGCGTTCGAGGACCGCGCGGGACCGGACGGACTTGCTCGCCACGCGAATCGGCGTACCGCCCGCCCGACGGACCAGATCGGCGAGGTTCGCCTCGAGCGACGGCAGATCCACGGCGGCCAGCGGCGGGTCGAGCGGGCGGGTCGCCGCGTCGAGCCGGGCGACGACCCCCTCGACGGTAGCGGCGTGCGGCTGGACTCCGGGGCGGTCTGTGGTCGCGGTCACGACTGCAGTCAACCACCGAACTGGACGACTGTCCATGTCCGGACGGAATCAGACCTCGACGGCCTTGCCGGTGACCATCTGCACCAGGTCGTCGAGCGATGCGATCACGGCCTCACCGTCGCGGTCGACGAGCCAGCGCAGCACGATGCCGTCGATCACCGCGAGCGCGAACCGCGCCAGGTCCGGAACCGGCTCGGCCCATCGGGTGCCGGTGTGCTCGGCGGAGCGTTCGAGAAACTCGACGGCCTCGGCGTCCATCGTCGAGTACTGCTTGTTCGCGATCGAGCCCGCCAGCTCCGCTCCGGCGGCCTGCTGACGCAGCCCGTACGCGGTGATCTCGTAGGTGAGCAGCTGCCGGTTCGGCGTCGCCTCGATGATCGGCCACATCGCCGACAGCCCGCTGTGCAGCAGTTCCCGCAGCCCGCGCAGGCCGGTCTGGGCCTCGTCGGCGTGCGCCTGCCCGAACGCGTACCGCATCGCCTGACTCAACTGCAGGACCAGCGCCTCGCCCATCGCGGCGACGAGCGCCTCCTTGCTCTCGAAGCAGTAGTGGACGACACCGAGGGAGACGCCGGCCTCCTCGGCCACCGCGCGGATCGTCACGGAACTGACACCGCCACGTTCCGCGATTCCCATCGCCGATTCCACGAGCTGTGCACGTCGTTCGTCCGCCGGAAGCCGATTCAGCATTCGTTGATCCTAAATCGTTGGAACTGGATTGGTGGAAGGTGTTGACCTGGACGGACGTCCAGGTAATAGTGAGCAGATGGATTCTCAGACGTGGCACAACTGGGCCCGCAGTGCCGCAGCAACGCCCCAACGGTTTGCCACCCCGAAGACGGTGGCCGAGCTGAGCGCCGAGGTCGCGCGCGCCGCGGAGGAAGGGCTGCACGTCAAGTGCGTCGGCGCCGGGCATTCCTTCACCCCGGTTGCCGTCACCGACGGCGTGATGATCTCCCTGGACAACCTGCGCGGGGTCGAATCCGTGGTGCCGGTCGGGGAGTCCGGCGCCCTGGTGACGGTCCTGGCCGGCACGCGGCTGCACGAGCTCAACCCCCGGCTGTGGGACCTCGGTCTCGCGATGACCAACCTGGGTGACATCGACGCACAGTCGCTCGCCGGCGCGATCTCGACCGGCACGCACGGCACCGGAGCGCGGTTCGGTGGGCTCGCGACGCAGATCCGGGCGCTGCAGCTGGTGCTGGCCGACGGCGCGATCGTCGACTGCTCGCCGGAGGAGAATCCCGAGCTGTTCCACGCCGCCCGCCTCGGACTCGGCGCGGTCGGCGTGATCGCGAAACTGACGCTGCAGTGCGAGAACGCCTACATGATGCGCGCCGTCGAGGCACCTGCCCGGCTCAGCGAGACCGTCGCCCGTCTCGACGAGCACGTCCACGGCACCGACCACTTCGAGTTCTACTGGTTCCCGCACACCGACCGGGTACTGACCAAGCACAACACCCGGCTGGCGTTCGACACGCCGGCCGAGCCGATCGGCGCGGTCCGCGGCTACGTCGACGACGAACTGCTGTCGAACACCCTCTTCGAGGGCGTCAACCGGGTCGCCACCCGGTTCCCGGCGGCGATCCCGCGGATCAACGAGGTCACCGCCCGGGTCCTCGGCGCCCGCGAGTTCGTCGACCGCAGCTACCGGGTCTTCGCGTCGTCGCGGCGCGTGCGGTTCCGCGAGATGGAGTACGCCGTCCCCGCCGAGGCGCTGCCGGAGACGCTGCGGGAGATCGACCGGTGGATCTCGACGTCCGGCTTCACCGTCGCGTTCCCGGTCGAGGTGCGGTTCACCGCCGCCGACGACGTCTGGATGTCCACCGCCAACGGCCGCGACACCGCGTACGTGGCCGTGCACCAGTACCACCGCCGGGACCACCGCGAGTACTTCGACGCGGTCGAGGCCATCGCGCGCGCGGCCGACGGACGCCCGCACTGGGGCAAGCTGCACTCCCGCACCGCCGCGGACCTGCGTCCGACGTACCGGCACTTCGACGAGTTCTGCTCGGCTCGCGACAAGTACGACCCGGAGCGGGTGTTCGACAACGCGTACCTGCGGCAGGTTCTCGGCTGATTCGGCTAGCGTCACGGGCATGACCCGACTCAGTCGCCGATCCCTGTTCGCGGTCGGCGCGGCGGCCGGTGCGTCGCTGCTCGCCGGATGCGGGGGCGGCACGCCGGAGCCGGAGATCCCCCCGTTGCCCGGCGGCGGCACCACCGCCGGCGCGACCCCCGCGGAGCGCGCGGTGTGGCGGCTGACCGGCTCGCCCCTGGTGCCGCCGACCGGATCCGGGGACCTCGACGGCCTGACCGTCGCGGTGTCCGACCTGTTCGCGGTCGCCGGGCAGCAGATCGGTGCCGGCAACCCGACCTGGCTCGGGCAGGCGCCGCGCGAATCGACGACCGCCGCCGCGCTGACCCGGCTGCTCGGCGCGGGCGCGGCCCTGCGCGGGCTGACCCAGACCGACGACCTCGGCTACGGCCACTCCGGCGTCAACGACCACTACGGCACTCCACCGAATCCCGCGGCGGAGCAACAGCTTCCCGGCGGGTCCACGTCCGGGGCCGCGGCCGCGGTCGCAGGCGGGGACGCGACGGCAGCGATCGGATCGGACACCGGGGCCTCGGTCCGCATCCCGGCGGCATACCAGGGCCTGTGCGCGTTCACCCCGACCCGCGGCGCCGTGTCGACCGCCGGACTGCTGCCGCTGAGCCCGACCCTCGACACGGTCGGATGGCTCGCAGGCGACATCGCGACGCTCGCGCGCGTGGCGACCGCCTCGGTCCCGAAGGCCGCCGCCCGCCGTCTCGACCGCGCGGTCACCTCACCCGGCGTCAACGCCGTCGCCTCCGCGGACGTGCACGCCGCGATGACGACCGCACTCGCCGGCTGGAAGGGCACCGGCCTGCCCGCGCTGACCGAGCAGGACCTCGACATCGCGGCGCTCCCCGACTGGTACGACGCCGTCACGACGGTGATCGGCCACGAGGCGTGGAAGCAGTTCGGCACCTTCGTGTCCCAGGCACCGGCCGCGGTCGGCGGCGAAGCGCGGGACAACCTCGCGGCCGCCGGCCGGGTCACCGAGTCGGCCTACACCCGCGCGCGCACGACGCTCGACGACGCCGCGGCGGCGGTCACAGAGTACCTCGGGGAGCGGGTGCTGGTCCTGCCGACCACCGCGACCACGGCGCCGTCCCGGACGAACGGCGGCACCGCCTCCGACGACTACCGGAACGCGCTGCGGTCCACCGGCCTGCTCACGTCGATCGCCACGGTCGCGGGACTGCCGACCGTCACGATGCGGCTGAAATCCGCGACGCCCGCGCCGGTCGGCCTGTGCCTCGTCGCACCCGCCGGACGCGACCTCGACCTGCTCGAGGTGGCCCGTCAGGTGCAGGGGTCCGGCCTGGTGCGCTGAGCCCGTCAGCGGGCGGGCCGGCCGCCGAGCAGCTCCGCCTTGCGCGCGGCACTCGCGAAGGACGCCTCGATCGAATTGCGCGCCAACGTCTCCCGCTCGGCGTCGGTCAGCCCGACCGCGTCCCGCAGCTGGGCCAGGTTGTCGTCGACGTAGCCACCGAAGTAGGCGGGGTCGTCGGAGTTGACCGTGACGGCGAGGCCGCGGGCCAACATCGCCCGGATCGGGTGGTCGGCGAGCCTGTCGACCACCCGCAGGCGGACGTTCGACAGCGGGCACACGGTCAGCGGCACCCGGTCACGCACGAGGCGATCGACCAGATCCTCGTCCTCGAGGCACCGGATCCCGTGATCGATCCGCTCCACCCCCAGCAGGTCGAGCGCCTGCCGGATGTAGTCCGGCGGCCCCTCCTCCCCCGCGTGCGCGACCGCGTGCAGTCCGGCGGCCCGGGCGCGGGCGAACACGTCCGCGAACAGCGACGGCGGATTCCCGACCTCCGCGGAGTCGAGGCCGATGCCGATGACCGGGGCACCGGACGCGAGCAGGTCGGTGAGCATCGCGTCCGCCTCCGGGACCGGTCGGTCCCGCAGGATCCCGACGATCAGCCCACTGCTGAGACTGAACTCGGCCTCGCTGGCGGCGACGGCGTCACCCAGGCCGTCGAGAACCTCACCGAGCGGCACCCCCCGAGCGGTGTGCGCCTGCGGGTTGAAGAAGATCTCGGCGTGCCGCACCCCGCCCGCGGCCGCGCGGGCGAAGTACGCGCGGGTCAAGTCGGCGAAGTCCGCCGCGGTCCGCAGCACCGACATGTTCGCGAAGTACAGGTCGAGAAACGACTGCAGATCGGTGAACTCGTACCGGGACCGCAGGTCGTCGAGGTCCCGGTACGGCAGCGTCACCCGATTGCGCTGCGCCAGTTCGAAGATCAGCTCGGGTTCGAGGGAACCCTCCACGTGCATGTGCAACTCGGCGAGCGGGGTGGTCGTCGCGGCAACGTCGTTCGCCATGGACCACACCCTAGGCGCTGCCCCGGCGGCACGCATCACGCGGCGTCACCGGCCGGCGTAACGCGCCTTTCCCGGCCCCTCGTCGAGGAAGCTGCGCACCGCCCCGCGCAGGTCCTCGGTGCCGAAGAGCGACCCCGACACGTCGGGGGTCACCGAGTCGGCATGTGCCACACCACCGGAACGCCACGCCTCGACGATCCGCTTGGTGGCCGCGTGCGCCCGCGTCGGCCCGTCGGCGAGGCGGGCGACCAGCTCGCGGGCCGCGGTGTCGACGTCCTCGTGCACCGCGTTGACCACACCCCAGGACAGCATCGTCGCGGCGTCGTACGTGCCGCCCGTCATCACCAGTTCGCGCGCCCGGCCCGAGCCCGCGCGTTCGGCGAGCCGCTGCGGGCCGCCCATCGACGGGGTCAGCCCGACGACGATCTCGACGAGGCCGAACTTCGCCTTCGGGGCGGCCAGGATGATGTCGCACGCGAGCGCGATCTCGAACGCCGCGGTAAGGGTCAGTCCGTGGGCGGCGTACACGACCGGGCACGGCAGCGCCTCGATCTGGTGGATCAGCTCGGCGAACAGCGTCCGCCACAGCTCCGCGCCCTGTTCGTCGGTCAGCCCGTCGAACACGTGCACGTCGACGCCGGCGGAGTTCACCTTGCCCTCGGCGCGCAGCAGCACGGCCCGCGGCGGCTCGGCGCTCAACGCGTCCAGGTCCGCGGTGAGCGCGTCGAACATGGCCCGGTCGAACAGGTTCAGCCCGCCGTCGTCGAAGGTGAGGACGGCGACCTCGGCGCCGGCGTCGGTGTGAATGCGTTCGAGACGGGTCGGCTTCCGAGGTGCGCTCATGCGGTCAGCCTGCCACAACCGAACCGCCCGGGCCTCAGGCCTCGACCGACTCGGGTGCCGCGCCGACCGGAGTCGACTCATCGGCGCGGACGGGTCGCGCGAAGCACAGCGAGGCAACGAATCCGACCAGCAGGACCGCAGCGGGCAGCAGCACCGACTGCGCCATCGAGGTGCTGAACCCGTCGACGATGAAGCTCGGTAGTGTGCCGCCCGCCTCCGGTCCACCGCCGGCGGGCACGCCGTTGGCGGCCAGCCGCGAGGTGATCAGCGCGCCGATGCCGGCGCTACCGAGCACCGCACCGATCTGACGGGTGGTGTTGTACACGCCGGACCCGGCACCGGCCGCATTCATCGGGAGGTTGCGGGTTGCGGTCGCGGCCAGCGGCGACCAGATGAAGGCCATCGCCACACCCATCAGCCCGATCGGCAGGAGCAGCTCCCAGATCGCGGTGTGCGGCTTCATCGTCGTCGCGAGCCACACGAACGCGATCACGAGCATCAGGAAGCCCGGCGCTGCGATGTACCGGGGGTGCACCCGGTCGACCAGCTTGCCGACGTTCGGCGCCAGCGCGCCGGTGAGCACGGCCATCGGCACCATCAGCAGCGCAGAACCGGTCGGCGAGAGCCCGCGGACCGCCTGCGCATAGAACATCAGCGGCAACACCACTGCGGTGATCGCGAAGCCCATCGACGTGATGGCGATGTTGGCGAGCGAGAAGTTGCGGTCCTTGAACAGTCCCAGCGGGAGCAGCGGCTCGTTCTTGTTCCACGACTGGTACCAGACGAACACGACGAGCAGCAGCACACCGGCCGCGATGAACGTCCACACCCGCGCCGACCAGTTGTAGGTGTTGCCCTCCTGCAACCCGAACACCAGGAAGAACATGCCCGCGGCACTGAGGACCACGCCGACCAGGTCGAACCGGTGCTCGTGCGTCTCGAGCGTGGGGACGTACCGCATCGCCGCGACGAAGGCGACCACACCGACCGGCACGTTCACGATGAAGATCCACTGCCAGCCCAGTCCGTCGACCAGGACGCCGCCGGCGAGCGGGCCGACCAGGGTGGCGACACCGGCGACCGCGCCCCAGAGCCCCATCGCGGTGCCCCGCTTGTCCGGCGGGAAGATCCTGGTGATGACGGCCATGGTCTGCGGCGTCATCAACGCCGCACCGAAGCCCTGGAACACCCGGGCGACGATCAGCATCGCGATGGTGCCCGACAGGCCGCACCACAACGAGGCGAGCGTGAACAGCGTCAGGCCGATCAGGTAGAGGTTCTTCGGGCCGAACCGGTCACCGAGGCGGCCGGTGATCAGCAGCGGAACCGCATAGGCCAGCAGGTAGGCGCTGGTCACCCAGACGACGCTGTTGATGTCGGCGTCCAGGTGCTCCATGATCGCCGGATTCGCGACCGCGACGATCGTGGAATCGACGAGGATCATGAAGAAGCCCAGACACAGCGCCCACATGGCGGGCCATTGCCGGATGGTCGGGTCGGTGGTCACGGTCATCCCCTTGCAGGTTGGGTCGGGAGCGGTTCCGGTGCGAACAGGTCCGGTGAGGTCCAGGGCAGGTCGCCGTCCTCGACCTCGGCGAGTGTGGTGCGCAGCCAGCCGATTTCGGTTTCGACCATCGCGCGCAGGTAGTCGACCGCGAACCAGAACACGCGCGGCCTGCCGCTGCTGACGTGGCTGTCGCGGATCGCGTCGAGTTCGTCGAGCTCGACCTCGAGCGGTCCGATCCGGTCGCTGAGCAACCGGATCACCGCGTCGCGGTCGAGGTTGTGCGCCTCGGCGAGGGCCAGCGGGAGTTGCGGGTACTCGCGCACCGGCGTCCCGAGCATCTCGGCGACCCGGTGCTCGAGCGCCGCCCGACCCGCCGCCGTGACCGCGTAGAGGGTGCGTTCGGGCCGGTTGCCGTCGCGAGCGGTGCCGACCACCCTCACCAGCTGGTCGCGGTCGAGACGGTCGACGGTGTGATACAGCGAACCCGGCCGCAGCTTCACGAGCCGATCGGCGCGACGCTGCACGAGCACCTGGAACATCTCGTACGGGTGCATGTCGCGCTCGTTGAGCAGGGCCAGCACGGTGATCGCGAGCGGCGTCAGCGCCACGGACGTCACCTCCCCTGTGCCGAATAGTCCACACGGAATATACGGCGCGGAACAGTCCGCGGCAAAGCGACCGGCGCGCCGCACCCGATACCGTCGCTGTGTGGACTCGCACCAACTCGACATCGTCGCCCTCGCCTGGTCCCGGGAACTCGGCCTGCCGGACGACGCGCTCCGCCGCACCGGAACCCGAACGGTACGGCCGGACACCGACACGGTCCGGTTCGTCCGGCTCGGCGGCGCGAGCGCCCTGGTCGGCCCGGACTGGCTGCTCGAGCGCGCGGCCGACGTCGACGACGACACGCTCGCGACGCGCTCCACGCTCCTCGAGCTGACGAAGGACCACGGCGGCCGCTGCACCGGACCCCGACTGCTCGCGTACGCGTCCGAGGTGGGCGACGAGATCGCCGCGGAGAACCCGCTCATCTCGCATGTGCTGCCACATGTGCTGGCACTGCAGGCGCTGTGCCCGCCCGACGACGTCACCGAGGCCGACCTGACCGGCCGTCGCAACTGGTTCACCGTCGTCGACGAGAACGAGCGCCCGCTCGCCGGCGCCGGATACTCGGAGTGGCAGGGCATCGTCGCCCGCGTCGGGGTGCTCACCGTCCCCGCCGACCGGCGCCACCGCCACGGCTCGGTGGTCGGGCGCCTGTGCACGAACGACGCGATCGACGAGGGCCTGATCCCGCAGTGCAGCTGCGACCCGGACAACACCGCGGCACGCCGGCTCGCGGCGCGGCTCGGCTACGAGGAACTCGGGTCGATCACCGAGGTGACGCTGCGCGCGTGACCCGTCGGCGCTCGGGTGACCCGCGCGAGCGCCGTCGGGCGCTACCGTGACGTCGTGACCGAGGAGAACAGCACCAGCGGCGCGTACGTCGATCCCGGCAAGGAGTTCGTTCGCGACTCCCGGTACATCGAGACGCGGATCACCGCGGACGGCCGCGACGGCTACCCGGTCGAACCCGGTCGCTACCGGCTGATCGTGGCGCGCGCGTGCCCGTGGGCGAACCGGGCGATCATCGTGCGCCGCCTGCTCGGCCTCGAGGACGTGCTGTCGATGGGACTGTGCGGACCGACCCACGACGAGCGCAGCTGGACCTTCGACCTCGACCCCGGCGGCGACGACCCGGTGCTGCAGATCCCGCGCCTGCAGGACGCGTACTTCGCGCGCGACCCCGGCTACCCCCGGGGCATCACGGTCCCCGCGATCGTCGACGTCCCGACCGGGCAGGTCGTCACGAACAACTACCCGCAGATCACCCTCGACCTGTCCACCGAGTGGACGGCGTACCACCGCGACGGCGCACCGGACCTCTACCCGGAACGACTGCGGGGCGAGATCGACGAGGTCGCCGAGCTGGTGTTCCGGGACGTCAACAACGGTGTCTACCGCTGCGGGTTCGCCGGCTCACAGGACGCGTACGACCGCGCGTACGACCGGCTGTTCGCCCGGCTGGACTGGCTCGGCGAGCGCCTCGCCACCCGGCGCTACCTGGTCGGCGACACGATCACGGAGGCGGACGTCCGGCTGTTCACGACGCTGGCCCGCTTCGATGCCGTCTACCACGGGCACTTCAAGTGCAACCGCAGCAAGCTCGACGAGATGGACGTGCTGTGGGCGTACGCGCGGGACCTGTTCCAGACCCCGGGATTCGGCGACACCGTCGACTTCACCCAGATCAAGCGGCACTACTACGTCGTGCACACCGACATCAATCCGACCCGGATCGTGCCGAAGGGGCCCGACCTGACGGGCTGGCTCACCCCGCACGGCCGGGAAGCGCTGGGCGGCAGGCCGTTCGGGGACGGCACTCCCCCGCCGCCCCCGAAGCCGGCCGAGGTCGTGCCTGCCGATCACGGGGCGGCGCCGGGCTCGCCCGCGTAGGTACCGAAGCTCCAGAGCACGCCCTCGGGGTCCCGGCAGGTGAATCCCCGTGAGCCGTAGTCCTCGTCGGTGAGTCCCTTGACGATCGTCGCACCGGCCGCGACCGCGCGGTCGTGCAGGGCGTCGGGCCGGTCGGTGACGATGTACACGGAACCGACACCGGTGGGCAGGTCCGCGAGCACCGAGTCCTCCCGCCTGCTGCCGAGCATGACGCCGCCACCGGCGGGCCAGTCGAGTTGGGCGTGGTCGACGCGGTCTCCCTCGCCGTACACGACCGTCGGGGCGAACCCGAAGGCGTCGACCAGGAAGGCGATCGCGGCGCGGGCGTTCGCGTAGGTGAGGGTCGGCCAGACATGGGTGACGGTCATCGTGGTGTCCGCTTCTGTGGTCATGCCCTCGACGGTGCCCCGTCGGCGGGAACGTCGTCTTGGACGAGTGGGAACAGTTCCGCGGCGCGCCATCGCGACGGCGGCACCCCGGCGAGGGAGCGCCACTCGCGTGCCAGGTGGGCCTGGTCGTAGAAGCCGCAGGACGCGGCGACGTCGGCGAGCGTGAGGCCGGGGCGGCGGAGTTGGAGGCGTTTGGACCGGTCGAATCGGGCCACCCGCATCGCGTCCTTCGGACCGATCCCGAACTCGGCCGTGAACCGGGTGATCAGATGCCTTCTGCTCCAGCCGATGTCGCGGGCGACGTCGTGCACGCGGGGCGCGCCCGGACCGGTGAGCAACTGCCACGCGCGGGCGAGATGGTCGTCGACCGCGGCGTCGAGGCAGCGGCGTAGCAGGATCTCGTCGAGGATCGCGAACCGTGCCGGCCACCGCGGCTCGGCGGCGATCCGGTCCGCGAGTTCGCCCGCGTCCGGGCCCAGCACGTCGCCGAGGTCCACGATCCACGCCCCGAGCGCGGCCGCAGGCATCCCGAGCAGGGCCCGCGACCCGGCCGGGGTCAGCGCCAACTGGATGCCGTGCTGGTTGCCGTCGTGCTCGATGGTCACCGCGCGGGTCGACAACCCGCTGGCGAGCGTGTCCCACGCCCCGGCCGGCTGCTGCGGGTGGGAGGTCGCGGAGATCGCGACGGGCGCGTCGAGCGAGATCACCACCGTCAGCTCCGGGGCGGGTGTGCCCAGGTGGACGCCGGAGTCGAACCCGGACAGCCGGTAACCCTCGTACGGCCCGAGCAGGGGCCGCAGCGGCGCGGCGGGCGCGGCCCGCATCCCCTCCGAGACACCGGTCACCGTCCGAGGCTAACGCGTGCGCACCCGACCGGCAGCGGTCGCGGCGCGGCCGTGCTCCCGGCCCGTCGCCCGTGGAACAATCGCGGCGCGCCGGACGTTGGCAGGATGTTCGGCGCGGGCGGCAGGACCGGCGTGCGCGGGACCGAGCAGGAGGGTGGACCGATGAACGTCACCGGACGGATCGAGCGGGCGATCGCCTCGCTCCTCGACAACGCGACCCGACTGCAGGGACCGGCGGTCGAGGCGAACGTGGCACGGCTGCGGCGTGCACACCCGGGCGAGAACCCGCAGCAGATCGTCGACCGCCTGGAGCGGACCTTTCTGACGGCGGTCACCGGCAGCGGCGGCGCGGCCGGCGCCGCGGCGGCGGTACCGGGCATCGGGACGGCCGGGGCGATCGCCGCGGTCGGTGCGGAGGCGGCGTTCTTCCTGGAGGCCAGTGCGCTGTTCACCCTCGCGGTCGCGTCGGTGCACGGGATCCCGATCGAGAACCACGAGCGGCGGCGGGCCCTCGTGCTGGCCGTCGCACTGGGCACCGCGGGCATGGAGATCGTCGAGAAGGCCGTCGGCGTGACGAGGAAGAACTGGGGTTCGCTGCTGTCCGGCACGCTCCCGACGCAGACCGTGGCCGGGATGAACCAGACCCTGCTGCGCACGTTCGTCACCAAGTACGCCGCCCGGCGCAGTGCCCTGATCCTCGGGAAGCTGGTCCCCGCCGGGATCGGCGCGGCGATCGGCGGCGTCGGCAACCGGGCGATCGGCAGGGGTGTCGTCGAGAACGCCCGCGACGCGTTCGGCCCCGCTCCGGCCCAGTGGGCGATCACCGTGGAGCACTACCCCCAGCGGGTATAGTCGCAGGCATGGACCTGCCGAGCACACCGAGCGTGGCGCCGCGTCGCGCGGTGCTGCTGCTCGCGATGATTCTCGGCGTCCTGGCGATGCATCACGTCGCGACGACGGTGACGTCGGCACCGATGACCCACACCGCGGTCGCGGTCGCCGACCAGCTCGACCCGGCCGCCCCGCCCGACCACGGCGACAGCGGCGGCCACGAGGGCGGGCAGCACATGCTCGTAGCGTGTCCGGCCGTGCTGACGGCCGGTGTGGCTCTCCTGGTGGTCCTCTGGTTGTTCGGGATGCTCGTCGACCCCGGCACCGGCGGCGGACGCAGCCACTCCGTCGGGGTACGGCACGGGCGCGGCCCACCGTTCGCGCCGCCGACCGCGAATCGACTCGCCCGCCTCTGCATCCTTCGGGTGTGACGGACCCACTGCGTGCCACGCAGTCCGGTCACCCGTCACACCACACGAAAGATCAAGGCAGGAAAATGAACACGCGCACAACCGTCGGGCTCGTCGCTGCCCTCGCCACCTCCGCCGTCCTCGTCGCGGGATGCTCCGGCACCGACGACTCCGGCCACTCGATGGGCTCGATGGGCTCGATGTCGATGACGATGTCGGCGCCCGCAGGCGAGGCCGCGTCCGACCACAACATGGCGGACGTGATGTGGACGCAGATGATGATCCCACACCACCAGCAGGCCGTGGAGATGGCCGCGCTCGCCGAGGGGCGCACCGGGAACACTCAGCTCCTCGCGCTCGCCGCGCAGATCAAGGCCGCACAGAACCCCGAGATCGAACTGATGACCGGCTGGCTCACCGCGTGGGGGCAGCCCACGATGGCGGCCGGGATGGACCACTCGATGCACGGGTCCGGTGGCACGAGCGGGATGATGCCCGGTGGGTCGATGCCCGGTGGGTCGATGTCCGACGGGATGATGTCGGCCGAGCAGATGACCCGGCTCCAGAACGCCACGGGCGCCGAGTTCGACCGGGCCTGGCTGGAGATGATGATCGCCCACCACCAGGGCGCAATCGACTCGTCCACGCAGATCCAGGCGAACGGCCAGAGCGATCAGGTCCACGAGCTGGCCGGGAAGATCATCGCCGGGCAGCAGGCCGAGATCGACCGGATGAGGGCGATGCTCGGGCAGTAGTCCCGGGTTCCCGTCTCACCGGCCGGGGGTGCGTCCCCACGCCAGTGCCCGAAGGCGAACCCAGTCCAGGGTCACCTTCGGCGGACGCACTCCCGGCCGGTTCCGCGGCACCCGCACCCGCAGCGCGCCGGGTGTGACGGTGCACCGCACCGGCGTCCGGACGGTCAGTGATTCCCCGTCCACCCCGACCGGGATCTCGTCGACGTCGGCGTCCACCACCGCTTCGGTGACGGTCTGCTGGGTCATCCCGCGTTCGTGGACCCGCCCGAGCAGGCCGACCGCCTGCCGAGCACTGGCGACGGAGACCGTCACCACGCCGAGGACACCCCGGTCCAGTCCGGCGCGCCGGCCGAGCCCGGCCAGGTCGTTGGTGCGGTACGGCCCGTTGCTGATCAGCACCGCCTGCGGTGCCTCCACCCTCACGTTTCCCGCGCGGACGACCAGCCGGGGGCCGCCGCCCTCGCCGAGCAGGTCGGGCAGCATCCGCAGCACGGTACCCGTCTTGTCGTCGCGGTAGGCGGGGCTCTGGACGATCTCGGCGTAGACGCCGAACGACGCGTTGTTGACGAACGCCCGGTCGCCGAGCATGCCGAGGTCCACCCGCACCTCGACGCCGTCGCGCAGGGCCTCCAGTCCGGCCACCGGATCGTCCCGGTCCAGTCCGAGGTCGAGCGCGAAGTGGTTGCGGGTGCCTGCACTGATGACCAGGAACGGCAGGTCGTGCTCGGCCGCGACCGCCGCGACGAGCGCCTGCGTCCCGTCCCCGCCGGCGACGCCCAGCAGATCCGCTCCGCGCGCGACGGCCTGCCGCGCCAGCTCGGTGACGTCCACGACCTCCGGTCCCTCGAGCAACGCCACCTCGGCGCCGAGCTCCTCGGCCCGGCGCACGAGGTCGTGCTTCACGACGGTGCCGCCACCGGAGTGCGGATTCATCACGAGGAACGGCTGCCGCGGCGGTGGGGCCGCGGCCTCCGCGACCGGCGCCCCGGACCCCGTCCCGTCGTCGAGTGCGCGGCGCCCGCAGGCCACCGCCACGGCGGCGAGCACGCAGGTCACGACCGCGACCCACAGCATGTTCTGCGACACGAACAGCACCAGGACCGCGATCGGCGTGAGCAGCGCCAGCGCCAGCGAGATCCACCGCACCGCACCGCGACCGGCGACGAACCAGTAGACGGTCGCTGCCGTGACGACCGCCGCCCCGATCGCGGACGCCAGCAGCGTCAAGGTGCCGAACAGCCCGGCGACGACGATCGGCAGCAGCACCGCAACGATCACCGCGGCGAACGCGGCACGCGCCCACCACCGCCGGGAACCGGACACGTCGTCGACCATGACGGTGCTCACGCGACGATTGTCGCGCATCACGCCGCATCGGTCAGGACGACACGAGGATTCCGCGGCGCCGGAGCGCACCGCGCATCCCGGTCTCGGGGACCGAGTCCCGGGCCGCGGCCCGCGCGATGGCGACGAGTTCGGCCTCGTCGGTGATCTTCTCGCGCACGCCGCCGCGAGCGGCGCCGCGACGGACCTCCGCCCGGTCGATCGCACGCCAGCCCGCCCGGTCGATCACCTCGGGACGTCGGCGACGCACCAGCCGGTGCAGGTCGGCGTCGCCCGCGCCGGGCGCGGACAGCCGGCCTGCGTTGAAGTCGTCGACGAGGCACCGGACGGTGTCCTGCGCACAGGACTTGTTGGTGCCGATGAACCCGCTGGGCCCGCGCTTGATCCACCCGGTCGCGTAGATCCCGGGCATCGGTGTCCCACCCGGCGCGCCGAGCACGCGACCGTGGTCGTTGGGCATGACACCCCGGGCGTCGTCGAACGGCACCCCCGCGATCGGCACCCCGCGATAGCCGATCGACGTGAGCACCAGCCCGGCCTCGAGGGTCTCGACGTCACCGGTCGGCTCGACGCGCACCGTTCCGCCGTCACCGACGGCGAACGCGTTGCGGTCGAACCTGACTCCGGTGACCCGATCGCCGCCGAGAATCTCGGTGGGGGTGAGCAGGTACCGCAGCCCGACGCGCCGATTGCCGGGCACCGGCTCCGGCAGCCGGGCCAGCAGGCGCAGCTTCTGCACGGTCGCGTGGTCGAGATCGCCGCGGGCGGCGAGCGCTTCCGACGCCACGTCCAGGCACACCTCGTCCGGACGCACGACGACGTCGACACCGGGGTGGTCGATCAGGCCCGCGAACTCGGGAACCGTGAACGCCGACTGCGCGACCCCGCGCCGTGCGACGACCACGACCTCCTCGATCCGGCTGCGCCGCAGCCCCTCCAACGCGTACGGCGCGATGTCGGTGCGGGCCAGCAGCTCGGGGTCGGTGGTCAGGATGCGGGCCACGTCGAACGCGACGTTGCCGTTGCCGATGACGACGGCCCGCTCGTGCGAGAGGTCGAACCGGTCGCCGGCGTGATCCGGGTGCCCGTTGTACCAGGCGACGAAGTTCGTCGCCGAGTCGGCGCCCGGCAGGTCCTCGCCCGGGATGCCGAGCGCCCGGTCCGTCGACGCCCCGACCGCGTAGATCACCGCGTGATGGTGGGCGAGCAGCTCGTCGTGCGTCAGGTGCTCGCCGATCTCCACGTTCAGGAAGTACTCGAAGCCCGGCTGCCCCGAGATGGTGTCGTACAACCGCGAGACCTGCTTGGTCTTCTGGTGGTCGGGCGCGACGCCGGCGCGGACCAACCCGTACGGCACCGGCAGCCGGTCGAACACGTTCACCGTCACCCCGGGCTGGGTGAGCAGCTCGTCGGCCGCGTACATCGCGGCGGGGCCGGATCCCACGATCGCCACCCGCAGCGGTCCCCGGTCGCGGCGAACCTCCGGAGCGGCGCTGAACTTCGCCAGCGCGGGCCGGGTGGCGGTCCCACCGATCTTCGCCCGCCCCTCCCGCGGCTCCTTGTAGTAGTCCGCGTTGATCTGCAGGTACTGCACCTGCGGCTCGGTCAGCTTCTTCTGCGGCACGATCGCGTCGACCGGGCACGCCGAGACGCACGCGCCGCAGTCGACGCACGCGGCCGGGTCGATGTGCAGCATCTCCGCGGTGAGGAAGTCCGGCTCGCCCGGGGTCGGGTGGATGCAGTTGACCGGGCAGGCGTAGACGCACGAGGCGTCGCTGCAACAGGACTGGGTGACGACGTGGGGCATGGCTGGGCGCTTTCGTACTGGGTCGGGACGGCCGGCGCCGCCCCGGGGAGGGGTCCGGTCCCGCGCTCAGGCGGCGCGGCGGACGGGTTCGCTGCGGAATCGCGAGGCGTCGCCGTCGATCTTGCAGGCCTTCCACACCTTCGCGGAGACCCGGTTCATCAGGCCGGCGTCCTGGGCGAGCATCCGGACGTCACCGAAGTAGTTGCGCAGCATCCGGCGCGACTCGGGCGCGTCCCAGAACAGTTCCTTGCGCACCGACTTCGGGATGTCGAACCGTCGCCAGAACGACTTGGGCGGAACGACGATCGCGTCGCACAGGATCCGCATCGTGATCGGTGTCGCGACCGAGAGCCCGAACCGGCCGAGCCGGGACATCATCGGCACCCGGCGCCGCAGGTACTGGTGCGCGAAGGAGATGTGGCGCGCCTCCTCGGCGACGTGAATCGCCATGACGCTCTTCATGATCGGGTGCATGTTGTCGTTGCCGCGCAGGAACGCCTTCTGGATGTGGTCGATCGGCTCCTCGCCGGCGAGCACGCCGACGAAGAACAGTTCCGACAGCGGGCCGGCGGCCAGCGGGATGAACGCGGCGAGCCGGCGCATGATCGGACCCATGCCGGGCGCATCGGCACCGATCCGGTTCACCATCTCCTGGAACATCAGGGTGTGGTTGCCCTCTTCGATGCACTCGTGGGTGCAGTACCGGTACTCGGCCGAGCCGTTGGGCAGGTAGAAGACGTACTGCATCATCCCGCGGATCAGGATGTTCTCGAACTGCAGGCCGACCTTGGCGACGTTCGCCTGCCGCCACATCCCGATCTCGATCTTCTTCTCGCGCGGCAGCGCCTGGTACCAGGGATGCGCGCCGAGCGGGTCGTCGTCCGGATGCAGGATCCAGCGCTCGTCGTTCGCGACGACCGCGAACTCCGGGGAGTCCCAGTCGATGTCGACGTACGGGTCGAAGTGCTTGTGCACCGACGCCTCCGACAGCTGACGCAGGATGTCGTCGTAGCCGTCCTGGCCGAGGTCGTCAGGTGTCGTCGACAGGGTCATCGCATCTCCCGGTGTGTCGTGTCGCGAGCGCTGGGCGGGCGCGGTCGGTGTCCCGCTACCGGCGTTAACTGTAACCGCTGGTTTCACGCAAATCCAGGACTTGCGCGAACAGCGCTCCGACCAGCGGTTACGCCGTTGTCTCCGCGCGCAGAACCGGCACCATGCACAGCGCACCGGCCGCGAGAACCGCGGCGGCGACGGCCAGTGCGGCGCCGTACCCGCGTCCCAGCAGCGGGGCCACCACCACCGGACCGAGCACCTGCCCCAACCCGTAGACGGAGGTCAGCATCGCGGCGGCGCGCGGCCCCGCCAGCCGGGCTCCCTCCCCGAGCGCCAGCATCACGATGCCGATCATCGTCCCGCCGAAGCACAGTGCGCCGATCAGTTGGGCCGCCGCGGCTCCCGTCGCCGCCGACACCGCGACCGCGACCGCGACCGCCTGGATCACCAGGGCCAGCGTCATCATCGACGCCGGTGAGTGCCTGCGGGACAACCGACTCCACATCACGCACGACGGCACCACCGCGGCTCCGACGGCGATCCACACGGCCGCGCCCAACCAGGGCGCCGACCCGGCGGCGGCGACGGCGGCGACCAGGAACGTCGCGGACACGATGTAGCCGAGTCCCTCACAGAAGTAGGCCACCGTCAGCCAGCCGAACCCCCGGCGCGGCCGCGCTCCGGGCACGGTCCGCGGCGACGCCTCACCCGCACCCGAGTGCCCGCCGCCGGGCAGCGTCCAGGCCGTGACCCCCAGCACCGCGGCCAGCGCGGCGGCCACCAGCCACGCCACCCGCCAGTCCGCGTCCTCCCCCAACGCCAGCACCGACACGGCCGACAACACGATTCCGCCGCCGACGCCGCCGAACACCCAGCCGACCCCGTCACCGTCGGCCCGGACCTGCTCGTGGGCGACGCGCGTGGTGAACACGAACACCCCCGCACTCGCGACACCGGCGACGAATCGCAGCCCGGCCCACGCCGCCACCGACTCGGTCGCGGCCATCGCCGCGATCGTCGCGACCTGCGCCACGAGGGACATCCGCAACGCCAGGACGCTCCGTGCGATCCCGGGCACCGCGATCGCGGCGACCGCACCGGCCAGGTACCCCAGGTAGTTCGCGGTCGCGAGGGTCGCCGCCGATGCCGGCCGCAGCCCGGTCTGGCCCAGCATCAGCGGCAGGATCGGGGTGTACGCGAACCGGCCCAGCCCCATCGCCACGGCCAACGCCAGGAACGCTCTCGCCACGACGGGACGGCCACCTGTTTCGAGCGTGCGGCTCACGCTACGGAGTCCTCCGCCCCCGGAATTCGTTCAGGGCGACGACTGTTGACTCGACCGTGACCATCACCACACAGACTCCCGACCTGGGACGGTTCGGCGTATGGCGGCACGCCTACGGCCTGACCCCCGAATTCGTGCACGAGCTCGACAGCCTCGGCTACGGAACCTTCTGGCTGGGCGGGTCCCCGCCCGCGGACCTGAAGATCGCCGAAGAGGTGCTCGACGCGTCCACCACGCTCGTCGTCGCCACCGGCATCACGAACATCTGGACCGCGCCCGCCGCCGAGGTCGCCGAATCCTTCCACCGTCTGGAAGCCAGGCATCCCGGCAGGTTCCTCCTCGGGATCGGCGTCGGCCACCCGGAGGCGTCGAAGGACGTGTACCGCAAGCCGTATCAGGCGGTGGTCGAGTACCTCGACGTTCTCGACGAGGCGGGCGTCCCCGCGTCGCGGCGCGTTCTCGCCGCACTGGGCCCGAAGATGCTGCGGCTGGCCGCCGAGCGGTCCGCGGGGGCACACCCGTACCTGACCACGCCGCAGCACACCCGCGAGGCCCGCGAGATCCTCGGCCCCGACGCGCTGCTCGCACCGGAACAGAAGTTCGTGCTCGACACCGCCCCCGACGCGGCCCGCACGCTCGCCCGCCCGTCGGTGGCCAATCCCTATCTCGGGCTGCGCAACTACCTGAGCAACCTGCGCCGGCTCGGCTTCACCGATGCCGACCTCGCCGACGGCGGCAGCGATGCGGTCATCGACGCGCTGGTCGCCCACGGCGACGCCGGCGTCGTCGCCGACCGGCTCCGCGAACACCTCGATGCGGGCGCCGACCACGTCGCCGTGCAGGCCCTGCCGCCGGAGCGGGACGCCCTGCCCGCGCTGACCGCGCTCGCGGCGGCACTGCGCCTGCGCGGGTAGCCGCCGCGGGGGCGCCGCGCTCGCTAGGGTGCACGCATGACTGCTGGCAGCACGCCCCTGCGACCGGCCATCGAGGCGGTCGGTCTGACGAAGCGGTTCGGCGCGGTCGAGGCCGTGTCCGGTCTCAGCTTCGAGGTGCCTGTCGGGTCCGTGACGGGGTTCGTCGGGCCGAACGGGTCCGGCAAGACCACCACGCTGCGGATGCTCCTGGGGCTCGTCGTCCCGACCGGCGGCCACGCCACCGTCGCCGGGATCCCGTTCGCCGAGCTTCCGCATCCGGCGCGGACGGTCGGCGCGGTCCTCGACTCGCTCAGCGTGCACCCCAAGCGCACCGCGCTCGGGCACCTGCTCGTCTACTGTGCGGCGATCGGCGTCCCCGACAGCCGCGCACACGAAGTGCTGGCGACGGTCGGACTCACACCCGCCGCCCGGCAGAAGGCGGGCACCTACTCGCTGGGCATGCGGCAGCGGCTCGCCCTCGCGACCGCACTGCTCGGCGACCCGCAGATCCTGGTGCTGGACGAACCCGCGAACGGCCTCGACCCCGAGGGCATCGCCTGGCTGCGCGAGTTCCTGCTCGCGTTCGCCCGGTCCGGCCGCACCGTGCTGGTGTCGAGCCACATCCTCCGCGAACTCGAGCAGACCGCGGACCGGCTGGTGATCGTCAACCGGGGCACCCTCGTCCACCAGGGCACGATCGACGACCTGCGGGCCCGGCACAGCGCCCGCGTGTTCGTCGCCGCGTCGGACCCCGCGACCCTCGCCCTCGCGCTCGGCGCCAACGGGTTCACGGACGCCCAGGTGATGCCCGACGGCCGGCTCGCGGTCCGCGGTGTCCCCGAACCGACGGTCACGGGCATCGCCGAGTCGGCGGGCGTCCGCATCTTCGGGTGCGACACCGAACACGTCGACCTCGAACAGGTCTTCCTGGCGATGACCTCCGGGCAGTACACGGCCCAGCAGTACGGCCCACCGACGATCCCCCCGCCCGCCCAGTTCCCCGGAGGTCCCCGATGACCGCGCTGGTCACCGCCGAACTGCGCAAGGTGCTCACGCTCCGCTTCTGGTGGGCGCTCGCACTCGCACCACTGGTCGTCGCGGTGTTCGCCGGGTCGATCTACGCGGCGTTGGCGGACGGACTCGATCCACTCGACACCGAACTGTCCACCGGCGCGGTGTCGGTCGGCCTGGTCGTCGCGATCGCGTGGGCCGTCCTGTTCGCGGGCATCTTCGGTGCCGTCAACGCGGGCACCGAGTTTCGGCACCAGACACTGACACCGACGTTCCTGACGACCCGGGGACGCGACCCCGTGCTCGCCGCGAAACTCGCGGTGACCGCGCTGTTCGGACTCGGCTACGCGGTCGCGGTCGAACTGGTCGCGGTCGCCTGCATGGTCGTGTTCGGCGGTGACCGCTTCTCGGTGACGCCCGCGATCCTCGGCATGCTCGCGAACGGCGTGCTGGCCACTGTCGCGTGGTCGCTGATCGGAGCCGGGCTCGGCCTGCTGTTCGCCTCCCCGACCGCCGCCGCGATCACGCTGGTCGCGTGGTATCCGGTCGGCGAGCTGATCACGATCGCGATCCTGTCCGGCATCGGCGCGGGATCGATCGGGCCATGGCTGCCCGGGGCGGTCACCTGGTCGACGGTGGTCTCCGCCGCCGGCGAGGTGGACGGCTTCGCGCCCTGGCCGGCCGCGGTGATCGCCCTGATCGCCTGGACCGCGGTCGCCGCCGGACTCGGCTGGTGGGCGACCCGACGTCGAGACGTCACCTGACCCCGGCGGCGAGCCGACGCCGGACGGGGCGGTGGGGTCACCCCGGCGGGCGCCGTCGGGCGGTGCGGCTACCGTGGGATTCGATGGCTACCACGGCGACCCACCCCGGCTGGATCAGGAGACTGACCGCCGAATGCTGGCGGCATCGCTCGCTGACCGTCGGTGCGCTCGTGGTCACGGCGATCGCCGCGGTCATCGACATCACCTTCCCGCTGCTGACCCGGACCGCGATCGACGACGCCACGGCGGGCACCACGGAGGTGATCGGCGCGATCGCGGCGGCGATCGCCGCCCTCGGTGTGGTCCGCTTCGGCTGCCAGTTCGGGCGCCGGATGCTGGCCGGCAGGCTGTCCCTCGACGTCCAGCACGATCTGCGGCTGGGTCTGCTCGGGTCGCTGCAACGCCTCGACGGTGTCGGGCAGGACCAGATCCGCACCGGGCAGGTGGTCTCCCGGTCGATCACCGACCTGCAGCTCGTGCAGGGCCTGCTGGCGATGGTGCCGCTGTCGGCAGGCGCACTGCTGCAGTTCCTGCTCGCGATCGTCGTGATGGCGTGGCTGTCGCCACTGCTCACCGTCGTCGCGCTGCTCGTCGTGCCCGCGGTGTCGCTGCTGGTGTGGAAGATCCGGCCCACCCTGTTCGCGGCCACCTGGTCCGCGCAGCAACGCGCCGCCGACCTCGCCCAGCATGTCGAGGAGACCGTGACCGGGGTCCGTGTCGTCAAGGGCTTCGGTCAGGAGGCTCGCGCGGTGGCGCGGCTCGAGGACCTCGGCCGGACGCTGTACGCGGAGCGGCTGCGCGCGGCGCGGATCAACGCCCGGTTCGCCCCGACGATGGCCGCGCTGCCGCAGCTCGGCCTGGTCGGGGTGATCGCGCTCGGCGGCGCGCTCGCGCTGGCCGGTTCGATCAGTGTCGGCACCTTCCTGGCGTTCGCGACCTATGTCGCGACGATGGCGAACGTGACCCGGCTGCTGTCGTCGGTGGTGATCATGGCGCAGCTCTCGCGTGCCGCGGTCGAACGGGTCCACGAGGTGATCGACACCGAACCCGAGGTCGCCGATCCGCCGCACCCGGCCCCCCTGCCGGACGGTCCGCTCGGTGTCCGGATCCGCGACGCACACTTCGGATTCGACCCGAACCGGCCGGTCCTGACCGGACTGGATCTCGACATCGCGCCCGGCGAGTCGCTCGCCGTCGTCGGCCGCGCGGGGTCCGGCAAGACCGCGCTGTCGCTGCTGCTGCCCCGGTTCTACGCGCCGAGCGCGGGCACCGTGGCGCTCACCGTCGACGGCCGCGACCTCGACGTCGCAGCCCTGCGCGCCCACGAACTGCGCGAGGCGGTCGGGCTGGTCTTCGACGAGCCGTTCCTGTTCTCGGACACCGTGTCGGCGAACATCGCCCTCGGTCGCCCGGACGCGAGCGCCGAGGAGATCCGGGCCGCCGCGGCGATGGCGCAGGCCGACGAGTTCATCGAGGCCCTCTCCGAGGGATACGACACCGTCGTCGGCGAACGGGGACTGACGCTCTCCGGCGGGCAGCGCCAGCGCGTCGCGCTCGCCCGGGCGTTGCTCGTCGATCCCCGGCTGCTGATCCTCGACGACGCCACCTCGGCCGTGGACGCCGCCACCGAGGCCTCGATCTTCGACACCCTGCGGCAGCGCAAGGACCGCACCACGCTGATCCTCGCGCACCGCCGGTCGACCCTCTCGCTGGCGGACCGGGTCGCGGTGCTCGACGAGGGCCGCGTCCTCGACACCGGCACCGTCGAGGAACTCGACGCCCGGTGCCCGCTGTTCCGAACCCTGCTCGCGGACCCCGATCCCGACACCGAACCCGACGGGCCGCCGCCGTCCGCTGAACGCCCGGTGCCCGGCGAGGGCGTCCTGTGGCCGGACACGGTGCCGGATGCCGCGTTCGGCGCGGTGGTCTCGGACGCGGTGCCGGCCCACACGGCGACCGCGCCGGGCGGCGGCGGGCACGGCGGTCGCGGCGGCGGCCCGATGGCGGGCGCGATGGGTGACATCGCCGCCACCCCGGCACTGCGCGCGGAGGTGGCCGCGTTGCCGCCCGCCACCGAGACACCCGGACTCGACGACGCGCAGCTGCGGCGGCCCGACCCCGGGTTCCGGTTGGCGACGCTGCTGCACCCGGTCCGGTGGATCCTCGCGGCGGTCGTGCTGTGCCTGGCGCTGGATTCGCTGGCCGGCGTCGTCTTCCCGTCGATCGTCCGGTTCGCGATCGACCACGGTGTCACTCCCGACCACCCGCCGGCGCTGTGGTGGGCGTCCGCGGCCGGGGTCGCGCTGGTCGCGGTGGACTGGCTCGTCGTCGCCGTGATGACGGTGATCACCGCGCGGGCCGGGGAGAAGGTGCTGTACGGGCTGCGGGTCCGCAGCTACGCCCACCTGCAACGACTCGGACTCGACTACTACGAGCGGGAGCTGTCGGGCCGGATCATGACCCGGATGACCACCGACGTGGACGCACTGTCGTCGTTCCTGCAGACCGGGCTGTCGACCGCGGTGGTCAGCGTGCTGACGGTGGCCGGGATCTCGGTGGCGCTGATGCTCACCGACGCGGTGCTCGCCCTGGTCGCGCTGGCCGCGGTGCCCCCGTTGCTGGTCGCGACGCTGGTCTTCCGCAAGGTGTCGTCGACGGCGTACTCGGTGTCGCGGGAGCGGATCTCGGTGGTCAACGCCGACTTCCAGGAGAACGTGACCGGCCTGCGGGCGGCGCAGGCCTATCGGCGGGAGGACTTCGCGGCCCAGCGGTTCGCCGAGCGTGCGGACGGGTACCGGCGCGCACGGATGCGTTCGCAGACCGCGATCTCCGTGTACTTTCCGCTGATCACCCTGCTGTCCGACCTGGCGCTGGCCGCGGTCGTGTACGTCGGCGCGATGCGCATCGCGGACGGCGACACGACGTCCGGTGTGCTCGTCGCGTTCGTGCTGTACCTCGGTCTGCTGTTCGGGCCGATCCAGCAGTTGTCGCAGGTCTTCGACGGGTACCAGCAGGCTCAGGTCGGCCTCCGGCGGATCGGCGACCTGCTGCGGACCCCGAGTTCGATCGAGACCGCGACGCAGGCCGGCACGACACCGATCGTGGGGCACCTGCGGGGCTCCGTCGATTTCGACACTGTGACGTTCCGGTATCGACGTGCTGACACCGACGCCCTGCAGTCCGTGAGCCTGCGGATCGACCCCGGCACCACGGTCGCGCTCGTCGGCCGGACCGGCGCCGGCAAGTCCACCGTCGTCAAGCTGCTGGCCCGCTTCTACGACCCGACCGCCGGGGCCGTCCGCGTCGACGACGTCGACCTGCGCGGTTACCCGCTGCACGAGTACCGCGGACGGCTCGGCGTCGTCCCGCAGGAGGCGCACCTGTTCTCGGGCGACGTCGCCTCGAACATCGCCTACGGCCGCCCGGACGCCAGCCGTTCCGAGATCACCGCCGCGGCGCGGGCGGTCGGCGCCCTCGACATGATCGCGGCGCTGCCGGGGGGCATGCTCACCCCGATCGGCGAGCGGGGCCAGGGGTTGTCGGCGGGCCAACGCCAGCTCGTCGCGCTCGCCCGCGCCGAACTGGTCGACCCGGACCTGCTGCTGCTGGACGAGGCGACCGCGACCCTGGACCCCGCGACCGAGCGGACCGTGCTCGAGGCCGGCCGGATGCTGACCCGGCGGCGCACGTCGGTGGTCGTCGCGCACCGCCTGGCGACCGCCGCCCGCGCCGACCTCGTGGTGGTGATCGACGGCGGCCGGATCGTCGAGGTCGGACCGCACGAGGTGCTGCGGCGTGCCGGCGGTCCGTACGAGCGGTTGTGGGACGCCACCCGCAGCCAGGTCGGGAATAATCGCGCGGCCGTGGCTGTCCTCGATTGAGGGCGTTCATCACCGTCGAGTGACCCAGATCACTCGACACGCGCCCGGTGCGCGCCCGTCACCGGAGGGGACTAGCCTCGGGTGTACAAGCGCCGATCGGGGACCAAGAGAGAAACGAGGCGAACACCTGCCGTGAGCAGCAGTTCTACGTCACAATTCGGACAGAACCAGTGGCTTGTTGACGAGATGTACCAGCGTTTCCAGGATGACCCCTCATCCGTGGACGCGAGCTGGCACGAGTTCCTCACCGACTACAAGCCGGATGCGCCGGGCGCGAACGGGCAGATCCCCGTGACCGTTCCCGCAGCCACCACGACCACCTCCACCAAGAACGGCGCCGCCACCAACGGCATCGCCGTCGCGACTCCCCCGCCCACCGCAGCTGCGCCGGCTCCGGCCGCCCCGGCCCCGGCCCCGCCCGCGCCGACCCCGGCACCCGCCCCGCCGAGCGCCCCGGCCGCCGCTGCTCCCGCCCCGACGAAGCCCGTCGCCCCGGCCGCCAAGCCTGCTGCTCCGGCGGCGGCCACCCCGACCGGCGAGGCCGAGTCCAAGGTGCTTCGCGGTGCCGCCGCCGCGGTGGCTCGCAACATGTCCGCCTCCCTCGAGATCCCGACCGCCACCAGCGTTCGCGCCATCCCTGCGAAGCTGATGTTCGACAACCGGATCGTCATCAACAACCACCTCGCCCGCACCCGCGGCGGCAAGGTGTCCTTCACCCACCTGCTCGGCTACGCGATCGTGCAGGCGGTCAACGCCTTCCCGAACATGAACCGGCACTTCGCCGAGATCGACGGCAAGCCGAACGTCGTCACCCCGGGCGGCACCAACCTTGGCCTGGCGATCGACCTGCCCGGCAAGGACGGCAACCGGTCGCTGGTCGTCGCCGCGATCAAGGGCACGGAGTCGATGAACTTCGTGCAGTTCTACTCGGCGTACGAGGACATCGTCCGCCGCGCCCGCGACGGCAAGCTCACCGCCGAGGACATGTCCGGCGTGACGATCTCCCTGACCAACCCGGGCGGCATCGGCACCGTGCACTCGGTGCCGCGTCTGATGCAGGGCCAGGGCGCGATCATCGGCGCCGGCGCGATGGAGTACCCGGCCGAGTTCCAGGGGTCGAGCGCCGAGAAGATCGCCGAGATGGGCGTCGGCAAGCTGATGACCCTGACGTCGACCTACGACCACCGGATCATCCAGGGCGCCGAGTCCGGCGACTTCCTGCGGACGATCCACAACCTGCTGATCAGCGACGAGTTCTACGACGAGATCTTCCACTCGCTGCACATCCCGTACGAGCCGGTCCGCTGGCGTCAGGACGTGCCGGAGGGCGCGGTCGACAAGAGCACCCGCGTGCTCGAGCTGATCGCCGCGTACCGGCACCGCGGCCACCTGATGGCCGACACCGACCCGCTGCAGTTCGTCAAGGACAAGTTCCGCAGCCACCCCGACCTCGACGTCACCACCCACGACCTGACCCTGTGGGACCTCGACCGCGAGTTCAACGTCGGCGGCTTCAACGGCAAGGACCGGGCGAAGCTGCGCGACGTGCTCTCGATCCTGCGCGACGCGTACTGCCGTCACGTCGGCGTCGAGTACACCCACATGCTCGACCCCGAGCAGATGAAGTGGCTGCAGGAGCGGGTCGAGGCGAAGCACGTCAAGCCGACCGTCGCGCAGCAGAAGTACATCCTGAGCAAGCTCAACGCCGCCGAGGCGTTCGAGACGTTCCTGCAGACGAAGTACGTCGGCCAGAAGCGGTTCTCGCTCGAGGGCGCCGAGTCCGTCATCCCGATGATGGACGCCGTCATCGACCAGTCCGCCGACCACGGCCTCGACGAGGTCGTCATCGGCATGCCGCACCGCGGTCGCCTGAACGTGCTCGCGAACATCGTCGGCAAGCCCTACTCGAAGATCTTCACCGAGTTCGAGGGCAACATGAACCCGGCCGCCGCGCACGGCTCCGGCGACGTGAAGTACCACCTCGGCGCCGAGGGTCAGTACATCCAGATGTTCGGCGACAACGACATCAAGGTCTCGCTCACCGCGAACCCGTCGCACCTCGAGGCCGTCGACCCGGTGCTCGAGGGTCTGGTCCGCGCCAAGCAGGACATCCTCGACAAGGGCCAGGAGGGCTTCACCGTCCTGCCGCTGATGCTGCACGGCGACGCCGCGTTCGCCGGTCAGGGTGTCGTCGCGGAGACCCTGAACCTGGCGCTGCTGCGCGGCTACCGCACCGGCGGCACCGTGCACATCGTGGTCAACAACCAGGTCGGCTTCACCACCGCGCCGGAGCACTCGCGCTCGTCCGAGTACTGCACGGACGTCGCGAAGATGATCGGCGCGCCGGTGTTCCACGTGAACGGCGACGACCCGGAGGCGTGCACCTGGGTGGCGCGTCTGGCCGTGGACTTCCGCGAGAAGTTCAACAAGGACGTCGTCATCGACATGATCTGCTACCGCCGCCGCGGCCACAACGAGGGCGACGACCCGTCGATGACGCAGCCGGCGATGTACGACCTGATCGACACCAAGCGCAGCGTCCGCAAGAGCTACACCGAGGCCCTGATCGGCCGCGGCGACATCTCGCTCAAGGAAGCCGAAGACGCCCTGCGTGACTACCAGGGTCAGCTGGAGCGGGTGTTCAACGAGGTCCGCGAGCTGGAGAAGTTCAAGCCGGAACCGTCGGAGTCGGTCGAGCTGGACCAGACCCCGCCGGCGCGCCTGCAGACCTCGGTCGACGCGGCGACGCTCGCCCGCATCGGTGACGCGTTCCTGAACGTGCCGGAGGGCTTCACGGTCCACCCGCGCGTCAAGCCGGTCATCGAGAAGCGGCACGAGATGTCCCGCGAGGGCAAGATCGACTGGGCGTTCGCGGAGCTGCTCGCGTTCGGCTCGCTGGTCGAGCAGGGCGCCCTGGTGCGCCTGGCCGGTCAGGACTCGCGCCGCGGCACGTTCACCCAGCGCCACTCGGTGCTGATCGACCGCAAGAACGGCGACGAGTACAACCCGATCGCGCAGATCGCGGCGAACGCGGACAACGGCGGCAAGTACATGGTCTACGACTCGGCACTGACCGAGTTCGCGGGCCTGGGCTTCGAGTACGGCTACTCGGTCGGCAACCCCGACGCGCTCGTGCTGTGGGAGGCGCAGTTCGGCGACTTCGTCAACGGCGCGCAGACCATCATCGACGAGTTCATCTCCTCCGGTGAGGCGAAGTGGGGTCAGCTCTCCGACGTCGTGCTGCTGCTGCCGCACGGCCACGAGGGCCAGGGCCCGGACCACACCTCGGGCCGCATCGAGCGGTTCCTGCAGCTGTGCGCCGAGGGCTCGATGACCGTCGCGGTGCCGTCCACCCCGGCGTCGTACTTCCACCTGCTGCGTCGCCACCACCTCGACGGCATCCGCCGCCCGCTGGTGGTGTTCACCCCGAAGTCGATGCTGCGCAACAAGGCCGCGGTGTCCGAGCTCGAGGACTTCACCACCGGCAAGTTCCGCTCGGTGTTCGAGGAGCCGACGTACGAGACCGGGGGCGGCGACCGCTCCAAGGTCACCCGCGTGCTGCTGGTCAGCGGCAAGCTGTACTGGGAACTGTTGGCGCGCAAGCAGAAGGACAGCCGCGACGACATCGCGATCGTGCGGATCGAGCAGCTGTACCCGCTGCCGAGCCGGCGTCTGCGCGAGACCCTGGACCGCTACCCGAACGCCACCGAGTTCCGCTGGGTCCAGGAGGAGCCGGCGAACCAGGGCGCGTGGCCGCTGTTCGGTCTCGCCCTGCCGGAGAAGCTGCCGGAGAAGCTGGCCGGCATCAAGCGGATCTCGCGTCGTGCCATGTCGGCCCCGTCGTCGGGTTCGAGCAAGGTGCACGCCGTCGAGCAGCAGGAGATCATCGACGAGGCGTTCCGCTGAGCGCGTGACCGCCTGACGACACCGACCCACGGCGAGCCGTGCAGTTACCGCTGGGCCGGGTCGAGTTCACCCCACGGGATGGATTCGACCCGGCTTCCTGGTATCTGGAGGTTCCCGCGATCGCCGAACTGTGCGGTCGCGGCGTGGAGTTCACGAACCCGGTGACGGTGATCGTCGGCGAGAACGGGGTCGGCAAGTCGACGCTCGTCGAGGCCGTCGCCGGGGCGTGGCAGTCGGGGTTCACCGGTGCGCAGGACCGGATGTGGTCGGCGGGCGGCAGCGCCGAGGACACCGACCTGCCGTGGCACCTGACCTGTGTCGGCGCCCGGCCGCGCCCGCACGGCGGGTGCTTCCTCCGCGCCGAGACCATGCACGCGGTGTTCGCGCGGGCGGACGCGGACCGGGTGCGCAGCGCCGATCAGGGCTTCGACGAACTCTCCCACGGCCAGTCGTTCCTGCACTACGTCGCCGAACGCCCGGTCGGGGTGGGGTTGTGGATTCTCGACGAACCGGAGGCGGCACTGTCGTTCCGGTCCTGCCTGGCCCTGCTCGGGGTGATCGGCGACCTGGTCGCCGAGGGGTCCCAGGTGATCGTGGCGACGCACTCCCCCGTCCTCGCCGCCTGCCCCGGGCCGACATCTGGGAACTCACCGAGGACGGCATCGAGCACCCGGCCTGGGAGGACCTGGACCGGGTCCGCGACTGGCGCGCCTTCCTGGACGCCCCGGACCGTTACCTGCGCCATCTCTGAACTCGGTGCGGTTCCGCACCCCGGCCGGTTCTCCTAGTCTGAGAAGCGGGTCTACCCGTCGACTAAGGAGGCTGAAGATGAATCAGCCAACCACCGACCCGACCTTCTATCGGACGGCAGCGGACGCGGCCGCCGCCCCACCGGAACGACTGGCCTACGTGGCCGCGTTCGACCGCGCGGCGGACAAACCCGACGCGATGAGCGTGATCGACGTGGATCCCGGCTCGGACACATTCGGCCGGGTGGTGGGCTGGACCGAGGTTCCCGGGCGCGGCAACGAACTGCACCACTTCGGCTGGAACGCGTGCAGCAGCGCGCTGAAGCACGAGGGTCACGACATGGCAGGGCTGGCCCGCCGGTACCTGATCGTGCCGGGCCTGCGTTCGTCCGCCCTGTACGTGCTCGACACCGAGCCCGACCCCCGCCGGCCGACCGTGGTCAGGGTCGTGGACGCCGAAGAGCTCGCCGCCAGGGCCGGCTACTCCCGACCGCACACGTTGCACTGCGGGCCGGACGGCGTGTTCCTGACCTGCATCGGCGGCGCCGACGGAGCGGACGGACCGGGCGGGATCGCGCTGCTCGACCACGACACGTTCGACGTGCTCCGGCAGTGGGAAACCGACCGGGGGCCGCAGTACTTCGCGTACGACGCCTGGTGGCATCTGGGCCGGAACACACTGATCAGCAGCGAGTGGGGCACGCCGTCGATGATCGAGGACGGGTTGGTGCCCGACCTGCTGCTGGAGAACCGCTACGGCCACGCCATCCACTTCTGGGACCTCGCCACGGGCGAGCACCGGCAGCGGGTGGACCTCGGCGCGCAGCACCAGATGCCGCTCGAACTGCGCCCGTCGCACGACCCGGAGGCCACCTGGGGATTCGTCGGCGTGGTCGTCTCGACCGAGGACCTGTCGGCTTCGGTGTGGCGCTGGCACCGCGACGACGACACCTGGGCGGTGGACCGGGTGATCACCATTCCGGCCGAGCCGGCGGATCCGGACCTGCTGCCGCCGGCGCTGAAGCCGTTCGGTGCCGTGCCGCCGCTGGTCACCGACATCGACCTGTCGGTCGACGACGAGTTCCTCTACGTCTCGTGCTGGGGAACCGGCGAGCTCAAGCAGTTCGACGTGCGCGATCCCGCCGCCCCGCGGGAGACCGGGTCCGTCCGGCTCGGCGGGATCGTCGGCCGCACCCCGCATCCGGCGGCACCGGGCCGACCGCTGACCGGCGGCCCGCAGATGGTCGAGATCAGCCGGGACGGCCGCCGGGTGTACCTCACCAACTCCCTGTACGGGGCGTGGGACGACCAGTTCTACCCGGACGGGGTAGGCGCCTGGATGGCGTTGCTGCACACAGATCCTCGCGGCGGGATGACCGTCGACGAGCGCTTCTTCCCGCACGACGGGGACTTCCGGGGCCTCCGGGCGCACCAGGTCCGGCTCCAGGGTGGCGACGCCTCGTCCGATTCGTACTGTTACCGCTAGCCGGCCTGTTACCGCCGGCCGACCGGTGTCACTGCAGTAGCGCGGCCGCCGCGGACGCGCCGAGGGTGACGGCGGGCAGCGCCGCGACGTGCAGGTCGATCAGCTCCTCGCGGGTGATCCGGGCGTCGCGGAGCCAGCTGATCGTGGCCTCCTCGACGAACGCGATCCAGCCGCGGACCGCGAGGGCGGCCCGGGCGTCGGGAGTGATGCCGACGCGCGGCAGGTACGCGATGATCCGGTCGGCCATCGCCGCGCGGGTCCGTTCGAACTCCTCGCGCATCTCCTCGTCCCCGCTGGCGCTGCCGCGCAGCAACGAGACGTAGGTGTTGCGGTTGTCCGAGACGTAGTCGACGTACGCGGCGACCGCGGTCCGCAGCATCTCGATCGGTTCGAGCGCCGGGTCGGGTTCGGTGTGCACGAGCATGTCGGCGCCTGCGTGCCGGACGATTGCCAGGTGGAAGTCGTGTTTCGACGCGAAGTAGTGGAACAGCAGGCCACGGGAGACACCGGCCTGATCGGCGATCTCCTCGACCGAGATCTGTTCGAGGGGACGCTCGGCGAGCATGCGGGCGCCGAGCTCGAGCAGCTGGGCACGCCGGTCCTCCGGGCTCATTCGGGTGCGCTTGACCACCTCCATGACTCACCATCTTACTGAACGGTGATCAACAGACTGTTGACTGCGGCTCAATAGGCCCATATCCTTCGGTACATGAGTCTCCCAGTTACAGGTACCGCCGCGAAGGCGGGGACTGCTCCGCGCGAGATCGACACTCTGATCATCGGCAGCGGCTTCGCAGGTCTCGGTGCCGCCATCAAGCTGTCCCAGGCGGGCAAGAAGAACTTCGTCGTGCTCGAACGGGGATCGGACGTCGGCGGCACGTGGCGCGACAACACCTACCCCGGTGCCGCCTGCGACGTCCCGTCGCACCTGTACTCGTACTCGTTCGCACTGAACCCCGACTGGACGCGGTCCTTCTCGCGGCAGCCGGAGATCCAGCGGTACATCGAGTCGGTCTCCCGCAAGTACAACGTCCTCGACAAGCACGTCTTCAACTGCGACGTGCAGTCCGCGCGCTGGGACGCCGACCGGGCCCGCTGGATGGTCGAGACCTCGCAGGGCTCGTTCGTCGCCAAGTTCGTCGTCTCCGCGATCGGCGCGCTGTGCGAGCCGTCCCTGCCGGACATCAAGGGCATCGAGGGGTTCGAAGGCGAGATCTTCCACTCCGCGCAGTGGAACCACGACTACGACCTGACCGGCAAGCGTGTGGCGGTGATCGGCACCGGCGCGTCCGCGATCCAGATCGTCCCTCAGCTCGCCGCCAAGGCCGAGCAGCTCGACGTGTACCAGCGCACCGCACCGTGGATCCTGCCCCGCGCCGACCGCGAGTACACCGCCGCCGAGCGGTTCGCGTTCAAGCACCTTCCCGGCTTCCAGAAGCTGTCCCGGCTCGGGATCTACCTGATGCGTGAGACGCAGGTCGTCGGGCTGGCCAAGGCGCCGGTCTTCATGAAGCCGCTTCAGCTGACCGCACAGATTCACCTGCGCCGCCAGATCAAGGACCCGGTGCTGCGCAGGAAGGTCACCCCGAACTTCCAGATCGGCTGCAAGCGGATGCTGATCTCGAACAACTACTACCCGGCACTCGCGCAGTCCAACGTCGACCTGGTCACCGACGGCGTCGCCGAGGTCACCGCGACCGGGATCGTCGACCGGACCGGCCGGACCCGCGAGGTCGACGCGATCGTGGTCGCCACCGGCTTCCACGTCACCGACTCCCCGACCTTCGCCGGCATCTTCGGCAAGGACGGCCGCAGCGCCGCAGAGGTTTTCGAGAGGAGCGGTCAGCAGGGCTACAAGGGGTCCGCGATCGCGAACTTCCCCAACATGTTCTTCCTCGTCGGCCCGAACACCGGCCTCGGCCACACGTCGATGGTGTACATGATCGAATCGCAGCTCAACTACGTCGTCGACGCGCTCGACGTCGTCGAGCGCAACGACATCGGCACCATCGAGGTCCGCAAGGACGTGCAGGACGCCTACAACCGCGACCTGCAGGAGAAGCTGTCGCACAGCGTCTGGAACAACGGCGGTTGCGCCAGCTGGTACCTCGACAAGCACGGCAACAACACCACGCTGTGGCCCGGCTTCACGTTCGAGTTCCGGGGCATCACGCGCACATTCGACCTCGAGGCCTACGACAGCGTGAACGTCGCAGACCTGCCGGCGGCCACCATCGGCACCCCGGCGACCTCCCCCGACAGCGACGACGAGAAGGTGACGGTTCAGTGAGCGAGTTCGCAGGCAAGGTCGTCGTCATCACCGGCGCCGGTTCCGGCATCGGTCGCGCACTCGCGCTGAACCTGGCTCGCCGGGGCGCGAAACTGGCACTGTCCGACCAGGACTCGGTCGGACTCGCCGAGACCGCCCGGCAGGCGAAGGCCCTGGGCGCCGAGGTCAGGTCCGATCACCTCGACGTCACCCAGCGCGAGGCGGTGCTCGAGTACGCCGACGCGGTCGTCGCCTACTTCGGTGGGGTCAACCAGGTCTACAACAACGCCGGCATCGCCTACCACGGCGAGTTCGTCAAGTCCGATTTCAAGGACATCGAACGCATCATGGACGTCGACTTCTGGGGAGTCGTCAACGGCACCAAGGCCTTCCTGCCGCACCTGATCGCATCCGGCGACGGTCACGTGGTCAACGTGTCCAGCCTGTTCGGTCTGCTGTCGATGCCCGGGCAGTCCGCCTACAACTCGGCGAAGTTCGCGGTCCGCGGATTCACCGAGTCGCTGCGCCAGGAGATGCTCATCGCGAAGCACCCGGTCAAGGTGACGTGCGTGCACCCGGGCGGCATCAAGACCGCCATCGCACGCAACGCCACCGCCGGCCCCGGCGAGGACCTGGCCACGTTCGCCGAGTTCTTCGACCGGAAGCTGGCCCGTACGACTCCGGAGGACGCGGCCGCGACGATCGTGAACGGGGTCCGCAGGGGCAAGGCGCGGGTGTTGATCGGCGCGGACGCCAAGCTCCTCGACGCCTGGGTGCGGCTGGTCGGTTCGAGCTACCAGCGGATCGTCGCGGAGGTCGCCGGGCGCGTGCTGCCGAAGTCGAAGACGGCGTAGTCCGATGCCGTACCTGCCACGGCCGCTGGTGGCCGCCAATCTGGGCCTGTTCTACCGCCTGGCACTGCACCGGTCGCTCCCGGCGCCGGTGGCCCGCAGAATCCTCGACGCCGGGGCCGTGGTCCAGCGGCTGCCGCGGGACACCGTCGTGCGGCGGACCACTCTGGCGGGCCGCCCGGCCGAGCGGGTCACCGTCGGCGCCACCGAACGGCGCACGGCGGTGCTGTACCTGCACGGCGGCGGGTACACGCTCGGCTCCCCGACCACCCACCGGTCCGTCGCCGCGCACCTGGCCCGCGAGACCGGTGCCGCGGTGTACGTGCTCGACTACCGGCTGGCTCCGGAGCATCCCTACCCGGCGGCGTTCGAGGACGCGGTCGCCGCGTTCCTGCAGATCGTCACGGAGCACGGGTTCACGCCGGACCGGGTTGCGGTCGCGGGCGATTCGGCGGGCGGAGGCCTGGCACTGGCGACCGCCCGCCGGCTGATCGACCGGCACGGCGTACGTCCGGCCGCGCTCGGGCTGATCGCGCCGTGGGTGGACCCGGGGGCCCGCGACGCCCCGTTCCCGCGGGACCTGGTCGTGAACACCGGGTGGTCGTACCGTGCCGCCGCCGCGTACCTCGGTGGCGGCGACCGCACCGATCCCGGCTTCGCTCCCCTGCTCGGCGACCTGTCGGGGCTGCCGCCGACGATCGTGCACGTCGGTACCGGCGAGGTGCTCCACCCGCAGGTCGTCGAGCTGGTCGGCCGGCTCCGCGGCGCCGGCGTCACGGTCACGTTCACCGAGTACCCGACCCTGTGGCACGTCGCGCACCTGCAGGCCTCGCTCGTCCGCGACGCCGACGACGCGGTGCGCGAACTCGGCGGCTTCCTGCGCGACGCCCTGGCACGCACCCGGCGGGTGGCGTAGCCGCTACTGACGCGCGGCGAGCCAGTCCGCGGCCGCCTGCTCGGGGGTGCGCTCGCCGCGGTCGACGGAGTCCGTCATCGCGGCGAGCTCCGCCGACGTCAATTCCCCCGCGACGACGCTCAGCGCCTTGATCTGCGGCTCGGTCAGCACACCCGTCCGCATCACGGGCACCACGTCGAGCGCCGGGCGGGTGCCGCCCTCCTCACCCGCGTCGCCGGCGTTCGGCGCCTGCGCGCTGCCCGGGTCCGACACCGAGAGTCCTTGCGGGAGAGATCTGTTCAGTTCCTCGTAGACCTCGTCCGAGGTGATCGCGGACGCACCCGGCTGCAGCCGGAGCAGCAGCTCTCCGGTGTACTCGGGGACCAGTGTCACGGTGCCGGCGTCGAGCGCGGTCAGGTCCTCTCCCCCGGCCAGTCCGGGCTCGGTCCGCACCGGGGATCCGGCGCCGCGCAGCACCCCGGCGTAGATCTCGGCGAGCACCCGGCTGTCCGGCGACGCTCCCGCGCCGACGGTGACCGCGGCCGGCGCCGGATCCGCGGTCAGTGTGCTGCTCGGCGCGCACCCGGCGACGGCCGCCGCCGCCGTCGCGGCCGCCGCCACGACCCTGGCCACCCGGAGATTCATCGCGCGCCACGCTCCTCTGCTCACCGTGCGATCACGGCATCCATCGTTACACTGAGCGCCGGCGTCGGCACGAGCGGCCGGGCGCTGACGGAAGGATCCGACGGAAGGACACCATGACGATCTCGTTCCGCTCCCGCCTCGCGCTCGGGGCCGCGCTCGTCCTCACCACGGTCACCGCGTGCGGGAACTCCGACCCCCTCGCCACCGGCGGTGGCAGCACCGACCCGAACGCGGTGATCGTCGGCTCGGCGAACTTCCCCGAGTCCGAGACGGTCGCGAACGTCTACGCCGAGGCGCTGCGGGCCAACGGTTTCGCCGTGAGCACAAAGCTCGGGATCGGGAGCCGCGAGACGTACGTTCCGGCGCTCCGCGACGGATCGATCGACGTGATCCCGGACTACACGGGCAATCTGCTGCAGTTCCTCGACAAGAACGCGACCGCGACCAGCGCCCCCGACGTGAACGCGGCGCTCACCGCGGCCGTCGGACCGGACCTGGCGATCACCACCCCGGCTCCGGGCGAGGACAAGGACGCCGTCGTCGTCACCCGCGGAACCGCGGACCGCTGGCAGCTCACCGGGATCGGGGACCTCGCGCCGCACTCACCGGAGGTCACGTTCGCCGCCCCCGCCGAGTTCCAGGAACGCCCGGCCGGGCTGCCCGGACTGCGCGAGAACTACGGCCTCGACATCGCGCCCGGCAACTTCGTGCCGATCGCCGACGGCGGCGGCCCGGCGACGGTGCGCGCGCTGGCCGACGGAAAGGTCACGGCCGCAAACATCTTCACCACCTCGCCGGCGATCGGCGCGAACGACTTCGTGGTCCTCGCGGACCCGAAGAACAACTTCCCGGCCCAGAACGTGGTGCCCCTGCTGCGGGCACAGAAGAAGTCGGACAAGCTCTCCGCGGTCCTCGACGCCGTGTCCGCGAAGCTGACCACCGACCAGCTGATCGCCCTGAACGACGCGGTGTCCGGCGACGCCAAGACCGAACCCGCCGACGCCGCGGCACGGTGGGTGCAGGCGCAGGGACTCGACCGGCCGGTGTCGTAGGCCGCCGTGATCACGTTCGAGTCGGTCACCAAGCGCTACCCCGGCGGAACGGTCGCGGTCGACGACCTCGACCTCACCGTCGAGGCCCACAGCCTGACCGTGTTCGTCGGCCCGTCCGGGTGCGGCAAGACCACCTCGATGCGGATGATCAACGCGATGGTGGCGCCCACGTCCGGCACCGTCACCGTGAACGGCCGGGCGGTCGCGGACACCGACGCCGTCGAGCTGCGGCGCGGGATCGGCTACGTCATCCAGGGAGCCGGCCTGCTGCCGCACCGCACCGTCGTCGACAACGTCGCGACCGTGCCGGTCCTGCGCGGCGAGTCGCGCCGCACCGCCCGCCGCGCGGCCCTCGAGGTGCTCGAGCGGGTCGGCCTCGACCTCGCGCTGGCCGGGCGCTACCCCGCGCAGCTGTCCGGTGGCCAGCAGCAGCGGGTCGGCGTCGCCCGTGCGCTCGCGGCGGACCCGCCGATTCTGCTGATGGACGAACCGTTCAGCGCGGTCGACCCGGTGGTGCGGGCGGACCTGCAGGCCGAGATGCGCCGTCTGCAGGCGGACCTGCGCAAGACGATCGTGTTCGTCACCCACGACATCGACGAGGCCGTCACGCTCGGTGACCGGGTGGCGGTGTTCGGTCCACACGGCCGGCTGCAACAGCACGCGGACCCGCGCACCGTGCTCGCCTCCCCCGCAACCGATTTCGTGGCCGCGTTCGTCGGTCGCGATCGCGGGTACCGCGGCCTGTCGTTCCGCACCGCGGACGAGGTTCCGCTGTCCGAGATCCGGACTGTGACGCGGGCGCAGGTGCCGGGCCTGCACGTCGGCTCGGGCGAGTGGGTGCTCGTCGTCGGCGACACCGGCGCACCGGTCGGCTGGATCGGCGCGGACGGCATGCACCCCGGAGGTTCCGTGTTCCCCGTCGGCGGCGACCTCCGCCAGGCGCTGGACTCCGCGATCTCCTCGCCGTCGGGAACAGGTGTGGCCGTGGACGATTCCGGCCGGGTGGTCGGCGGCATCGACGCGACGCAGGTGATCGCCGCGCTGGCCGAGCAGCGTCGCACCGAGATGCGCGGCGGGACCGACGGCGGGCGACCGCTCTGATGCGCTGGCTCGTCGACAATTTCGCGTATGTCCGCGATCTGGCCGCGACGCATCTGTACCTCGCGCTGGTTCCGCTGCTCGTCGGCCTGATCGTCGCGGTCCCGCTCGGCGCCGTGATCCGCCGGGTTCCGTGGCTGCGGCGCACCACGCTGACCGTGGCGTCGCTGGCGTTCACGATCCCGTCGCTGGCCCTGTTCGTGACGCTGCCGCCGCTGCTCGGCCTGTCGATCCTCGACCCGCTCAACGTGGTGATCGCGCTGAGCATCTACTCGACCGCACTGCTGGTGCGTGCGGTGCCGGAGGCCCTGGACTCGGTGCCTGCCGCGGTGGTCGACGCGGCCACCGCGGTCGGCTACGCCCCGGCGCGCCGGGCGTTGACCGTCGAACTGCCGCTCGCCCTTCCGGTGTTGATCGCGAACGTCCGGGTCGTGGCGGTCACGAACATCTCGCTGGTGTCCGTCGGATCGCTGATCGGCGTCGGCGGGCTCGGCGTCCTGTTCACCCGCGGCTACCAGCGTGACTACCCGGACCAGATCCTGGCCGGCATCATCGCGATCGTCGCGTTGGCGCTGTTGTGCGACGCGCTGCTGTACCTGGCGGGACGAGTGCTGACGCCGTGGACACGGACGGGCCGGGCGCGCGACGAGCCGGCCGCGGCGCTGCGGGCGGGTGAGGGGCCGGCGTGAACATCTTCGGTTCGGCCTTCGCCTACATCGGTGACCCCGCGAACTGGTCGGGGCCGACCGGCATCACCGCCCGGATCGTCGAGCACCTCGGGTACAGCCTCCTCGCGCTCGTCCTGTCGGCCGTGGTCGCGGTCCCGCTCGGACTGGCGATCGGCCACGCCCGCCGCGGCGAGGTGCTGCTGGTGGGTCTGGTCAACGCGCTCCGGTCGCTGCCGACGTTGGGCGTGCTGACCTTCCTGGTGCTGCTGCTCGGGCTGGGCCTGATCCCGCCGATGCTGGCCCTGGTGCTCCTCGGTGTGCCGTCCGTCCTCGCCGGCACCTATGCGGGGGTCGCGTCCGTCGACCCGGTCGTCGTCGACGCCGCCCGGTCGATGGGCATGACCGAGACCCAGGTTCTCACCCGCGTCGAGATCCCGAACGCGCTGCCGCTGATCCTCGGCGGAATCCGCGGCGGCGCACTGCAGATCATCGCCACCGCCACCATCGCCGCCTACGTGAACCTCGGCGGGCTGGGCCGGTACATCTTCGACGGCCTGGCACTCGGCGACTACCCGCGCGTCGTGGTCGGCGCGATCCTCGTCGCGGTCCTGGCGCTGGCCGTCGACGGCCTGTTCGCGCTGGCGGTGTGGGCGTCGGTGCCCGGCACCGGCCGCCTGCGCCGCCCGGTCGTGGTCACCGCGCCGTGAGGAACTCCCGGACGCGCATGCCCACCTCCGGTGGCCGTTCGAGCCGGAGGAAGTGGCCCGCGCCGGCCATCACGTGAACCGCGCTGCCCGGCGGCAGCACGGGCCGAGAGCGACGGGCCACGCGGGCGATCCACCCGACAGCATGCAGCGGGGCCCCGCCGCTGCGTGCGACGGGGCCCCGCTGACGAGCATGGTTACCGGGTCAGGCGACGCCCTCGGCCTTGGCGGCCTTCGCGACGGCCTCGGCGACCGCCGGGGCCACCCGCGGATCGAGCGGGCTCGGAACGATCTTGTCGGCAGCGAGCTCGTCGGCGACGACGGACAGGATCGCGTCGGCGGCGGCCAGCTTCATGCCCTCGGTGATGCGCCGGGCACCGGCGTCCAGCGCACCCTTGAACACACCCGGGAACGCGAGCACGTTGTTGATCTGGTTCGGGAAGTCGCTGCGTCCCGTGGCCACGATCGCGGCGTGCTTGCGCGCGATGTCGGGGTGGATCTCCGGATCCGGGTTCGACATCGCGAAGATGATCGCGTTGTCCGCCATCGTCGCGATGATCTCCTCCGGCACCGTGCCTGCCGAGACACCGAGGAACACGTCCGCACCGTCGAGCGCCTCGACGAGGCCACCGGTGCGGCCGGCCGGGTTGGTGCGCGACGCCAGGTCCACCTTGATCTCGTTCAGGTCACCACGCTCGCTCGACACGATGCCCTTCGAGTCCAGCACGGTGATGTCGGAGATGCCCGCGGCGAGCAGGATGTTCGCGCACGCGACACCGGCGGCGCCGGCACCGGAGATGACGACGCGCAGCGTCGTGATGTCCCGGTTCTGGACCTTGACCGCACCCTTGAGCGCGGCCAGCGCCACGATCGCGGTGCCGTGCTGGTCGTCGTGCATGACCGGGCAGTCGAGGGCCTCGATGACCCGCTTCTCGATCTCGAAGCACCGCGGCGCCGAGATGTCCTCGAGGTTCACGGCGCCGAAGCTCGGGCGCAGCCGGATCAGCGTCTCGACGATCTCGTCGGGATCCTTGGTGTCGAGAACGAGCGGGATCGAGTTCAGGCCGGCGAAGTTCTTGAACAGCGCGGACTTGCCCTCCATCACCGGCAGCGACGCACGGGCGCCGATGTCGCCGAGACCGAGCACCGCGGAGCCGTCGCTGACGACGACGACGAGGCGGCTGGTCCAGGTGTAGCGGTCGGCGAGGGTCTCGTCGGCGTGGATCGCGCGGCTCACCTGCGCGACACCGGGGGTGTACGCGATGGACAGCGCACGCTGGGAATCGAGGGGGGCCGTCGTCTCGACCGAGAGCTTGCCTCCGATGTGGCCGGAGAAGATCTCCTCGTCGGTCAGCTCAACCTTGGGCGGGGTGGTTGGTTCAGACACGAGAGACACGATGACACTCCTACTCATGCCGCCACCACTCGGGGGCGGGTTACTGGTAAGTAGCAGCGGCGAAGGATGTTTTTCGACGCAGCCGCAGGTTTTCGTACGAGACTTCTTGCGCGCTCCGAGGGTGCACGATGGAACCCGATCGGTCTACGGGAAGGGCACTCGGCCCGGAGGCTCGTGGGCACCGGACGGGGTGAGTCCGGGCGCTGGAATCTGCCGCTGGTTGAATCCGACTTCGCTCCGCGGTCGGGCTGTGGCACCGGCTGTGGAGTGCAGCAAGTGTGCCACCGTTGCCTCACTCCGGGCAAATCTCACCGGTGAGCAGGGTCGCGGGTGAGCTACCCCCACCACTGGGTCCAGAGCAGCAGCACTGTGATCAAGAACACGGCCACCGACCCCGCCACCGCGAGCGGACCGCGACGGTGATCGGCGAAACGCTGCGCGACGACCACCGCGACGGCCGCGAGAACGTGCGCCGTCACCGACATCCCACCGGGGCCGGGGAACCCGCGTCGCGACCCCAGGTAGGCGGTCACGACCACGACCACCGCGAGCAACACCACCCCGGCGGTGACCGCCCCGCTGAGCGCCTGCAGCACCCGCCCGGCACCGGTCCGCCGCGGCGGTCGCGGCGGCTGCCGGCGCGGCTCCCGCGGCGGAGGATCGCCCTGCGCGTACCGCTCGCCGTCGTACTCGTCGACCCAGGCGTCACTCATCCGGCCACCACCTCGACGCCGGACGCGGACGCGACGAGGCGCTCGAACTGCTCGGGCGCGGTGACGAACTCGCCCAGCACCACCGACTTGTTCCGGCCGTGGTAGTCCGAGGACCCGGTCACGACCAGGTCCAGGTCCGCGGCGATGCCGCGCAGCAGCGCCTCGTCCGCCGCGCCGTGGTCGTGGTGGGCGACCTCCACGCCCGACAACCCGTCGGCGACGAGCTCGCCGATCTGGTTCATGTCCATCAGTCGGCCCCGGGCCGATGCGCGCGGGTGGGCGATCACGCTGACCCCGCCGGCCTGCGCGACCATCCGGACCGCGTCGGGCAGCGGAGTGTCCTCCTTGTGCACGTAGTAGCGCCCCCGGATGCTCAGCAGGTCCTCGAACGCCTCGTTCACCGATCCGACGACGCCGGCCTCGACCAGGGCCCGCGCGAGGTGCGGACGCCCGGCCGCCGGTCCGGCCGCCGCCAGGACCGCCTCCGGGTCCACCGGCAGCCCGTCGGCCGCCATCTTCTCGGCCATGCCCCGCAGCCGCGACGTCCGTTCGGCGCGCAGCCGTTCCCGTTCCCGCGCGAATCCCTCGTGCGCCGGGTCGAACAGGTACGCGAGCAGGTGCACCGCGACGGGACGCCCGTCCTCGCCGCGACCCTCGCACGACATCTCCATCCCCCGCACCAGGCTCAATCCCGCGGGCAGCGCGTCGACGGCCTCCGCCCAGCCGGCCGTGGTGTCGTGGTCGGTCAGCGCGACGACCCCGAGACCCGCCTCCCCCGCGGCGCGCACCACCGTGGCGGGACTGTCGGTTCCGTCCGAGGCGGTCGAGTGGGTGTGGAGGTCGATGCGCACCCCGCCATTCTTCCAGGCGGCGGCGCGCCACGTCGGGCCGCCGCCGGGGCGCGCCCGGCATAGGATCGAAGCGGAACGTTCCGAGCGACCTGGAGGTGACCGCGGTGCCGTCCCTGCCGCCGAGGTCGTCGCTGCGGCCGTCCCGCACACCGGCCGACACGTCCGCGCACGCGATTCGGGTCCCCGCGGCGCGTGCCGTCGTCGACTGCGCGGTCTACGTCGACGGCCACCGGCAGCCTGGCCGGTACACGCACTCGGCCGCGCTCGCCGAGGTGCGCGAACGCGGCGAGGGCTTCGTGTGGCTCGGACTGCACGCCCCGGACGAACGCCAGATGAGCTCCATTGCAGAGGTTTTCGGACTCCACGCGCTGATGGTCGAGGACGCGGTGCACGCGCACCAGCGTCCGAAGCTCGAAATCTACGACGACGTGCTGTTCCTCGTCCTACGGACCGTGAACTACGTCGAGCACGAGTCGATCTCGACCGCCCGCGAGATCGTGGAGACCGGCGAGATCATGATCTTCGTCGGGCGGGACTTCGTCGTCACCGTGCGCCACGGCGACCACTCCGGACTCTCCGGTGTCCGCGCCGAAATGGACGCGCACCCGGCGCGTCTGGCGCTCGGCCCGACGACGGTGCTGCACGCGATCGCCGACCACGTCGTCGACAACTACCTGGCCGTGACCGAGTCGGTCGAACACGACGTGGACCTGCTCGAGGAGGACGTGTTCAGCCCCAGCAGCCACGTCGCGATCGAGCAGATCTACCTGCTCAAGCGCGAGATCGTCGAGTTGCGCAAGTCGGTCGCGCCGCTCGGCGCGCCACTGCAGCGTCTCGGGCAGGATTCGAATCTCGGTGTGCCGAAGGAGGTTCGGCGTTACCTGCGCGACGTCCAGGACCACCACACGATCGTCGCCGACCGGGTCTCGGAGTTCGACGAGGTGCTCAGCACGCTGGTCGAGGCGGCCCTGGCGAAGGTCGCGGTCCAGCAGAACACCGACATGCGCAAGATCTCGGCGTGGGTCGCGATCGCGGCGGTCCCGACGATGGTGGCCGGGGTCTACGGCATGAACTTCGAGCACATGCCGGAGTTGCAGTGGAGTTTCGGCTATCCCGCGGTGATCATCGTCATCGCGGTGGTGTGCGCCGGACTGTTCGTGACGTTCCGGCGCAACAACTGGCTGTAGCGCCGCTCGGCCTCAGAGCGAGACGGGCCCGCGGCGGGGGTCACGCACGTCGATGCCGGCCTCGGTCCAGGCCTCCCGGAGTGCCGCGGCGCCCCGCAACCGGACCCAGGCCGCCTCGGTCCCGGTGATCGGCACCGCGGCGAGGAACTTCACCGGCTCCGCCGGCTCCGGAAGCAGGAGGTCGTCGATGCCGCTGTCCCCCATCAGGATTGCGGTGAACGGTGCACCCACCCACAGCGGCTCCCCCAGGTCGAGCAGGCCGTCGGCGGCGAGGACCACGCCCTCGACCGCGGGTGCGGCGGCGAGGACGGCGAGCGACTTGTGCACCCCCGAGGCCACGCCGAGCCCGCCGCGCACCGTGAGCACCAGCTCGGCGCGGGGTCCGCGGACCGGGTCGGCGACCAGATCGCTGGGGTCGCCCATCGGCCGCCGCGAGCACCCGAGCGTGACGTACCGGACCAGGCCGTCGCGGCCGGCCTCGAAGCGCAGCACCTCGAGCGGCTCCAACCCCAGGAACGTCACCGACGCGGCGGACGGCTGCGGTCCACCGATGTGCTCGACCAGGTGGGCACGAACGGAGGGCAGGACGTCGGCGATCACCACTCCATCTAACACCCGGCGGCCGAACGGCCCGATCAGCGGATCGGTGTGACGGTGAGCGTCACGTCACCGGAGCCGGCCGGGGTCCGCACGGTCAGCAGCCGGGTCTGCTGGTTCCAGTCGACGATGTCGGCGCCCGCGACGTCGACGCCGCCCGGGAAGCCGCGCCGCGGCAGGTGGATCTCCGTCGGCGCACCGACCGCCGGGTCGGGCCGGTAGGTCAACTCCAGCCGGTCGACCTGGGCGGTCCACGTCACCGGGGTGCCGGCCACGGCCCGGGGATACGGCGTGTCGAGCGCGGCCACCAGGTTCCGGGGGGTGCCGTCCTCCTCGTACGGGCCCCACGGTCCGGGGTCGCGGGACCAGTAGCTGACCCCCGCACCCATCTCGGCGGCCGTCGCGTACATGCGGTCCACGAAGTCGAGTGCCCCGGGCAGGGTGGTGTCGAGCCCGAACTCGCCGAGGACGATCGGCACACCCCCCAGCGCGTCGGCGGTGCGCTGCGCGTTGGCCCGCCACGAGTCGACGGTCGCGTCGACGAGGGTGCGCGAGGTGCCCTCGTATCCGCCGCCGAGGTCCATCGGCAGCGGATAGATGTGCGGGCAGTAGGCGATCCGGGGATCACCCTCGCGGGCGTCGTCGATCTTGCCGAGCCCGCTCGGGGTGCCCCAGTTGGTGCCCATCGCCTGCGGGGCCACGCACACCCAGGTGTCCTGGTCGACGGTGCGGATCGCGTCCGCGGTCCGCTGGTACGTCGAGGTGAGCGGACCGGCCTCGAAGACCGGGCCCTGCAGGGTGCCGCCGTAGGGCTCGTTCATCAGGTCGTAGGCGATGACGGCGGGGTCGTCCGCGAACCGCTCCGCCACCGCCCGCCACGCGCCCGCGTAGTGCTCGACGAGCTCGGGATGCTCGCCGGTGGTGTTCCAGAAGTTGTCGAAGGCACGGATGACGCCGGCGTCCAGGTAGTACTGCTCCCACATCTCGTGCTCGCCGACCGGCATCCCGTCCATGTACGTGGCCCAGGCCGGGGCGCCGTTGCCGGTCCTGCCGTCCGGGGTGATCGCGCCGGACCACAGGTCCTGGTGCATGTCGAGCATCACGTGATAGCCGCGCTCGGCGTACCAGCCGACCCGCTCGGCGACCCGGTCCAGATACTCCCGGCTGTAGACCCCGGGCTCCGGCTCCACCGACCGCCACGAGATCAGGAACCGAACGAAGTTCGTGCCCATGTCGGCGTGTTCGCGGTCGAGCTGGTCCTCGGTGAACTCCGGCATGCCGTCCGGGGTGCTCTTCGCGCTCGACGCGGTGTTGAAGCCGCGCAGGATCAGGGCGCGGCCCTGCTCGTCCCGCAGGTAGACGCCGGACGGTTCGGGGTCGCTGCGCAACGCGGCCGCGACCCCACCGGCGAGCACGAGGGTGGCCGCCACCACCAGGGACACGATTCGGATGCGCCGCACGCCTGCCTCGACTTTCAACCCCGAATTGGACATTTGTCCACTAATGTTGCGACATGCCCGACACCAGCGCGCCGGAATCGCCCAACCGGCGGGCCGACCCGGTCCCGTCCCGCCCGCTGCCCGCGGCGGCGACCGCCCTCGCCGTCACGGTGCTGGCGGGCGTCTGGCCGCTGACCGGGACGGTGATGACGTACGTCCCCGCACTGCTGGTGCCCAGCGCGATCGGACTGCCGTTCGCGGTGCCGGCACTGCGGCCGTGGCCGCTCGGCCGGACCACCACCGGGCACTGGCTCGTGGACCTGCTCGCCGCGCTGGTGCTGATCGCGGTCGTCGCGGTCCGGCTGACCCGACCGGTGGCCGGGCCGTGGCGCGCGTTCGCCGCCGGGGTCGGTGCGACCGTCGTCGGAATGGTCGCCGCCAACCTGATTCGCTCGGTGTACCTGAGTTTCGTCGAGCACGCCGGGCTCGGCACCTACCTGTTCGCGCTGCTCGGCGGCGCCGCCCTCGCGGTGATCTGGGGGACCGCGGCGGGCATCCTCGTCGGCGCGGTGCACGCGGCCGCGACCGCACGGCCTGCTCGCCGGAGCGCCGAGCACCCCGTGGTCACCGTGACCGCCGAGAGCGTCACCGCACCGCAGGGATCCTGACGTCGTGCGACTCGGCGTCGGGGTGCGTGAAGCGCAGCAACCGCATCGCCTCCTTCTCGACGACGGGAAGGTCTCGTCGTGAAATCCTCTGCAGCAGAGTGATCTCCACCGCTGCGGCGCCCCGTTTCGCGCTCGTCGCGACGTGACCTGCGACCCTGCCGTCGACCAGCAGCGCCGGTTTGACGATGCCGTTCACCGTGAACAGCGCCGCGCGGGCGGCGTCGTCGAGCACGCGGCCGCGATTCGCGTGGGCGAGCAGCAGGCTGTCGAACGGTGCGAGGATCCGCGCCGGTGCCGGCGTGTCCGGGTCCGGGCGGGGCGCGTCGGGCAGGTCGAACAGTTCCGTGCCGCAGGCATCCACGAAGCAGCGCAGCCGGGGGCGCAGCCGGTCGAACACCTCGCCGAGCCGGGTCAACCCGGACCACGCCTGCGCGTCGGCCACCGATGCCGGTCCGTACGCCCGCAGGTAGCGCGTCACGAGCCGCTCGGGGTCCGGCGCGGACAGCGACTCCCCCGTCCACCGTTCGAGCGTCGTGCACACCGGCCCGCCGGACCGTCCCCACAGGCCGCGCGGCGGCATCTGCACCAGCGGCAACACGTCCCGCACCGCGTGTGCGAGCGCCTCGGGATCGTGGTCCGGCCACCGCCGTGCGAGGTGCGGCCGCAACGCGGCCAGCGTCATCGGCGTCTCGTCGAGGATCGCCCGAGCGTGGTCGGCGAGCGCGACGACGTCGAACCCGGCCAGGGCGCGTTTGTGCCGGGCGTTGGTGCGCAGGTCGGCATCCATGATCGGCTGCAGCCAGGGCCGCAGCTCGAGCGCGTCCGCCGCGGTCACCGCGTGCACCGTGCGCCGCATCACCGCGATCCGCACGACCGCGCCGTCGGCGATCAGCCGGGACAGGTCGCCGGGTCGAAATCCCTCCGAGCGGGCCCACAGCGCGAAGTACGGGGCGGTCGGTGACTGCGCCTGCAGGCCGAACAGGTGCCGGGTCATCGCCGCCGCGGAGTCGGTCGTCCGGGCGAGCAGGTGCTGACGCGCCAGGGTCGCCCGCCCGAGCGCGCGATCGTCGAGTGTCGTCCGCATGCATCCCCCACTGTCGCTCCGGAACGGGCCGAACTCACAGTAGTTCTCGAGGTGGCATCGTCTGCACAGGCCGTGCCGTGCGACTGCGGCGGCGCCGTCCGTCCGGCCCGGGACCGGCCGTGATCAGCCGATCCCGGTGCCGTAGCACGGGATTCGGCGCACGTCGGCCCGGTCCTGTCACCCTGCTGTGAAGGCCGCTCGGGACCTGTCGCCTGCCGCCACCGGCTCCTACCGTCGAAGACGAGCCCGGAACCACCGGTCCGGGCCCGAATTGCACTGACGACGAAGGGAAACCCCATGTCTGCACGTACACGGTCGGGACGGCGCACGCTTCGCCGGGTTGCGGTGACCGGAGCCCTGATCGGACTGCCCCTGATGGCCGTCACCGGGACCGCGATGGCCGACCCGGTCCACCACGACACACCGAGCCGGAACTGGGGGCAGGACCGGCAGCACGACCAGGACCGGAACCACGATCAGGACTGGCAGCAGTGGTGGAATCGGATCGTTCCGGGACCGCAGCAGCCCCCGCAGCTGCCGCAGCAGCAGGCTCCGATCTTCGGGAGCTGACCGAGGGGACGCGCCGCCGCCCGTCCGGACGCCCCACGGATCGGGCGGCGGCCTCGTCCTGCGGCTAGAGCGCCAGCTTGGCCAGCATGTCGCGGGCCCGCTCGGCCGTCTTCGGTTCGCACAGCACGTCGTAACGGCCCGCGACGAGCTGCATCGTCGAGGCGAAGTCCCGGGTGCCGCGGGTGGCCGCGTACGGAATCGTGGTCGAGATCACACCGAAGACGATGCCCCCGAGAATGCCGGCGATCAGCGGGCCGAGCAGGTTGTCGGTGAACAGGCCGAGCAGCAGGCCCAGGAACACACCGAGCCACGCTCCCGAAACAATGCCGCCACCAATGACTTTCGCCCAGGTGAGCCGACCCAGCACCCGCTCGACCTGCATCAGGTCGACGCCGACGATCGTGACGTCCTCGACGGGGAACTGCTGGTCGGACAGGTAGTCGACTGCGCGCTGCGCCTCCGCGTAGGTCGGGTAGGAACCGATCGGCCACCCGCTGGGCGGGGTCGGAAGCCCGCCCCGTCCGGGCCGGTTCGGCGCTCCGAGTGGATTGGTCATCGTCCGCGCTCCCTGAATTCGTCGTCCGGTCTGGGCGTTCACCCCGACGGGCCCGCCCGGTGTCCAGTTTACGGAGATTCGGGATCGAATCGCGTCGTGCGCCTCATGCCCGCCGCCCGCCCCTTGGCGGCGACGACCTGAGCCATCTTCGCGCTCGCCTCGTCGATCATCTCGTCGCCGAGCATCGCCGCGCCGCGGCCGCCACCGGCCGCGGAGGTGTGGAACTCGTAGGCGTCGAGGATCATCTCCGCCTTGTCGTAGTCGGCCTGCCGCGGACTGAACACCTCGTTGGCCGCGTCGATCTGCGTCGGGTGCAGCACCCACTTGCCGTCGAAGCCCAGCGCCGCCGTCCGCCGCGCCGCACGCCGGAACGCCTCGACGTCCCGGATCTGCAGGTACGGCCCGTCGATCGCCTCGAGCCCGTGCGCGCGGGCGGCCATCAGGATCGTCATCAGGATGTGGTGGTACGCGTCGCCGGTGTCGTAGCCGTCGGGCTGCTCCCCGACCACCAGCGTGCGCATGTTGATGCTCGCCATGAAGTCCGCAGGACCGAACACCAGCGTCTGCACACGCGGGCTGGCGGTGGCGATCGCGTCGATGTTGCGCAGACCGATCGCGTTCTCGATCTGGGCCTCGATTCCGATTCGCCCGACTTCGAGCCCGTTGGCCTTCTCCACCTGGGTCAGCAACAGGTCCAGTGCCCGAACGTGACTGGCGTCGACCACCTTCGGCAGCAGGATCGCGTCGAGGTGCGCACCGGCCGCGGACACCACGTCGACGACGTCGCGGTACGTCCACTCGGTGGTCCAGTCGTTGACCCGCACCACCTTGATCTGCGACCCCCACCCGTCGGAGGCGAGCGCGTCGGCGATCTCGGTGCGCGCCTGCGCCTTTGCGATCGGGGCGACCGCGTCCTCGAGGTCGAGGAACACCTCGTCCGCGGGCAGACCCTTCGCCTTCTCGATCATCTTCCGGCTGCTGCCGGGGACTGCGAGAACCGACCGACGCGGACGCGCGAGCACCATCGTGAACCTCCCACCGAGCCGTGACGGCATCCGCGGTCGCACGTGCGGAGGCCGGGACAATTAGCCTTGCCATCATGGCAGCAGTGAGCAAGGTCTTCGCAGCCAGGCTCTCCGGTCTGGTGGTGCTCGGACCGGACGGTGAATCGATCGGACGCGTTCGCGACGTCGTCATCACGATCCGCATCGGCCGACAGCGCCCCCGGGTCCTCGGACTCGTCGTCGAACTGGTCACCCGGCGCCGGATTTTCGTCCCGATGCTCCGCGTCACCGCGATCGAACCGGGCTCGGTCACGTTGACCGGCAGCGTCAGCCTGCGCAAGTTCACCCAGAAGCCCGGCGAAGTGCTCGCGCTCGCCCAGGTCGTCGACACGAAGGTCCGGGTCGACGACCCCGCACTCGAGGATCTCACCGGGATCGACCTGCTCGTCGTCGACCTCGGCATCGAACTGACCCGGACCCGGGACTGGGTGGTCTCCCGGGTCGCGGTCCGCAAGCCGCGCGCCGGGCTGGCCCGCCGGTCGGCCGTGCACGTGGTGGAGTGGCAGCACGTGCAGGGGCTGACGCACTCCCAGCTGGACCTGCCGGGCCAGGGCGTCTCGCAGCTGCTCGCGCAGTTCGAGGGGATGCGGCCGGCGGACGTCGCGGAGGCGATTCGGGACCTGCCGGACAAACGTCGCCACGACGTCGCGCTCGCGCTCGACGACGAGCGGCTCGCGGACGTGATCCAGGAGCTGCCGACCGACGACCAGACCGACCTGCTCACGCACCTCGAGGTGGAGCGGGCCGCGGACGTCCTCGAGGCGATGGACCCGGACGACGCGGCCGACCTGCTCGGCGAGCTGCCCGCGACCGAGGCGGAGTCGCTGCTGCAGCTGATGGACCCGGAGGACTCCGAGCCGGTGCGCCGACTGCTCGAACACTCCCCCGACACCGCGGGCGGCCTGATGACCCCCGAACCGGTGATCCTGACCCCGGCGACGACGGTCGCCGAGGCGCTCGCACGCGCCCGCAACCCCGACCTGACGCCGGCACTGGCCAGCATGCTGTTCGTGGTGCGCCCCCCGATCTCGACCCCGACCGGCCGCTACCTCGGCTGCGTGCACCTGCAACGCCTGCTGCGGGAACCGCCGGCGTCGCTGGTCGGCGACCTCCTCGACACCGACCTGATCCGACTGTCCCCCGAGGACCCGCTCGCGCAGGTGACCCGCTACTTCGCCCGGTACAACCTGGTGTGCGGACCCGTCGTCGACGACGAGGGACACCTGCTCGGCGCCGTCGCCGTCGACGACGTGCTCGACCATCTGCTGCCCGAGGACTGGCGCGAAGAGGAGACGGCCCATGAGTGACAAGCGCCCGGACCGCTCCGCGCAGAGTGCCCGCGCCCGCCTCGAGACGCCCGGCAGCCGCTGGCGCGGGTTCCACATCGACGTGGAGGCGGTCGGTCGCGTCAGCGAGTCGATCGCCCGGTTCCTGGGCACCGGCAAGTACCTGGTGATCCAGACGGTCGTCGTGGTCGTGTGGATCATCCTCAACGTGGCCGCCGTCGGGTTGCAGTGGGACCCGTATCCGTTCATCCTGCTGAACCTGGCGTTCTCGACCCAGGCCGCGTACGCGGCCCCGCTGATCCTGCTGGCCCAGAACCGGCAGGAGAACCGGGACCGGGTCTCGCTCGAGGAGGACCGGGCCCGCGCCGAGCAGACGAAGGCGGACACCGAGTTCCTCGCGCGCGAACTGGCCTCGCTGCGACTGGCGGTCGGCGAGGTCGCCACCCGCGACTACCTGCGCCGCGAGCTCGACGAGATCAAGTCGCTGCTGGCCGAACGGGACATCGAGGACGCCCGGGTGAACCGGTAGTGGACAACGGAACGGCGACGCGGGGGGTGGCCGTTCTGTAATGTCGGTCACATTCCGGGTCGGGGCCGGGACGTGAACGACGAGGGGGGCGTGCATGCGACTGCGGGGGTTGGCGGGAATCGCCACGGCCGCGCTCGTCGGCGGCGTGACGGTCGGGATGTCGATCGGGGGCCCGTCCACGGCCCCGGGCGCCCTCGCCGAACCCGTCGCGGTCACGACGGACCTGCCGACCGGCACGGTCGGGGTGCTCGCGCCCGCACCGCAGCTCTCCCGCCCGCCACGGGCGTACACGCCACCCCCGCCGGTCGCCTTCGAGCTGCCGCCCGCCGTCGCCGAACGGCTGTCGTCGCCGTTCACCGAGTCGCTGACACCGATCCCGGTGTCGATCGGCGCGCTCGGCATCCCGGAGCTGGTCCTCGGCGCCTACCGCTCGGCCGAGGCGACCCTGGCCGCCGAGCAGCCGGGATGCGGGGTGTCCTGGCACCTGCTGGCCGGGATCGGCCGCATCGAGTCCGGGCACGCCGGAGGCGGCCGCACCGACGCCGCCGGGACGACGGTCGCCCCGATCCTCGGCCCGCGGCTGGACGGCTCGCTCGCGGGCAACAACGTCATCCTCGACACCGACCGCGGCACCGTCGACGGCGACCCGGCCCACGATCGGGCGGTCGGGCCGATGCAGTTCATTCCCGGCACCTGGGCGAAGTACGCCGCGGACGGCAACGACGACGGCCGCGCCGACCCGAACAACGTCTTCGACGCCGCCCTCGCCGCGGCCCGGTACCTGTGCTCGGGCGGCCTGAACCTGCGCAACCACGACCAGGAGCTGCGCGCGGTGCTGCGCTACAACAACTCGATGGCGTACGCGTCGAACGTGTTGGCCTGGTCCGCCGCCTACGCCGCCGGCGGCACGCCAACACCGGGGTCGATCCCGGAGGTTCCCGCCGCACCGGGCCGTCCCGCCGAACCGACCCCCACCCCGGCGCCGGCCCCGTCTCCCACCCCGGATCACGACACCCTGCGCGACGCCGCCGCCCGGAGTCCGGGCGCGCCGGCCCCGGCGATTCCGGGCCTGCCCGCGCTGCCGACGCTCCCAGCGCTGCCGCCGCTGCCGTGCCTGGCGTTCTGCCCGCCGGCGCCGGCCCCCGCGCAGTAACCCTTTCGACACCCGAAACACCGATTTCGAGACCTTTCCGATACTTTCCGGAAAGGGCCTTTCACCTGCCTTTTTCATTCCGATCCGCGGCCGCATTCATCACGGTCAGGTAACGGAAATATCTCGAATCGGGTAGCCTCGTCTGCGGTTCACGGCACTACACGCCCCGCCCTGGGGCCGCAGGAGGTACCAGGTGGGTCGTCACAGCAAGAAGTCGGACTCGAAGATCCGGCGCAATTCCGTCATCGCGCTGACCGGTCTCGTCCCGGCCGGACTCGTCACCGTGACGGCCACCGGCGCCCCGGCCTCGATCCCGCTCCTGGCGACGGCCGGGTCCGCCCCGATCACCGAGCCGCCTGCCGAACCGGCGGCCGCACCCACCGTCGCCCCCGCGGCCGACATCACCCCGGCACCGGCCGCCGCGGCGCCGGCCATCGGCACCCCGGCTCCCGCCCCCGCACCCGCGCCGGCCCCCGCGCCGCTGCCCGACGGCCCGCTCGGCATCCCCGGCATCAACTTCGCCGCGTACCAGTCCGCGGAGAAGATCATGGCCGAGCGCAACCCGGCCTGCGGCATCACCTGGCAGCAGGTCGCCGGCGTCGGCCGGGTCGAGTCCAGCCACGCGAACGGCGGCAAGGCCGACGACAAGGGCAACCTCCTCGAGCCGATCATCGGTCTGCCCCTCAACGGCAGCCTGCCCGGCCAGGCCACGATCATGGACACCGACGGCGGGAGGCTCGACGGCGACACCGTCTACGACCGCGCGGTCGGCCCGACCCAGTTCATCCCGACCACCTGGGCCCGGTACGGCATCGACGGCAACGGTGACGGCGTCGCCGACCCGCAGAACCTCTACGACGCCGCCGCGTCGACCGCGAACTACCTGTGTGACGGCGGCACCAACATGCGCGACATCGTCTCGGCCACGAAGGCGATCCTGCGTTACAACAACTCGATGGCGTACGTCGCGAACGTGACCGCGTGGTCACTCGCGTACTCGACCGGCGTCAACCCGAGCGCCGCGGACCTGCCGCGCATCCACTGAGTCGTCCCTGCCGCGAATCCACCGATCCGGCGCCCCTACCATGGGGGTATGTCAGCAGTGACCGAGTCCGACGTTCGCAGCGCCCTGTCGAAGGTGATCGACCCGGAGATCCGCAAGCCCATCACCGAACTGGGCATGGTCAAGAGCGTCACGCTCGCCGACGACTCCGGGGTCGACATCGTCGTCTACCTGACGACGGCGGCGTGCCCGATGCGCACCGAGATCACCGAACGGGTCACCAGGGCGGTCGCCGACGTTCCCGGCATCGGCCCGATCCGTGTCGAGCTCGACGTGATGAACGACGAGCAGCGCACCGAGCTGCGCAAGTCGCTGCGCGGTGACTCCCCCGAACCGGTCATCCCGTTCGCCCAGCCGGGGTCGCTGACGCGGGTGTACGCGGTCGCGTCCGGCAAGGGCGGTGTCGGCAAGTCCTCGGTCACGGTCAACCTGGCGGCCGCGATGGCCGCGCGCGGCCTGTCCGTCGGCGTGCTCGACGCCGACATCTACGGTCACTCGATCCCCCGCATGCTCGGCACCGACGCGAAGCCGACGCAGGTCGAGCGGATGATCATGCCGCCGCAGGCGCACAACGTGAAGATGATCTCGATCGCCCAGTTCACCCAGGGCAACACGCCCGTCGTGTGGCGCGGGCCGATGCTGCACCGCGCGCTGCAGCAGTTCCTCGCCGACGTGTTCTGGGGCGACCTCGACGTGCTGCTGCTCGACCTGCCGCCCGGCACCGGCGACGTCGCGATCTCCGTCGCGCAGCTGATCCCGAACGCCGAGATCCTGGTCGTGACGACCCCGCAGCAGGCCGCCGCGGAGGTCGCCGAGCGCGCCGGATCGATCGCGCTGCAGACCCGCCAGCGGATCGTCGGCGTGGTCGAGAACATGTCGTGGATGGAGCTGCCCGACGGCACCCGCATGGACGTCTTCGGCTCCGGCGGCGGCCAGGTGGTCGCCGACCGCCTCAGCCGCGCCGTGGGTGCGCCGGTCCCGCTGCTCGGCCAGATTCCGCTCGAACAGTCCGTCCGCGAGGGCGGCGACGATGGCGTCCCGATCGTGCTCGGTGCCCCCGACTCTCCCGCGGGCACCGCGCTGCGCGAGATCGCCGAGAAGCTGACGGTCCGGGCGCGCGGGCTGGCCGGTATGTCCCTCGGCATCGACACCACCCGGCACCTCTGAGATCCCCGTGGGCCCGACCGACGTCGGGTCAGTGCGCCGTGGCGGTGCGGGGCCGCGCCGCCACGGCGCCGATCACCGCCAGCGCCTCGCACACCGCGGTCAGCGTGTCCGCGGGAAGCAGCCGGTCGCAGTAGGGCAGCGCGGCGGCCATCGCGCCCGCGAGCGGCTCGAAGTGCGCCGCCCCCGCCCGTGGGTTGAGCCAGATCACCCGGTGGGCCCGGCGCTGCAGGCGGGCCATCGCGGCTCGCAACTCGTCGGGGCGGTCGCTGTCCCACCCGTCCGAGGCGATCAGCACCACCGCGCCGCGCAGCGCGTTGCCGTGATGCGACGCCAGCAGCGCGCGCACGCTGCCTGCGATGTGGGTGCCACCGAACCGGTCGACCACCCGGTCGTTGGCATGGGCGATCGCGGCCTCGGCGGATCGGTGCGCCAGCACCGCGGTCAGCCGCGTCAGGCGGGTCGAGAAGGCGAACACCTCCGCGTCGCGGCGGGTCACGGCGGCCCGCATCAGGTGCAGGTAGACACCGGCGTAGGGCTGCATGGACTGGCTCACGTCACAGAGCAACACCAAGCGCCGAGGCCTGGTCACCGGCCTGGTGCGCACGATCTCCACCGTCTCCCACCCGGTGCGCCGGGAGCGGGCGATGGTGTCGCGCAACGCGATCCGGCGACCACTCGGGTGCCGGCGCCGACGCCGGGTGCGCCGGCGCGGCCAGCCGGCCGAGGCCAGGTCCAGCCAACTGCGCAGCGCCCGCAGCTCGTCCTCCTGCAACTGCCCGAACGGACTGCCCGCCAGCGTCTCGATCCGGCCGGGCAGCCGCAGGCGCAGCGCCCGGGCGTCCGCGGCCCGCTCGTGCCCGGCCGGGATCGAGGACGTCGGCAACCCCCCGCCCCGGTGCTCCGCGGAGCCGGCCCCCGACGGCGGTACCAGGACCCGCCCCTGCGGCTCGGGCGGCGCGACCGGGCCGGGGCGTCGCGCGTCGCGCGGGATCAGCGGAGCCGCACCGGCGAAGACCGCCGAGAACACCCGGTCGAAGACGGCGAGATCGGCCTGCCTGCGCACGAGTGTCAGGCGCGCGGCCCAGTACAACCGGGACGTCGAGGTCGGCGGCAACACCACGAGCGCGCGGGCGAACTCGGCGGCGCCGCCCTCGGTCACCGCGATGCCCGCCGCACGCAGGCGCGCGTTCATCGCGGTGGCGAACGCGGCCAGGTCGATCGCCCGGGCGAGTGGGGGGTCACTCATCGACGCCGGACCGGCGCCGCAGTCGCCGGACCAGCAGGCAGGCGAGCACGCCGGCGGCCACGCCGGCCAGGACCGGGAGCAGGCGCCTGGCGAGGGCGGGGCCGGCGAGCCCGACCAGGTCGATCGCCTCCGGCTCCGGGGCCGAGGCCCGCTCGGACTCGGCGCCTGCCGCGGCGCCGGACCCGGCTCCGCCCGCTGCGGCGGCGCCGCCCGCGGCGAGCTTCGCCTCGAGCGCGTCCGCGAACTGGTTCATCAGCTTCTCCGACACCTGGGCCAGGACACCGCTGCCGAACTGTGCCAGCTTGCCGATGATCTTCATGTCCGTGTCGACCGTCACGGTGGTCCGGCCACCCTCCTCGACCAGCCGGGCGGTGATCGTCGCGGCGGCGTTCCCCGCGCCCCGCGAGTCCTTGCCCTTGGCCTCGATGACGGCGCGGTGGTCCGCGTGGTCGCTCTCCGCGAACGCCGCCCGGCCGGCGAACTCGCTCGTGACCGGCCCGACCTTGACCGTCATCGTGCCCAGATAGGCGTCGCCGTCCCGACCGGTCAGCCGGGCGCCGGGCAGCAGGGGCGCGACGGCCTCGAGGTCGGTGAGGGTGGCCCACGCCGTCTCGATCGGCGCGTCGACCGTGAAGTGGTGTGCCAGTTTCATGTCTGCGACCTCTCATCCTCCCGGTGTCAGGGCACCGGCCCGACCCGATTGCCGTCGTCGAGCAGCGCGAGGACCGCGTCGCGGTCGTCCGGGGTCTTGGCGATCGCGCCGAGGCTCGCGACCGCGTCGGCACGCCCGAGTTCGGTCGCGCCGAGAGCCGCCAGCGCCGCCACCCAGTCGATGGACTCGGCCAGGCCCGGCGGCTTGTCGAGGTCGAGTTCGCGGGCGGCACCGACGAACTCGGTGACCTGATCGATCAGGGCGGCGTTCGCCTCGGGGACGATCCGCCGCAGGATCGCCACCGCCCGTTCGGGTTTCGGGTAGTCGATCCAGTGGTAGAGGCAGCGGCGGCGCAGCGCGTCGTGCAGGTCCCGGCTGCGGTTCGAGGTGAGAACGACGACCGGCGGGGTCTCGGCGGTGAAGGTCCCCAGTTCCGGCACCGTCACCGACGACTCGCCCAGGAACTCGAGCAGCAGTGCCTCGAATTCGTCGTCGGCGCGGTCGATCTCGTCGACCAGCAGCACCGGGGCCGCCGGGCCGCGGTGCCGCACGCACCGCAGGATCGGGCGGGGCAGCAGGAACTCCTCGGTGAACAGATCCGACTCGTCGAGCCGGTCCGCCCGCGATTCGGCCATCCGGACCGCCAACAGCTGGCGCTGGTAGTTCCAGTCGTACAGCGCCTCGGCGGCGCCGAGGCCCTCGTAGCACTGGAGCCGGATCAGCGTGGTGCCGAGAGCGGCCGCCAGCGCCTTCGCGGCGGTCGTCTTGCCCACCCCGGGTTCGCCCTCGAGCAGTAGTGGCCGGCCGAGCGCTACGGCCAGGTGGACGGCCGACGCCGTGCCCTCGTCGAGCAGGTAGTCCTGCGCGTCGAAGCGCCGGACGACGTCGGCGAGATCGACGAACCCGTGCCGGACCATGGCTCACCCGGGGTCCCGCGCCCGCAGCGCCCGATAGTCCTCCCAGGTGTCCACGTCCAGTGGCACCTCGGCCTCGATCGGGACCTCCACGACCGGAATCCGGCCCGATTCGAGCAACCGCCACACCCCCTTGTCGCCGTGCAGCGTCCGCAGGTCGGCGAAGATCTCCCGGCCGAACCAGAGCGGGTGTCCACGGCCGTCCCGATAGCGGCACACCGCACCGACGTCCGGCCGCGCCGCACGCACCAGCGCCGCGACGGTCGCCGGCTCGACCCCGGGCTGGTCACCGAGCATCAGCACGACGCCCTCCGCACGCGGGTCGGCCGCGTCCAACGCGCGCGCGATCGTCGACGCGCATCCGGAACCGAAGTCCGGGTTGTGCACGACCCGGACCCCGGTCAGGTCGACGGCGGCCTCGACCTCGGCGGCCGCGCCGCCGAGCGCGACCACGACCCGGTCGAAGTCGCACCCGCGCGCGACCCGCAGCACGGCGTCGAGCATCGGGGAGCCGCGGTACTCCAGCAGCTGCTTGGGTCGTCCGAGGCGCGTCGAGCCCCCGGCCGCGAGGACGATGCCGGTCACGGTCACGGGGACCACTCGCTCTCGAACCGGTCACGGCACCCGGCGCTGCAGAACCAGTGCGTCGCGCCGTCGCGGTCGACCCGCGGAGTGTCCGGACCGACCGTCACCGACATGCCGCACACCGGATCGGTCGCCGTGTCCGCGAGCACGTCGCCCGCCGCCGGATCCCACCGGCCGAGGCGGTCGATCCGGATGGCCCGCACCAGCTCCGCGAGGATCGCGACCGCGATCTCGGCCGCGGTGCGCGCGCCGATGGGCAGCCCGGCCGGGGTGTGCACCCGGGCCAGCTCCGCGTCGTCGAGCCCGAGCTGCTCGAGCACCCCCGCCCCGCGCACCCGGCTGGCCACCAGTCCGACGTAGCCGACCCCCGCGTCGAGCGCGGCCCGGACGCCCTCGGCCTCGCCACTGCCGAGACCGGCGACGACGGCCGCGACCGCGCCCTCGACCCGGCCGCCCTCCTCGACCCGCTCGACCGCGAACCCCAGCATCCGCGCCAGGTCGGCGACCGCGTCGGCGGTCGGATTGGCGCCGACCAGGTACAACCGCGGGGCGGGCAGCCGCGGTTCCAGGAAGATCTCCAGCGCGCCGCCCGACAGGCACGGGTTGACCACCACCCGCGCGCCGGGGGCGTCGGGGAACCGCGGGGCGTCCGGGGGCAGCACCCGCAGCAACACGCCCTCCTCGGCGCGCAGCACGTCCAGGGCGGCGGTGCGCACCGAACTCTCCGCGCACTGTCCCCCGACGAAGCCCTCGATCGTGCCGTCGGGCAGCACGATCGCCTCGTCGCCCGGGTGCGCGGACGTCGGCGGCTGGGCCCGGACCACGGTCGCGTGCACGAACGGCTGCCGGTGGTCGATCAGCTCGGCGATCCGTGCGCTCGTCTGCATGCCGCGTCCTTCTGCCCCGCGCCGTGGCCTAGATCGGCGGTCGTGCCCTGCCCTGCATCGCCTCCCACACCCGGGACGGCGTCAGCGGCATGTCGGCGTGCCGGACGCCGAACGGCTTCAACGCGTCGACGACGGCGTTGACGACGGCGGGCGGGGACCCCACGGTCGCCGACTCGCCGACGCCCTTCGCGCCGATCGGGTGGTGCGGCGACGGCGTCACCGTGTGTCCGGTCTCGAAGTGCGGCACCTCGACCGCGGTCGGGATCAGGTAGTCCATGAACGAGCTGCCGAGGCAGTTCCCGTCCTCGTCGAACGCCATGATCTCCATCAGCGCCATGCCGATCCCGTCCGTGAGCCCGCCGTGCACCTGCCCCTCGATGATCATCGGGTTGATCCGGGTGCCGCAGTCGTCGACCGCGAGGAACCTGCGGACCTTCACCACACCGGTGCCCGGGTCGACGTCGACGACGCAGAAGTACGACCCGTACGGATACGTGAGATTGTCGGGGTTGTAACAGATCTGCGCCTCGAGCCCGCCCTCGACGCCCTCCGGCAGGTCGCCCGCGCCGTACGACCGCATCGCGATGTCCTGGATCGTCACCGCCGCCGCCGGATCGCCCTTGACGTGGAACGACCCCTTCTCCCATTCGAGGTCCGCCACCGAGACCTCGAGCATCCCGGAGGCGATGATCTTCGCCTTGTCGCGCACCTTCCGCGCGACCAGCGCGGCGGCGGCACCGGACACCGGTGTCGACCGGCTGCCGTAGGTGCCGAGCCCGAACGGGGTGTTGTCGGTGTCGCCGTGCAGCACCTCGATGTCGTCGGGCGGGATGCCGAGTTCCTCGGCGACGATCTGCGCGAACGTCGTCTCGTGCCCCTGCCCCTGGGTCTGCACCGACAACCGGACCACGGCCTTGCCGGTCGGGTGCACGCGCAGCTCGCAGCCGTCGGCCATGCCCAGCCCGAGGATGTCCATGTTCTTGCGCGGGCCGGCGCCGACCGCTTCGGTGAAGAAGGACATCCCGATGCCCATCAGCTCACCGCGCTCGCGCCGCTCGGCCTGCTCGCGGCGCAGGTCCGCGTACCCGATCATGTCCATCGCCTTGCGCATGGTGGTCTCGTAGTCGCCGGAGTCGTACACCCAGCCGGTCTTCGACGTGTACGGGAACTGGTCGGGCCGCAGCAGGTTCTTCAGCCGCAACTCGGCGGGATCCACCCCGAGGTCGTAGGCGAGGCAGTCGACCAGTCGCTCGACGAGGTACACGGCCTCGGTGATCCGGAACGAGCACGCGTACGCGACCCCGCCCGGCGCCTTGTTCGTGTAGACGGCGGTCATCTTGCAGTAGGCGGCGTCGAGGTCGTAGCTCCCGGTGAACACACCGAAGAAGCCGGCCGGGTACTTCACCGGCGCCGCGGTGCCGTTGAACGCGCCGTGGTCGGCGAGCACGTTGGTCCGGATCGCGAGGATCTTGCCCTCCCGGGTGGCGGCGATCTCGCCCTGCATGATGTAGTCCCGCGCGAACCCGGTGCTCATCAGGTTCTCGCTGCGGTCCTCCATCCACTTGACCGGCTTGCCGGTCACCAGCGAGCCGACGATCGCGCACACGTACCCGGGGTAGATCGGCACCTTGTTGCCGAATCCGCCGCCGATGTCCGGGGACACGACCCGGATCTTGTGTTCGGGCAGCCCCGCCACCAGTGCGTAGAGGGTGCGGTGCGCGTGCGGCGCCTGCGAGGTCGACCAGAGCGTCAGCTTGCCCTCGACCGGGTCGTAGTCCGCCACCGCGCCGCAGGTCTCCATCGGCGCGGGGTGCACCCGCGGGTAGACGATCTCCTGGGTGGCGACGACGTCCGCCCGCGCGAACGCCTCCTCGGTCGCCCGCGGATCGCCCGCCTCCCAGTCGAACACGTGGTTGTCGGCCTTTCCCTCGAGGTCGGTCCGGATCACCGGTGCGCCCTCGGCGAGCGCGGTCCGGGCGTCGATCACCGGGTCGAGGAGGTCGTACTCGACGTCGATCAACTCGAGCGCGTCGCGCGCGGAGTACCGGTCCTCGGCGATGACACAGGCCACCTCCTGACCCTGGAAGCGCACCTTGTCGGTCGCCAGCACCGCCTGCACGTCGTTGGACAGGGTCGGCATCCAGGCCAGCCCCTTCTCGGCCAGGTCGGCTCCGGTGACGACCGCCTTCACCCGCGGATGCTCTTGTGCCGCGGCGGTGTCCACGCGCACGATGCGCGCGTGCGCGACCGGCGATCGCAGGATCGCCAGGTGCAGCATGCCCGGCAGCCGAATGTCGTCGACGTAGTGTCCACGGCCCCGGATGAAGCGGGGATCCTCCTTGCGGAGCATCCGCCCGTACCCGATCGGCTTCTGGTTGTTGTCGACGTGTTCGTTGTCCTCGCCGGCGGCGGGTCCGGTCGGCGGGCGTTCGACGGTGGTCATGTCGTCCCTCCCACGGGTTCGGTGACCCGCGGTTGCGTGGTCGATGTTTCGGCCGCGGTCGGGCCGGTCCGGCTCCGCGGCTCGGGTTCGCGCTCGGCACCCTCCTCGTGGGCCGCGGCCCACTGCACCGCGCGGACGATCGTGGTGTACCCGGTGCAGCGGCAGATCTGCCCGGAGATCGCCTCACGGATCGTCTGCTCGTCCGGATCCGGATCGCGGTCGAGCAGGGCGCGAGCGGTCATCATCATGCCGGGGGTGCAGAACCCGCACTGCAGGCCGTGGCACTCCATGAAGCCCTGCTGGACCGGGTCGAGCGTGCCGTCCCGCTCGAGGCCCTCGACCGTGCGCACCTCGTGGCCGGCGGCCATCGCCGCCAGCATCGTGCACGACTTGACCGGCTCGCCGTCGACCAGCACCGCGCAGGTGCCACAGTTGCTGGTGTCGCAGCCCCAGTGGGTTCCGGTCAGCCCCAACTGGTCTCGCAGGAAGTGCACCAGCAGCAGTCGCGGTTCGATCTCCGCCGTCACGCGCTCGCCGTTGATGGTCATCGTCACCTGCATGTCGTCGTCCTTCCCTGCCCGGCGCCGCCCGAGGGCACGCCTCGCTAGTGCACCCGTGCCGCCGCCGTCAGCAGTGTGCGACGAGTGAGTTCCGCGGCCAGGTGCCGCTTGTACTCCGCGCTCCCGCGCATGTCGGAGACCGGGTCACAGTGACCGGCGACCAGCTCGCCCGTCTGCCGGGCGACGTCCTCGGTGCACGTGCGGCCGACCAGGAACTCGCGCGCCTGCCCGAGTCCCGCCGGATCCGCGTTCACCGCGGTGAGCCCGATCCGGGCCTCGGCGACGACCGCACCGTCCAGCCACAGCGCGCACCCCGCCGCCACGATCGCCCAATCCCCCACGCGCCGCTCCACTTTCGCGTAGGCGTTGGATCCGTGGTCGCGGAACGGGATCCGGATCTCGGTGAGGATCTCGTTGTCCGCGGCGGCGGTCTCGTAGGGCCCGACGTGGAACTCGTCGATGCCGACCGTGCGCACGCCGCCGGGTCCCCGCAGCACGCAGGTCGCGTCGAGCACCCGGCACACCGTCGTCAGGTCCTCGGCGGGATCCGCCTGACACAGCGATCCGCCGATCGTGCCGCGGTTGCGCACGAGCGGGTCGGCGATCACCCGCTCGGCGTCGCGGAAGATCGGCCACAGCGCGGCCAGCTCCGCGGACTCGAGCAGCTCCCGGTGCCGCACCATCGCACCGATCCGCACCCCGGCGGGCTCCACCGCGATGTGGCCCAGCTCGTCGTGCAGCGGATTGATGTCGATGAGGCACCCCGGGTTCGCCAGCCGAAGCTTCATCATCGGGATCAGGCTGTGGCCGCCGGCCAGCAACGTGGCCTGGCTCCCCAACCGGTCGAGCAGTTCGACGGCGTGCTCGACGCTCGTCGCCCGTTCGTATTCACAGGGGGCAGGGACCTGCATGGGATCCACCTCGCATCGCATGGGGACAGGTCCAGACTCGACCGGTCCACCAGGCGTGTCAACACCCCCGCGACGGGCGCGAACGGGCGCCGGTACCTGCGCGAACGCGCCGCCGATCAGGCGTTCGGATCGTGGTGGATTCGGCCCCGGGTCGCGGACAGCCGTTCGCCGCCGCCACCCCAGCGCAGCTCGATGATCTCGGCGGCGATCGACACCGCGGTCTCCTCGGGGGTGCGGGCACCGATGTCGAGTCCGGTCGGGCTGGACAACCGCGCCAGCTCGGCCTCGGTGACCCCGGCCTCCCGCAGTCGCCGCAGCCGGTCGAGGTGGGTGCGGCGCGAGCCCATCGCCCCGATGTAGGCGACGTCCGGCAGTCGCAGCGCCAGCGCGAGCAGCGGGACGTCGAACTTGGGGTCGTGGGTGAGCACACAGATCACCGTGCGCGGGTCGATCGCCCCCGCGTCGATCTGCGCCTGCAGGTAGCGGTGCGGCCAGTCCACGACCACCTCGTGCGCGGTCGGGAAGCGGGTGTGGGTGGCGAACACCGGTCGGGCGTCGCACACGGTGACGCGGTAGCCGAGGAAGGCACCCACGTGCGCCACGGCGGCCGCGAAGTCGATCGCGCCGAACACCAGCATGCGGGGGCTCGGCGCGTGGCTGCCGACGAACACCCGCATCCCCTCACCGCGCCGCTGCCCGTCGGGGCCGTAGGTGAGCACCCCGGTCCGGCCCGCGGCGAGCAGGCCGCGGGCGTCGTCGACGACGGCGGCGTCGGCGCGCGCCGACCCGACCGATCCGCTGACCGCGTCCGGTCGCACGATGACGCGGCGGCCGACCACCGCCGGCTCGGGGTGGTCGATCACCGTCGCCACCGCGACCGGGCGCTCGCCCTCGATGTCCGCGGCCACGTCGGCGAGTTCGGGAAAGCTGCGGCGCGAGATCGCCTCGACCCAGACGTCGAGGATGCCCCCGCAGGTCAGCCCGACCGCGAAGGCGTCGTCGTCGCTCACCCCGTACCGCTCGAGCGCCGGCCGGCCCGACTCGACGACCTCCCGGGCGAGCTCGTACACCGCCCCCTCCACGCAGCCACCCGAGACCGATCCGGCCACCGTCCCGTCGGGCGCGACCACCATCGACGCGCCGGGTGGGCGGGGGGCCGATCGGAAGGTCTGCACCACCGTGCCGACGCCCGCGGTGCCGCCGGCACGCCAGACCGCCATCAGCTCGCCGAGGACGTCACGCACGGGACATCACGCTCCGCCGCCGGCGGGCCGGTGCCTCATCGCACCGGCCCCGGCAGGTCGACGACCCGACCGCGGTCGACGCTCACCCAGTCCCGCGCGTCCAGATACGGCCGCAGGGTCTCGAGGATCAGCTGTGAGTCCTCGGCACCCTTCGGTCGCTGGATCTCGTACACGTTCGGGAACTCGAGCATGCCGGTGACGACCTCCCACAGCCGCACCGCGGCCACTCCGGTCGGCGGTCGCACCAGGACCGGCCCGAACAGGGCCTGGCCGTCGGGGAAGAACAGTGTCGGCACGCCGAAGCCCCCGGCCTCGACGACCCGCAGGTGGTCGGCCCGCACGTCGTCGTGGGTGGTCCCGTCCGCCAGCGACTCGTCGAGCACTCCCGGGTCGACGCCGATCTCGGCGAGCATCCGGCGGGCGGTGTCCGGCTCGTGCGGCTTCTCCGCCGCCACGTGCAGGCCACGGCCGATGCGCTCGTACCAGGTGTCGAGCAGGGCCATGTCGATGCGGCGCAGCGTCGCCCCGATCCGCATCAGCGACCAGCCGTAGGACCACTCCCGATCCCACGGATGCTTGCCGCCCTCGGCGCGGTTGATCTCCTCGAGGCTGAAGAACCGCCAGTTCACGGTCAGCCCGGTGAGATCGCGCACCTCACGAATCCACCGGGAGGTCTGGTAGGCGAACGGGCACATCGGATCGAAGTGGAAGTCGACGGAGTCGAACCCCGCCTCGTCGCGGGTGGTCACACCTCGGACGGTACGCCCCCGCGCCCTATGTCGCGTCGAAGTCGATCGGGGGCTTCTCGCCGTCGGCGAGCGGCGAGGACGCCGGCCGCCCCGCGGCACCGCCGGACGCGGGCCCCGAGGACGGCTTCCGGTCGTCGAAGTTCCCGGTGAAGATCGAGTCGTCGCCGTCGAGGAGGTGCTTGGTGATCGCCGCGCGCGGCGTCATGCCCCGGAGCTCGTTCAGGTCGGACAGCGGCTTGCGCAGATCCTCGAACTCGGGACCGAGCTCGTCCTTGAGCTGCTGGGTCGCTCCCCCGGCGTATTCGCGCACCTGACGCAGGGCCTTCGTCACCCAGGTGACGGCACCGGGCAGACGCTCCGGCCCCAGGATCACGAGCGCAGCGACGAGCAGAATCATGAACTCGCCCCAGCCGATGTTGCCAAACACGCGACCAGCCTACGTGCCGGGACGCGACCGCGCCGCCACCAGGGCGAAATTGGGTCGATCCGACAGCAGATTCGCAGGTTCGCCGACGCTCCACCCGGATACTCGCTCTCGCGGTGCCGGCCACGCGGCGCCCCCGGTCGTCAGTCCGAGACCGGGGTGACCTGCACCTCGACCTGGCGGCCCGACCGGATCAGCGCGACCGGGACCGGCTGCCCCACCTCGGTGCCGTGCACCGCGACGACGAGTTCGTCGGCGCTGCCGACCTCGCGATCGGCGACCTTGACGATGACGTCGCCCTCGACGATCCCGGCCTGCTGCGCGGGACTGCCCGACTTCACGTTCGCGACCTGGGCGCCGGTGGTCTGCTCGTTCGTGACGGTGCGGGCGTTGACGCCGATCTCGGAATGGTGCATCGACCCGGTCCGGATCAGTTCCTGCGCGACCCGCGTCACGTCGTCGACACCGATCGCGAACCCGAGACCGACCGAGCCGCCGCTCTCGCTGCGGATCGCCGAGTTGATCCCGATGACGCGGCCCTCGTCGTCGACGAGGGGGCCGCCGGAGTTGCCGGGGTTGATCGCGGCGTCCGTCTGCACGGCGTCGATCACCGCGTCGGTGTCGGTGCCCTCGCCGCCGAGCCGCACCGGACGGTGCAGCGCGCTGACGATACCGCTGGTGACGGTCTTGCTCAGGCCGAGCGGGGAGCCGACCGCGACGACGTCGTCCCCGACCTGCACGTCGGCGGACTCGCCGAGTTGCGCGACGGTGAGGTTGCCGACGTCGACCTTGAGCACGGCCAGGTCGGTCTTGGTGTCGCGCCCGACGATCCGGGCGGGCACCCGGGTGCCGTCCGAGAACACGACCCGCAGGGTCGCGTTGTCGGGGTCCACCGCGGCCATCGAGATCACGTGATTGTTGGTCACGATGTAGCCGGAGCCGTCGATCACGACCCCGGACCCGGTGCCGGACTGCTCCCCGAGGGCGACCTGGATCGACACGACGGACGGGAGCACCGCCTCGGCCACCTTCGCGACCTGCCCGGCCTCGCGGTCGCCGCGACCGGACTGGGTCAGCTCGACCTTCTGACTGGTCAACGCGCTCACGCTCTCGGCCGTCAACCGGCCGACGGCACCTCCGAGGAGCCCGATCACCAGGGCGATCGCGGCGAGGGTCGCGAGGGCCCGGGGTGCGACCCGGTCCCCGAACAGCACCTCGCGCACGCCGAGCTTGCGGCCCGGCGGCAGGGGTGCCGGGGCCGGAGTCGGGGTGGCCGGGTCACCGAGGTGCGCGGGGGCGTCGGGGTCGCGCCACGGGTCGGCCGGGGCGGCCGCGCCGGTGTCGCCGGCGGCGGTGCCCGCGGGCCCGCGCTGCAGGGGGTCCGACTCCCCGTCGGGGCGACCGAACGCCTCGGCCAACACCGGATCCGGTGGCCGCACGGTGAGTTCGGGTTCGACTGCGGTGCCGGTGGGTGCGGACGAGCCGGTGACACCGTCGGGGCGCGAGAACGCGGCAGCGTCGGCCGCGGCGACGGCAGGCCGGTACAGCGGACGCGGCGTCAGGCGCGGTGGGGACGCGTCCCCCTCGTTGGCGTCAGTCACGGATCCCAGTATCACCGACGACGCGTGGCGGGTGTGTCACCGGCGGCGGCGCCAGCTCGTCAGCGAATACCCGGCGGCCCGGGACCCGAGCCGGGAGCGACGCCAGCCCGCATCGAGGTCCGCGGACGCCGCGGTGTCGTCGCCGTCGGGTGTGCAGGTGGGGATGCGGCTGAGGACGCCGAACAGGGAGCTCGGCATGCTGATCTCGCCGGACTGCCGCAACGCGCCGCGGGCGTGCTGCTGGGCGTCGACGGCGGCCGCGCACTCCGGGCACAGCGACAGGTGCTGCGCGGCCCGCAGGTAGGCGTTCATCTGCAGTTCGCCGTCGACGTACGCGGCCACCGCCTCACTGGCCAGATGCTCGGTCGAACCGAACCGGCGCGGCTTGGGGGCCTGCGTCATCCGCTCCTCCTGCACACTCATGCGACCGTCGACTTCCCTGCGGCGAACTCCCTGGCTGCCTGCGTGGCGGCCAGGTGATCCCGCAGCGCCTGGCGACCGCGGTGGATGCGGCTGCGCACGGTCCCGAGCTTGACGCCCAGTGTGGCACCGATCTCCTCGTACGACAGACCTTCGACGTCACACAGTACGACCGCGGCGCGGAACTCCGGCGCGAGGGCGTCCAGCGCCGCCTGCAGATCGGGGTCGAGGCGGGCGTCGTGGTACGCCTGCTCCGGGCTGGGTCCCTGCGCGGGGACCCGCTCGTAGTCCTCGGGCAGTGCCTCCATCTTGATCCGGTTGCGGCGCCGGACCATGTCCAGGAACAGGTTGGTCGTGATGCGGTGCAGCCAGCCCTCGAAGGTGCCGGCCTGGTAGTTCGACAGGGAGCGGAACACCCGGATGAAGGTGTCCTGGGTGAGGTCCTCGGCATCCTGCGCGTTGCCCGACAGGCGGTAGGCCAGCCGGTAGACACGGTCGCCGTGCTCGCGGACGAGCTCGTCCCACGACGGCATGGTGGACTGGTCTCCGCTGGCGTCGAACGCGGCGGTGCCGCTCGGGGCCGACTCGGCGACCGCGGTGTCGGTATCGGACGGGGCGTTGACCATCGAGATGGGGGAACCTCCTGCTCGGGACAGCTGGAAGCGGGTGCGCGGGCGTCGCGCTGCGTACTGGAAGAACTCCCGGGTTGTCCGGATTGTTCCCGACGCGGTCGCTTCCGATGCGGTCTGCTGATCTCGTGGCAATCACCCTCACCGACGCGCGTGTGTGCGACGTGTGAGCAACCTGAGTGACACCTGAGAATGTCGGCATTGCGATCGAGCCCACGCAGGACGAGCGTGCGCGCCTGGACACGCCCGGGTCGCGACGGCGATAACCTCGTTGTCGTGCACACGAACGGTGACCAGATGCTGGCCCACACCGAGGAGTCCGTCCTGGAGGACGACATCCTCGTTTCCGCACGTGAGCGGGCCGAAGACCTCGGTGCCGACCCGGTGCCGCCGTCGGTCGGAGCGCTGCTCAGCCTGTTCGCGCAGATGCTGGGGGCCCGGACGGTCGTCGAGATCGGCACCGGCGCCGGTGTGAGCGGCCTGTGGCTGCTCGACGGCATGCGCCCCGACGGCGTGCTCACCACGATCGACCCGGAGCCCGAGCACCAGCGGGCCGCGAAGGACGCGTTCCGGTCCGCGGCGATCGCACCCGGCCGCACCCGGCTGATCAACGGGTGGGGCCTCGACGTGCTGCCGCGGCTCGCGGACAGCGCCTACGACCTGGTGTTCGTCGACACCACACCGGCCGACCACCCGCACTACGTCGAGCAGGGTGTGCGCCTGCTGCGGCAGGGCGGTGTGATCGTGTTCCACAACGCCCTGCTCGGCGGCCGCGTCGCCGACCCCGCCTCCCGGGACGCGACGACCCTCGCGGTGCGTGCCGCCGCGAGGGCCATCGCCGAGGACGACCGGCTGACGAAGGTGCTGTTGCCGGTCGGCGACGGACTGCTCTGCGCGTCCCGGACCTGACGGCCGCGGTCAGAGCTCGAGGATCTGCGCCGGCGCGGACAGCGCGTCCGCCCGGGAGGTGTCCTTGAGGTCGACGCCCGACCGGCCGAGCTGCCGGGCCCCGGTGACCAGGCCCGACACCACCCGCGCGGCGTGCCGGTAGCCCAGCCCCTCCGGCGGGTGGATGTTCGACACGCAGTTCCGGTCGGCGTCCGTGCGCCCGGGTCGCGGCCGGTGGGTGAGGTAGATCCCGACGCTGTCCGCGACGGACAGCCCGGGCCGCTCGCCGATCAGCAGGACCAGGGTTCCGATCCCCATCGCCTCGCCGATGTGGTCGCCGAGCGCGACCCGCGCCTGGGTCGCGATCACCGGCGGCGCGAGGGTGTACCGCCCGTCGAACTCGGCGACCAGCGCCGCGAGGAGCGCGCCGCCGTGGTCGGCGACCGCCCGCGGCGACAGTCCGTCGGCGAGCACGAACCCGATGTCGGCCCCCGACGGCACGACCTCGGACAGGTCCCGCGGCAGCCTGCCGAGATCCGGCCTGCGCAGGTACTCGCCGCGGTCGGAGACCCGGCTGGTGACGACGACGGGCCGGCCGAGCCCGACCGCCTCGACGCGGCCGACCAGGGTGTCCGTGTCCAGCGGCTGGTGGACCGCGTCCCGGGCGGCGGCGTGCGCGGATCGGAACTCGAGCACCCGATCGGTCGGCAGGGCGTCCCCGGCCCGGCCGAGACCGATGCGGGCCTGGGTGGTGGCGCGCAGTTCGTCCCAGAATCCCCGCGGCGCGGGCTCGTGCGCGGTCATGTCGCGGCCGCCAGCGCACGCAGCGGCGAGGTGGCCGCATCGACCGGGAGCACCCGACCCGCGTCGTCGAGCAGGCCGAGCCGGCGCAGCCACTCCTCGAACTCGGGCGCGGGCCGCAGCCCCAGCACCTGCCGGGCGTAGAGCGCGTCGTGGAACGACAGGCTCTGGTAGCCCAGCATCACGTCGTCGGCGCCCGGGACGGCGATGACGAACGCCGTCCCGGCGACGCCGAGCAGCGTCAGGAGGGTGTCCATGTCGTCCTGGTCGGCCTCGGCGTGGTTGGTGTAGCAGACGTCGACGCCCATCGGCAGTCCCAACAGCTTCCCGCAGAAGTGATCCTCGAGCCCGGCCCGGATGATCTGTTTGCCGTCGTAGAGGTATTCGGGCCCGATGAACCCGACGACGGTGTTGACCAGCAGCGGCTCGAGGTCGCGGGCGACGGCGTAGGCCCTCGTCTCGAGGGTCTGCTGGTCGACGGGTCGCCCACCGGTGCCGAGGTGCGCGCCCGCGCTGAGCGCCGACCCCTGCCCGGTCTCGAGGTACATGACGTTGTCGCCGACGGTGCCGCGGCGCAGCGACCGTCCGGCCGCGTTGGCCTCCCGCAGCAGCGGGACGGTGACACCGAAGCTCGCGTTCGCGCCCTCCGTCCCGGCGATCGACTGGAAGACCAGGTCGACGGGCACACCCTCCTCGATCAGCCCCATCGTCGTGGTCACGTGCGAGAGCACGCACGACTGGGCCGGGATCTCGTACCGCTGCCGGATCTCGTCGAGCAGGTGCAGCAGGTCCGCGGTGGCGTGCGGCGAGTCGGTCGCCGGATTGATGCCGATGACGGCGTCTCCGCAGCCGAGCAGGAGCCCGTCGAGGGTCGCCGCCGCGATACCGCGGGGGTCGTCGGTGGGGTGGTTGGGTTGCAGTCGGGTGCCGAGGCGGCCCGGCACCCCGAGGGTGGTCCGGAACGCCGAGGTGACGACCGTGGCGCGGGCGACCGCGATGAGGTCCTGGTTGCGCATGATCTTGCTGACCGCCGCGACCATTTCGGGCGTCAGGCCGGGCGCGACCCGCCTGAACGTCTCGGCCGCCCGGTCGCCCGCGGCCACCTCGAGCAGCCAGTCCCGGAAGCCGCCGACCGTCAGGTGCGAGATCTCCTGGAACGCGACGCGGTCGTGTGTGTCGATGATCAGCCGGGTCACCTCGTCGTCCTCGTACGGGACGACCAGCTCGTTCAGGAAGGTGGTGAGCGGGACCTCGGCGAGCGCCCACTGTGCGGCGGCACGTTCGGCGTCGGAGGCGGCCGCGCACCCGGCCAGTTCGTCGCCGCTGCGGAGCGGGGTGGCCTTCGCCAGGAGGTCGACGAGTCCGTCGAACGTGTAGCCGACGCCCGCCACGTGATGCGTGTAGGTGGTCATTCCAGCTCTTCCTCCGCTCGAGCGAGCGCGGCGAACTCTTCGTCCGGCGAATTCGCGACCAGATGGTGTCGACTGTAGACGCCGAAGTAGGCCAGGAACCCGGCGAAGGCGAGCAGGGTCCACAGTGCGGCGACGGGATCGACGAGGAAGGTCGCGACGACCGCGGCGGCCGCGATCACGAGCGCGAACGAGGTGGTCACGATCCCGCCGGGCGTCCGGTAGGGCCGGCGCATGCCGGGTTCGCGGCGACGCAGGACGATGTGGCTGACCATCATCAGCACGTAGCTGACCGCCGCCCCGAACACCGCCATGTTCAGCAGCATCGCGCCCTCGCCGGTGAGCGAGAGGACGAAGCCGATCACGCCGGGCACGATCAGCGCGAGGGTGGGCGCCTTTCGCGAGTTGGTGACGGACAGGTTCTTCGGCAGGTAGCCGGCCCGGGACAGCGCGAACGTCTGACGGGAGTAGGCGTACATGATCGAGAAGAAGCTCGCGACCAGCCCGGCGAGGCCGATGTAGTTGACGACCTTCGCGGCCGTGCCGTCGCCGAGTGCCTCGACCAGCGGATTGCCGGAGGTCGACAGCGCGTCGGCGCCGAGTGCACCGGTGGCCAGGAACAGCACGGTCGCGCCGGTGACCAGCAGCACCAGCATGCTGGTGATGATGCCGCGGGGAACGTTCTTCTCCGGTTCGCGGGCCTCCTCGGCGGCCAGCGGGACACCCTCGACGGCGAGGAAGAACCAGATCGCGAACGGAACCGCGGCCCAGATGCCGAACAGCCCGAACGGCAGGAAGCCCGACGCGCCGACCGCGTCGGTCGGCGCGATGTCGGTGAGGTGCGCGGTGTCGAAGAGTCCGACCGCGGACACCGCGAAGACGACGAGTCCGACCAGCGCGATGCCGGTGATCACGAGCATCGCCTTCAGGGCCTCACCGGCCCCGGTCAGGTGGATGCCGATGAACAGCGCGTAGACCGCGAGGTACACCCACCATCCGTCGGTGATCCCGAACAGGTTCAGCGACTCGACGTAGCCGCCGATGAACGTCGCGATGGCCGCGGGAGCGATCGAGTACTCGATGAGAATGGCTGTGCCGGTGGCGAATCCACCCCACGGACCGAGCGCGCGCCGCGCGAACGTGTAGCCGCCGCCCGCCGCGGGGAGCGCGGACGACAGCTCGGCCATGCCGAGGACCATGGCCAGATACATCCCTGCGATGACGATCGCCGCGATCAGCAGGCCACCGAAACCACCCTCGGCCAGGCCGTTGTTCCACCCGGCGTAGTCGCCGGAGATGACGTAGCTGACGCCGAGTCCGGCGAGCAGCACCCAGCCCGCGGACCCCTTCCGCAGCGTTCGTTTCTCGAGGTACGCCTTGTCCTCGTCATGGAAGTCGGCCCCGTCGTGGTGTTCGGCGGTTCCGGGGTTCTGCGATGGTTCTACGAGCGACATGGTGTCCCCTACGTCGATCCGTTCGGGCGAGTGCGCCCGCCCGAACGCCGGCTGCGATGTGTGCGCGCCGCGGCGGACCGATCCGGCCGGGGCACGAACGTCGTGGTGTGTGAGCTGCGCACCGGGCTGCGACCCGGTGTGATTCAGGACACTAGTGAGCGCGGCGTTGCAACTACGTTGCGTGCGCGCCGACCGCATGCGACGGGCGGGCCGGGGCGCAATTGACGACTTCTTGACGCGCGAACCCTTGCCACTCGATTGAACGCCTGTTTAATCTATTGAACATGCGTTCAGCGTTGGAGGGGCACACCGACAGCGGCGCCCGGGATCGCGACCTGACCACGCGGGCCCGGGTCCGGGACGCGGCGATCACCGTGTTCGGCGAACAGGGCTTCGGCACCGGGGTCCGCGCCGTTGCGGCGGCCGCCGGGGTCTCCCCCGGCCTGGTCAACCACCACTTCGGATCCAAGGACGGACTGCGCGAGGCGTGCGACGAGCACGTGCTCGCGCTGATCCGGGCGGCCAAGACCGAGGCGCTGACCCGACCGAGCGCAACGGGACTGCTGCAGCAGCTCGCGGACGTCGAGGAGTACGCACCGCTGGTCGCCTACCTCGTCCGCAGCTACCAGGCCGGCGGCGAGCTGGCACAGCACCTGTTCGAACACATCGTCGTCACCACCGAGCAGTACCTCTCGGACGGTGTGGCCGCCGGAACCCTGCGACCGAGCCGGGACCCGGCCGCCCGCGCCCGCTATCTCGCGATGCAGTCGCTGGGCAGCACGCTGCTCTTCCTGCAGATGCGGGGTGAGCGGGGCGGCCCCGTCGACTGGGGTCGCGCGATCCGCGAGCTCACCGACGGGATCATGCTGCCCGCCCTCGAGCTCTACACCGAGGGGCTGTTCACCGACTCCACCTTCCTGGACGCGGTCGTCGACCAGCGCGCCGGGACCGAAGGCGACACCACCCACCACTACTCGGACCACCGGGAGAATCGATGACTGGAATCATCGAAGTTCACGACCTGCACAAGCACTTCGGACGCACCCGCGCGCTCGACGGCCTGAACCTCACGGTCGGACCGGGTGAGATCCACGGGTTCCTCGGCCCGAACGGCGCGGGCAAGTCGACCACCATCCGCGTCCTGCTCGGGATCCTGCAGGCGACGTCCGGGCACGCCCGGCTGCTCGGCCGCGACCCGTGGACGGACTCCGTCGCCCTGCACCGTGACATCGCCTACGTCCCAGGGGACGTCACGCTGTGGCCCTCGCTGTCCGGCGGTGAGACCATCGACCTGCTCGCCCGCATGCGCGGCGGCATCGACGAGAAGCGGCGCGCCGAACTGATCGACCGCTTCGACCTCGATCCACGCAAGAAGGCCCGCACCTACTCGAAGGGCAACCGGCAGAAGGTGTCGCTGGTGTCGGCACTGTCGTCGAACGCCCGGCTGCTGCTGCTCGACGAGCCGACCTCGGGCCTGGACCCGTTGATGGAGCAGGTCTTCCGTGAGTGCGTGACCGAGGCGTCCACCCGCGGCGTCACCGTCCTGCTGTCCAGCCACATCCTCTCCGAGGTCGAGGCGCTGTGCCAGAAGGTGACCATCATCCGGGCCGGCAAGACCGTCGAGAGCGGCACCCTGGCCGACATGCGGCACCTCAGCCGCACCTCGATCAGCGCCGAGTTGCTCGGCGACCCAGGGGATCTGAGCCACATCGCGGGCCTGTCGGACCTCACCGTCGAGGACCACACCCTGCACTGCCAGGTGGACAGCGAGCACCTGGGCGAGCTGATCCGCATCCTCGGCGACACCGGGGTGCGCAGCCTGGTCAGCAAGCCGCCGACCCTCGAGGAACTGTTCCTGCGCCACTACGAAATCGACGGACCCGAGCGAGCCGAGGGCGAGATCGACGGACCCGAACCCACCGGGGAGAAGGTGTCGGCATGAGCACGGCGACCCTCACCGGCGGGCGGCGCGGCGCCGGCACCCCCCGCGCGGCGACGTCGGACTTCACCGGGACGCTCGGGCTGCTGCGGTTGTACCTGCGCCGCGACCGGATCGTGCTGCCGTTGTGGGTACTGCTGCTCTCGGTCCCGCTGTCCACGGTGTACGTGGGCTCCATCGCGAGCATCTACCCCGACGAGGCGCAGCGCGCCGCGTTCGCGGCCACGATCATGGGCAGCCCCGCCCAGCGGGCGATGTACGGCGTGATCTACAACGACAGCCTCGGGGCGGTCGGTATCTGGAAAGCCGGGATCTTCCACACCCTGATCGCGGTCGCGGTGATCCTCACCGTGATCCGGCACACCCGGGTCGAGGAGGAGTCGGGCCGTGCCGAACTGCTCGACTCCACCGTCGTCGGGCGCTACGCGGGACTGACGGCCGCGCTGATCGTCGCCTTCGGCGCCTCGATCGCGACCGGGCTGATCGGCACCGCGGGATTGTTCGGCACCGACGTCCCGCGGTCCGGGTCGCTGGCGTTCGGTCTCGCCCTCACCGCGTCGGGCATCGTGTTCGCGGCGGTCGCCGCGGTCGCCGCCCAGCTCAGCGCCAGCGCCCGCACGGCGCGTGGGATCGCCTTCGGCGCCCTGGGCGCCGCGTTCGCGCTGCGCGCCGTCGGCGACGCCGGCTCGGGTGCCGCCGGCGGGGCCGGCTCGGGTGCCGCCGGCGGGGCCGGCTCGGGTGCACTGTCGTGGTTCTCGCCACTGGGCTGGTCGCTGCAGGTGCGTCCGTATGCCGGCGACCGCTGGTGGGTGCTGCTGTTGCACCTGACGGCCGCGACCGTGCTCACCGCGGCGGCCTATGCACTGTTGCGCCGGCGCGACGTCGGCGCCGGGCTGATCGCCGAGCGGCTCGGCTCGCCGGCGGCGGCGCCCGCACTCGCCGGCCCGTTCGGCCTCTCGTGGCGGCTGCAGCGCGGCTCCCTGATCGCCTGGACGATCGGAATCTGCCTGTACGCGTTGCTGATCGGCAGTGTCGTGCACGGGATCGGCGACGAGATCGGCGACAACGAGACCGTGCGCGAGATCGTCAGCCGGATGGGCGGGACCCAGGCACTGGAGGACTCGTTCATCGCGATCGCCTTCACGATGCTCGCGGTCGGCGCCGCCGCGCTGGCGATCTCGTCGGCGCTGCGCATGCACAGCGAGGAGGAAACCCAGCACGCGGAGACGGTCCTGGCCGGAGCGGTCGGCCGCACCCGTTGGGCGGCAAGCCATCTGGTGCTCGCCATCACGGGTCCGGTGGTCGCGATGGTGGCCGCTGGTCTGGTGGCCGGCGTGACCTACGGCGCCGCGGCCGGCGACATCGGCGGGAAGCTGCCCGGTGTGATGGCCGCGGCGGTGGCACAGCTTCCGGCGATCTGGATGCTCGCCGCGGTGACTGTCGCACTGTTCGGGCTGGTGCCACGCTTCACCTCGGTCGCCTGGGGCGTGCTCGTGGGGTTCGTCGCGCTGTTCCTGCTCGGATCGATCTCCGGGTTCCCCCAATGGGTGCTGGATCTCCAGCCGTTCACTCACGCGCAGCGGGTCCCCGGCACCGAGTTCTCGTTCGTCCCGATCGTTTGGATGCTGCTGATCGACGCCGCGCTGATCGCGGTGGGGCTCATCGCCTTCCGGCGCCGCGACCTGCGTTAGGCCGTCGGCGGGGCCACCGGACTCAGATCCACACGCCCTTGCCGACGGTGACGACGCCGCCGCTGCTGACCGCGAAGCGCTGCCGGTCCCGGTCGACGTCGACCCCGATGATCTCGCCCTCGCCGACGACGACGTTCTTGTCGAGGATGGCGCGGCGGACCACCGCACCCTTCCCGATCCGCACGCCGGGCATCAGCACGCTGCCCTCGACGGTGGCGCCGTCGTCGACCATCACGTTGGAGCTGAGCACCGAGTTGCGGACCGTCGCCGCCGACAGGATGCACCCGGACCCGACGATCGACTCCTGCGCGAGCCCGCCCTGCACGAATTTCGCCGGCGCCAGGTTCTCGGCGGCGCCGCGGATCGGCCAGCGCCGGTTGTAGAGGTTGAACACCGGGTGCACCGACACCAGGTCCATGTGCGCGTCGTAGAACGCGTCGATCGTGCCGACGTCACGCCAGTATCCGCGGTCGCGGTCGGTGGCCCCGGGGACCACGTTGTCCTTGAAGTCGTAGACGTGCGCGATGCCGGCGGCGACCAGGGCCGGGATGATGTCGCCGCCCATGTCGTGGTCGGAGTCGGAGTTCTCCGAGTCGGCGCGGATCGCGTCGACGAGCACCTTGGTCGTGAACACGTAGTTGCCCATCGACGCGAACGTGACGTTCGGGTCGTCCGGTGTCCCCGGCGGATGCGCCGGCTTCTCCAGGAACTGGGTGATCTTCCCGGACTCGTCGGAGTCGATGCAGCCGAACGCGAACGCCTCGCTGCGCGGCACCCGGATCCCCGCGACGGTGACGCCCGCCCCGGAGTCGATGTGATGCTGGACCATCTGCTCCGGGTCCATCCGGTACACGTGGTCGGCGCCGAACACCACGATGTACTCGGGGTCCTCGTCGTAGACGAGGTTGAGCGACTGCAGGATCGCGTCCGCGCTGCCGGTGTACCAGCGGGGTCCGAGCCGCTGCTGCGCCGGCACCGGGGTGATGTACTCCCCCGCGAACCCGGACAGCCGCCAGGTCTGGGAGATGTGCCGGTCCAGCGAGTGCGACTTGTACTGGGTGAGGACGCAGATCCGGAGGTAGCCGGCGTTGACGAGATTGCTGAGCACGAAGTCGATCAGCCGGTAGGCGCCGCCGAACGGGACGGCGGGCTTGGCCCGGTCGGCGGTCAGGGGGTACAGACGCTTCCCCTCACCGCCGGCGAGCACGATTCCAAGCACATGCGGCTGGCTCCTCACCCTGCCAACCTATCGGCCGTGGGAGACCCCCGCCACCGAGGCGGCCCGCGGTGTCCCGTGAGCGGGAGGACACGCCCGCGGCCGCGCGCCGGATCGGTGGCCGCATCCCGGCGTGACGGCTACGTTTAGCCCGTGCGCGTGGCGATGATGACCAGGGAGTACCCGCCGGAGATCTACGGCGGGGCCGGTGTCCACGTCACCGAGCTCGTGGCCCAGCTGACGCGGTTGTGCGCGGTGGACGTGCACTGCATGGGCACCCCTCGTGAGGGCGCCCAGGTGCACCAGCCCGATCCGGCGCTGGCGTCCGCGAATCCGGCGCTGTCGGTGCTGTCCGCCGAGTTGAGGATGGCGGCCGCCGCGGCGGGCGCGGACGTCGTGCACTCGCACACCTGGTACGCCGGGCTCGCCGGCCACCTGGCCGGCGCACTGCACGGGGTGCCGCACGTGCTGACCGCGCACTCCCTCGAGCCGCGCCGTCCGTGGAAGGCGGAGCAACTCGGCGGCGGGTACCGGCTGTCGTCGTGGTCCGAGCACAACGCCGTGCAGTACGCCGACGCGATCATCGCGGTCAGCGCCGGGATGCGCGCCGACCTGCTCGACGCCTACCCGTTCGTCGACCCGGACCGAGTCCACGTGGTGCGCAACGGAATCGACACCGACGTCTGGTACCCCGAGGGGGACCCGTGGGCGTCGGAGGTGCTGCGCGAGCTCGACGTGGACCCCGACCGGCCCCTGGCGGTGTTCGTCGGCCGCATCACCCGGCAGAAGGGGCTCGCACACCTGATCGCGGCCGCCCACCGGTTCGACCCCGGCATCCAGCTGGTGCTGTGCGCCGGCGCACCGGACACCCTCGAGATCGGCGAGTCGACCGCGCGGGCCGTCGCCGAGCTGGCCGCGTCCCGCCGCGACGTGCACTGGATCCGGGAGATGCTGCCGACCGCATCCGTCCGGCAGATCCTCTCCGCGGCAACGGTGTTCGTGTGCCCGTCGGTGTACGAACCGCTCGGGATCGTGAACCTCGAGGCGATGGCGACCGAGACCGCGGTCGTCGCGTCCGATGTCGGCGGCATCCCGGAGGTCGTCGAGGACGGCGTCACCGGCCGGCTGGTGCACTACAACTCCTACGAGCCGGAGGCGTTCGAGAAAGCCCTCGCAGCGGCCGTCAACGACGTCGCCGCGGACCCCGGCCGCGCGGCCGCGATGGGCCGGGCGGGTCGCCGGCGGGCCGTCGCCGAGTTCTCCTGGGCGGAGATCGCCCGCCGGACCCTCGACGTCTACCGGGCCGCGATCGGGACCTGACGGAGGGGCCGGTAGCGGCTGACGGTCACCGATGCCGTCACCGTCACCGTGTCGGGCAGGGCCGCGATCGCCTGAGCGCGCGCCTGCTCCCCCAGGTGCCGGGCCGACGGACCCATCGCGACGAGCTGGTCGACCTGGGTGCGGGTCAACGCCATCGGGTACTCGACCCCGACCCGCGCGACCCGGTCGAAGTGACCGCCGAGCGACGCGCCCAGCCGGGCGGTCTTGTTCTCGTCGACCCGCACCAGCGACAGCAGGTCCACCAGTTCGTGCAGGTGCCGGGTCGTCGGAGTGAGCACGACGAGTTCCCCGTCGGCGCGCAGCACCCGCCACAGCTCGACGGCATTGCGGGGCGCGAAGATCGACAGCGCGTGGCTGACGGCGTGGTCGCGTACCGGCAGCTGGGTCCAGATGTCCGCGACCACCGCCGCGGCCCGGGGGTGGCTGCGGGCGAGCCGACGCGCGGCGGCCTTCGAGACGTCGACACCGAGCCCGCGAGCGCCGGGCAGCGCGTCGAGGACGGTCGCGAGATAGTGCCCGGTGCCCGCCCCGACCTCGAGGACCGCGGGGTCCGGGACACCGGCGGCGTCCGCGGCGGTCGCCTCCGCGACCGCGGCGCGCAGTGGATCGAAATGGCCGCCGTCGAGGAATGTCGCTCGGGCCGCGATCATCTCGGCGCTGTCCCCGGTGATCTTCGACGCCCCGGACAGCAGGCTCACGTAGCCCTGCCGCGCGATGTCGAAACTGTGCCCGCGACCGCACAGCAGTGCACCCTCGGACTCGTCCAGATCGCCGCCGCAGTGCGGGCAGGCCAGCAGGTCCAGCACGTCGGTGAGCACGACCCTCCTCGCTCCTTGCTCCGATGCCGTCGACCGGTCGCACCCAGCGCTGGGCCCCGCCCGCCTGGTGGCGACGCGGGGCCCGGGGTGCATCGGTTACTGCACGAGGGTTAGCTGGTGACGCTCTTGAGCTCGTCGCCGAGCGCGGCAGCTTCCTCGGGGGTCAGTTCGACGACCAGCCGACCACCGCCCTCGAGCGGGACCCGCATGACGATTCCCCGTCCTTCTTTGGTTGCTTCGAGGGGACCGTCCCCGGTCCGGGGCTTCATGGCCGCCATTCCTGCTCCCTCCAGATCTTCTGCCGTCGTCACCCGGACATTTGCCGGGCCCACGCGTTCATTCTTCCCTATCGCAACAAAGGCCGGGAAGCTGAGTCACGTTTGGACCCCGTCCGACGCCCCCGGAGCGGGCCCGTGGAGGCCGGTGTCACCGGGCCGGAACCCAGCAGTCCGCCAGGTGGTCGTCGACCATTCCGGTGGCCTGCATCAGCGCATACGCCGTGGTAGGACCCACGAATCGGAACCCGCGGCGTTTCAGATCACGGGCCATCGCGGTGGACTCGGCGGTCACCGCCGGAACTTCGTCGACGGTCCGTACCCGGCTCGGGCGTGGCGGCGGCGCGAACGACCACAGAAGGGTGTCGAGATCGGTGTCGGTCAGCGCCAGCACCGCCCGGGCGTTACCGATCGTGGCTTCGATCTTGGCGCGGTTGCGGACGATGCCCGCGTCCCCGAGCAGCCGCTCGACGTCGTCGTGCCCGAACGCGGCGACGGTGTCGACGTCGAACCCCGCGAACGCCGCCCGGAACGCCTCCCGCTTGCGCAGCACCGTGATCCACGACAGGCCCGACTGGAAGGCCTCGAGGCAGATCCGTTCGAACAGCGCGTCCCGGCCGTGCAGCGGGGCACCCCACTCGTGGTCGTGGTAGTCGCGGTACAGGGTGGACCCCGGCGCGTCCACCGCCCAGGGGCACCGGATCGGGTCGTCGCTCACGCCTGGTCCTCCGCACCGTTCGACACGGCCACCGGCGCCGCGGCCGCCGCGCGCGCGTCGGCGAGTTCGGCGCGCAGCGAGTCGATCTCGGCGCCGAGCCGGTCCAGTGCCCAGTCGACCTCGCTGGCCTTGTACCCGCGGAACACCTGCTGGAACCGCAGGTCCTGCACGTCCGCGCCGGTCACGTCCTCCGCAGGCAGCGCGGTGACCGTCGTCGCGGGCGGCAACGGCGCCATCTCCTCGCCGCGGCCGAACACCACGGACGCCACCAGGAACAGCACCCCGCCGACGAGGACCATCACGAGCAGGTAGAGCAGGACCGTGAACATGCCCCGATACTGTCACGCCGCACCGACAGCCGGCCGGTCGCGATCCGATCAGGGACGCAGGGTGTTCATCGGCGGCCGGTCCGCCAGGGAGACGTCGGTGGTCACCGGCAGGAACGACTCGCCGTCGGCCCGGAACTGGGTCAGCCCCGCGCCGGAGTCCGGGACCCCGCAGCGACGCAGCATGGTGCCGATGATCTGCCTGCTCATCACCCCGAGCTCGGCGAGCGGACGGTTGCGATGCTTGCGCACACCGAGGTTGACCTGCCCGATCGCGCCGAGCCCGAGCCGGTCGTAGGTGTCGAGCAGCAGCCCGATCTCGACCCCGTAGCCGGGCGCGAACGGGACCGCGGACAGCAGCTCCCGGGTGCCGGCGTACTCGCCGCCGAGCGGCTGCAGCACCGACGTCAGCTCGGGCCGCAACGCCGCGAGCAACGGCCGCGCGGCCAGCTCGGTGACCCGGCCGCCGCCGGTCGCGTCCTCGGTGCCGCCGACCCGCAGCGGCCGCCGGTAGTACCCCTTGACGAGATGGATGCCGTCGACCGTGAGCAGCGGCCCCAGCAGCTTCGGCACGAACGCCGGGTCCGGGTTGATCAGGTCGGCGTCGACGAACGCGATGATGTCCCCGGTGCTCGCGGCGATCGACCGCCACAGCACCTCCCCCTTGCCGGGGACCGGCAGCAGTTCGGGGACCGCCTGCTCCCGACTGACGACCGTCGCCCCGGCCGCGGCGGCCCGGTCGGCCGTCTCGTCCGTCGATCCGGAGTCCAGGACGATCAGCTCGTCGACCAGACCGCCGAGCAGCGGGTGGATGGTGTCCACGACCGCGGCGACGGTCTTCTCCTCGTTCAGCGCGGGCAGCACCACCGAGACGGTCCGGCCGGCCTTCGCCGCCTCGAGATCGGCGACGGTCCAGTCCGGGTGGTCCCAGCTGTTCGCCTCCGACCACAGCTGGACCCCGCCGGCGTTCACCGCACTCATGCCAGCCCCCGCACCGTCCGGACCGGTGCCCGGGTACCGGCGATCGCCGCGATCATGTCGACCACCCGCCGGGTGGACGCGACCTCGTGTACCCGGAACACCCGCGCGCCCCGCGCGGCCGCCCATGCCGTCGCTGCCAACGTGCCCTCCAACCGCTCGGCGAGTTCCACCCCCAGAGTCTCCCCGATGAAGTCCTTGTTGCTCAGCGCCATCAGGACCGGCCATCCGGTCTTCACGAGATCGTCCACTCGTCGCAACAATTCGAGCCCGTGAAAGGTGTTCTTGCCGAAATCGTGGGTCGGATCGATCAGGATCGAGTCCCGCGGCACCCCGAGCGCGAGCGCCCGCTCGGCGGCAGGCACCACCTCGTCGAGGACGTCGGTGACGACGTCGGCGTACCGGACCCGGTGCGGCCGGGTCCGCGGGACCGCGCCGCCGGTGTGCGAGCAGACGTACCCGGCACCGAGCTCGGCGGCGACCAGGACGAGATCGGGGTCGGCGCCCGCCCAGGTGTCGTTGATCAGGTCGGCGCCGGCGGCGCACGCCAACCGGGCCACCTCGCCCCGCCAGGTGTCCACCGAGATGATCAGGTCCGGGTGCCGGGCGCGGATCGCCTCCACGAACGGCACCACCCGCCGGATCTCCTCCGCGGCGTCGACGTCGTCACCCGGGCCTGCCTTGACGCCGCCGATGTCGACGAGGTCCGCGCCCTCGTCGACGGCCCGGTTCACGGCCGCCATCGCGGCCTCGTCGGTGAACGTGGCGCCGCGGTCGTAGAACGAGTCCGGAGTGCGGTTCACGATCGCCATCACCAGCGCCCGATCGGTCGCCACGGGTCGGCCGCACAGCGTCTGCCGCTGCGCAGGCCCCGCGGACGACGCCGACGGTCGCTGCGCAGGCTCCGCGGACGACGCCGACGGTCGCTGCGCAGGCTCCGCTCCGGTGATCTCCGTCATGGCTTCATAGTGGCATGCAGGCGTCGAGCGCCCGATCGACGTCCTTGGTGACCAGCAGAGCGTCGAGGGCGCGCTGCTGCACGAATCCGCCGTCCCGCAGTCCGTCCAGCCACCGCAGCAGGCCGGTGTAGTGCCCGACCGGGTCGAGCAGCACCATCGGTTTGTCGTGCATGCCGAGGTAGCCGGCGGTCCACGTCTCGAACAGTTCCTCGAGGGTGCCGATCCCACCGGGCAGCGTGACGAACGCGTCCGACCGGTCCTCCATGACCTGCTTGCGCTGGCGCATCGTGTCGGTCACGATCAGCTCGTCCGCGTGGACGTCGGCGACCTCCCGGTGCACCAACGCCTTCGGAATCACGCCGACGGTGTGGGCGCCGTGCCGCCGGGCCGACTCCGCGACCGCACCCATCATCGACACGTTGCCGCCACCGGACACGAGATGCATTCCGCGGCGGCCGATCTCGGCACCGAGCCGGGCGGCCAGCGTCAGGAACGACGGGTCGACGGGACCGGACGCGCAGTACACGCAGACCGCGATCGGGCGGCCGGTCACCACTCGTCGACCTCCTCGCGCGGTTCGACCACGACCTCCCCGAGCTGGGACTCCACCACGATGCGGACGGCTTCCTCGACGCTGTCGGTGACGTGGATCAGCTTGACGTCGGCCGCCGCGATCTTGCCCTCGGCCACCAGGGTGGAGCGGATCCAGTCGACGAGCCCACCCCAGAAGGCGGTTCCCATCAGCACGATCGGGAACCGCGTGATCTTGCGGGTCTGCACGAGCGTGAGCGCCTCGAACAGTTCGTCGAGGGTGCCGAATCCACCGGGCAGACAGACGAACGCCTGCGAGTACTTGACGAACATCGTCTTGCGCGCGAAGAAGTAGCGGAAGTTGATGCCCAGGTCCACCCACTCGTTGAGGGACTGCTCGAACGGCAACTCGATGCCGAGGCCGATGGAATACCCGCCCGCCTCGCAGGCGCCGCGGTTGGCGGACTCCATCACTCCCGGGCCGCCGCCGGTGATCACGGCGTATCCCGCTTCGGCGAGCCCTGCACCGAGTTTGCGGCCGAGTTCGTAGTCCAGGTGCTCCGAAGGTGTGCGCGCCGACCCGAACACGGCGACCGCGCGCGGCACCTCGGCCAGCGCGTCGAACCCCTCGACGAATTCGCTCTGGATGCGCAGCGCCCGCCACGGATCGGTGTGCACCCAGTCCACCGGCCCACGCCGGTCGAGAAGTCGCTGATCGGCGGTGCTGGGGCCCGTCTTGCGGTCGCGGCGCAACTGGACCGGTCCGCGCTGCTGGGCGGCGGAGCTACCGCGCTTGCCGGTGCTGCGTTTGGCGGGACGTCCTGGGGTTCTGTCGAGGGCCATGCGGCCAAGGTTAGTAGTCGGCGCGTCCCCCGCTGGCGTCGTACACGGCGCCGGTGGAGAAGCTCACCGCGTTCGAGCTCAGCCAGGCGACGAGTTCGGCGATCTCCTCCGGCATGCCCATCCGCCCCATCGGAGTCAGGCTCTGCGACCGCGCGAGGATCGCCGGGTCGGTGTCGGCGTTCATCGGGCTCGCCACCGCGGCCGGCGCGACGGCGTTGGCCAGCACGCCGGTGGTGGCCAGTTCCCTGCCGAGCGACTTGGTCAGGGCGATCACCGCGGCCTTCGACGCCGAGTACGCGCTCTGGATGGGATTGCCGCCCTTGGCCGCGATGCTCGCGAGATTCACGATCCGGCCCCATCCGCCGGCGACCATGCCCGGCGCGAAGGCGCGGCAGAGGAGGAAGGTGCCGTCGACGTTGATCCGGAACGTGCGACGCCACTGTTCGAGATCCACGTCGACGAGCAGCGCGGACGGGCCGACGACACCGGCGCTGTTGACGAGGATGTCGACCGGGCCGATCTCGGCACGCACCCGCTCGACGTCGTCCGGGTCGGTGACGTCGAGGCGGACGTCGGCGCCGGCCGCGACGTCCGCGGTGACGACGCGGACCCCGGCGCCGGCGAGCACGGTCGCGCAGGCCGCCCCGATGCCGCCGGCTCCTCCGGTGATCAGCGCGGTGGCGCCCTCCGGGTACGTCGCTGCCATGTTCGCTCCTGAGGATTGTGTGCCGACCCGGCACGGTTTATGTTGAATAGGCACATAATCACTTGTGTCACTGTGCTTGATTCACAAATATATGGCGCGGGACACACGCGTCAACCGCCCACTCGCCAACCACCGTGAGGACTCGATGGAGATTCGCTGGGTGCACGCATTCGTCGCCGTCGCCGAGGAGTTGCACTTCGGCCGCGCCGCCGCCCGGCTGCAGATGGCGCAGTCCCCACTGAGCCAGACGATCCGCAAGCTCGAGAAGGATCTGGGCGTCGCACTGTTCGAGCGCAGCACCCGCACGGTCTCGCTGACCGCGGCCGGCCACGCGTTCCTGCCGCACGCCTACCAACTCCTCGAGGGAGTGGACACGGCACGGCAGGCGGCACGCTCGTCGACGGGCGGCGTCTACGGACACATCCGGATCGGCTTCACGGGCGTGCTCAACCACCGGGCGCTCCCGCCACTGACCCGGGCGCTGCGACAGCGTTACCCGAACATCGAACTGTCACTGGTCGGCCGGATCATGACCCGCGACGCCGTCGTCCAGCTCGAGAGCGGCGCCCTCGACCTCGCCTTCGTCGGTCTGCCGGTCCAGTCGTCGTCCGTGCACACGCGGCTGATTCGCCGCGAGCCGTTCGGTGTCGTACTGCCCACCGACCACCGGTTGGCGGGCGCGTCCGCGATCGACCTGGCCGAACTCGCCGACGAGGGCTTCGTGACCACCCCACTGTCTGCCGGATCGAGCCTGCAGGAGACGGCGATGCGCGCGTGCCTCGACGCCGGTTTCCGTCCGCGGATCGTGCAGGAGATCACCGACCCGTTCATGATCCTGATGCTGGTCGCCGCGGGCGTCGGCATCTCGCTGATGACCTCCGGACTGAACGAAATCCTGCCCCCCGGAACAGTTTTCGTCCCACTGACCGGCGAGCCGATCTACATGAACCACGGCATCGGCTGGCCCGCGAAGGGCATGTCGGACGCCCTGCGGGTGGCGCTGGCGACATCGGAGGAGATCCTGCCGACACCCGGCGGCGACGAGCGCGCCAATTGAGATGATTCTGGTCTTTATTTCAGACTTATTCGGTGTTGGACTTGCCATAGTCGGCCGTGACAGGCTCGTTCCTCGCCGGCAGTTGTGAGACGGATCACGATTGGGAGCACAGGTGCGAGACGCGCCCGCCCCGCCGGTTTCCTGGGGACGAAAGGACCACCCATGCCACGCACGTCTGCGCCTGCACCCACCGGCGGACACTCCCACCCGAACGCCCGCCGCGCAGCGATCTCGGGCTTCCTCGGCAGCACGCTCGAGTACTACGACTTCTTCATCTACGGATCCGCCGCGGCGCTCGTGTTCGGCAAGATCTTCTTCCCCGGCGGCGGCACCACCGCCACCCTGCTCTCGATCGCCACGCTCGGCGTCGCGTACGTCGCCCGCCCGCTCGGCGCGGTGCTCTGGGGCCACCTCGGCGACCGGTTCGGCCGCCGCAACGCGCTGATGGCCTGCCTGATGCTGATGGGCCTCTCGACGTTCGTGATCGGCTGCCTGCCGACCTACGACACCATCGGCATGACCGCCCCGATCATCCTCGTGCTGCTTCGGCTGTTGCAGGGCCTGTCGGCCGGCGGCGAGTCGCCCGGCTCGTCCGCCCTGACGCTCGAGCACGCACCGGATCACCGGCGCTCGTTCTTCACCTCATTCACGATGAGCGGCATCATGTTCGGCATCGTGATCTCGAGCCTCGTGTTCATCCCGGTGGCCTCGCTGCCCGACGAGGCGCTGTACACGTGGGGCTGGCGTATCCCGTTCTGGCTCAGCATCGTCGTCACCGTGGTCGCACTGCTGCTGCGCCGCACACTGGACGAGCCCGAGGTCTTCGAGGAACTCAGGGAGCAGGACGAAACCGTCTCCCTCCCCGTCGTCGAGATCTTCCGCTCCCACTGGCGCACCGTGCTCCGCATCAGCCTCAGCGCCACCTTCGCGATGATCAACACCATCGTCAACGTCTTCGCCCTCGCGTACGCGGTCAACGGGGCAGGCATGGAACGGTCGTCGGTGCTGTGGGCGATCGCCGCCGCGAACTTCGTCGCCGTCCTCACCCAGCCACCGTTCGGCATCCTCGCCGACCGGATCGGCCGCAAGCCGGTCTTCGTGATCGGCGCGATCGGTGCGGGCGTGATGGTGTTCGTCTTCTTCCATGCGATCGAAACCGGAAGCGTCCCCCTGGTCTTCGCGTCCGGCATCGTGATGCTCGGCGTGTTCTACGCGATGCCGAACGGCGTCTACCCGGCGTACTTCCCCGAGCAGTTCCCGGCCCAGGTGCGGTACACCGGCATGGCGGTGAGCCTCATGCTCGGCCTGCTCGTCGCCGGCTTCACCCCCGCCATCGCCCAGGCACTGACCGGCGGCGACCCCGCCAACTGGGCGCCGGCGGCGTGGATGTGCCTCGGCTTCGCGATCCTGGCCGCGCTCGCGGCGCTGACCGGACCGGAGACGTACCGCACTCCCACCGCCCAGCTCGGCGAGCAGCAGCAGGTCGCGCCGGCACGACCTGTTCTCACCGAGACGAGGGTGTGACGGCCGTGCGCACCCCCACCGCATCGCACCGTATCGGTCTCGTCGGCGCCGGTATCGGGACGTCACTGTCTCCGGCACTGCACACCCGTGAGGCGCACGAGCTCGGCCTGACCGACTACCGCTACGACCTGCTCGACATCGACGACCGCGGGATCGCCGCCGAGTCGGCGGGCGACCTGGTCCGTACCGCATTCGCCGAGGGCTGGACGGGTTTCAACGTCACCCACCCCTGCAAGCAGACGGTGATCGCCGGGCTCGACGACCTCTCCGACAACGCCCGGTCGCTCGGCGCGGTCAACACAGTCGTCGTCCGCGGCGGAAAGCTGATCGGCCACAACACCGATCACAGCGGCTTCCTCGCGGGACTGCGGCGCGGCCTGCCCGACGCGCGACTGGAGGTCGTGCAGGTGGTCGGTGCGGGCGGCGCCGGGTCGGCCGTGGCCTACGCCCTCGCCGCTGCCGGGGTGCCGGAACTCCGGATCGCGGATGTGGACCCGGCCCGCGCGGCCGACGTCTGCACCCGCGTGTCGGGCGCGTTCGAGCACACCACCGCGGTCGCGGTGCCCCTCGGCGATGTCCCGGCGGGCCTCGCATCGTGCACCGGCCTGGTCAACGCGACCCCGATCGGCATGGTCGGGCATCCTGGCTCCCCGGTGGATGCGGCTGCGCTGCACCCGGATCTGTGGGTGGCCGATGTCGTCTACCGCCCGCTGCGGACCGAACTGCTGTCCGCCGCCGAGCGGGCCGGCTGCGCCGTGCTCGACGGCGGCCAGATGCTCGTCGCGCAGGCCGCGGACACCTTCGAGCTGCTCACCGGGCATGCCGCCGACCGGACGCGGATGCGCGCCCACCTCACGGAACTGCTTGCCGCCCAGCAGGTCACGGCCGGTCACTGACCGCCAGTTCGCACGGCCGGTCGCTGACCGCGCTGTCACCCGTCTCTTCATCTTCTCGCGATCGTCAGGAGTCCACGATGACCTCCACACCGCCCTTCGCCGCACCTCTCGACCTCGGTGGGTTGCGGCTGCGCAACCGTTTCGTCTCGGCGCCGATGGAACGCAACTACTGCGAGCTCGACGGCACCATGACGGACCGGTACGTCGACTACCTCGTCCGCCGCGCCGCGGGCGGTGCGGCGCTCGTCTTCACCGAGGCCAGCTACGTCCGCGCGGACGGCAAGGGCCGGATCCGGCAGATGGGGGTCGACGTCGACGAGCGGATCCCCGGCATCGCCCGGATGGCGGACGCGATCCACGCGCACGGCGCGCTCGTCGGTGTCGAACTCAACCACGGCGGACGCACCGCGCAGGGCGCCGTGAGCGGATTCGTGCCGGTCGCCCCGAGCCCGATCCCCTGCCAGGTGGTCGGCGGCGAGATGCCGGAACAGCTCGACGCCGACGACATCGAGCACCTCATCGAGTGCTTCGGCGAGGCCGCCGCCCGCTGCCGGCGAGCCGGTGTGGACGTGATCTCACTGCACGGCGGTCACGGCTACCTGATCCACCAGTTCCTCTCCCCCGCCTACAACAAGCGCGACGACGAGTGGGCCGACCCGACCCTGTTCGTGAACCGGGTGATCGCGTCGGTCCACGATCACGCCCCGGGAATCGTTCTCGGCCTGCGCTTCTCGGCTCTCGAGGCGGTCGACGGCGGACTGGACGCGGAGACGACGCGTGCCCGGATCGCCGCGATCGACACCGACCGGCTGCACTTCCTCGACGTCTCGGCGGGCAACTACGAGTCCGGGCAGTGGATCATCCAGCCCGGCGAGTGGGAGCGCGGACTGCTGGCCCCGTACGCGGCGCCCTACAAGCAGGACCACGACATCCCGGTCGGCGTCGCCGGCCGGATCAGCTCACCCGACGTCGCGGCCCGGATCATCGCGTCCGGGCAGGCGGACTTCGTGTCGATGGCGCGAACCCTGCACGCGGACCCGGACTTTCCGAACCGTGCCATCGACGGCGGCCGTTACCGGCCGTGCATCGCCTGCAACTACTGCATCGACAGCCTCGCGGCGGGACCGATCCCGTGCTCGGTGAACCCGTGGGTGGGTCGCGAGGCCGAGCAGCCGTCGACTCCGGCCGAGGCGCCGGTGCGGGTCGCGGTCGTCGGCGGTGGCCCCTCCGGGATGGCCGCGGCGCGCGAGCTGGCCGCGGCCGGGCACCGGGTGGTCCTGTACGACGAACGCGACGACCTCGGTGGGGACTTCGCGCTCGCATCGACGCTGCACGAATACCCCGAGTACCACCGGATCGTCGACTGGTACCGCGCCGAGCTCGCCGACCTCGGTGTCGACACGCACACCGGAGTCCGCGTCGACGCGTCGACGCTGGCCGGCGGCGACTTCGACGCCATCGTGCTGGCCACCGGGGGACGCGGACCCGCGCTCGACCTGCCCGGCGCGCACACCCGGCGCATCCGCGACGTCCGCGAGTTCCTGCGCTCGGGCGATCCCGCGCCGGAAACCGTGACCTTCTTCGGCGCGGACCGGGAGGCCGCCGCCGTCGCCGACGATCTGTTGCTGCGCGGCACGCGGGTTGTCATGATCGGCCCGCAGGAGAGCATCGCCCACGACGTCGGCAGACGCGGCAAGATCGTGCTGCTGCCCCGCCTCGCGGCGGCCGAGAACCTGACCACCCACCTGTCGTCGTTCGTCACCCGCATCACCGCGGACACCCTGGTCGTCTCGACCGACGGGGACGAACGTGAGGTTGCGGCCCCGGGCGAACTGCTCGTCTCGCACGGTGTCGAGCCACGCGCCGACCTGCTCGCCGACCTGCGTTCGCTCGCACCACGACTCGGCGTCCACACCGTCGGCGACGCCAGCGGCGACGGCGGCTCCATCCATGCGGCGGTCGTCACCGCGGCCGACGTCGCACAGACCGTCACCACGGCAGCGGTGACGTCGAGAGAGGAAGTCGGCGCATGATCCACGAGTTCCTGCCCCCGATCGGTCTCGGGACCTGGCCGCTGGTCGGGTCCGACGCGACCAGGTCGGTGCTCGCCGCCATCGAGAGCGGCTACCGACTGATCGACACCGCGTCGATCTACGGGAACGAGGACGCCGTGGGTGTCGCGCTCGCCGAATCGGGTGTGCCCCGCGACGACCTGCTCGTCACCACGAAGATCCGCGGCAACGACCAGGTGTCGGGTGACATCCGGGGCGCGTTGGAGCGAAGTCTGGAGAACCTGAAGCTCGACCGGCTCGATCTCTACCTGATCCACTGGCCGCTGCCGCGGATCGACCGCTACAGCGCGACCTTCGAGGCGATGCTGGCGTGCCGCGACGCCGGCCTGGTCCGCCACGTCGGCGTCTCCAACTTCCTCGGCCACCATCTGCAGCGGGTCGTCGCGGACACCGGCGAGGCGCCGGCGGTCAACCAGATCCAGATGGATCCCTCGCTCGCCCGGGCCGCGGTTCGGGCGGTGAACGACGAGCTCGGTGTGCTGACGCAGTCGTGGAGTCCGCTCGGCCGCGGTGACGTGCTCGACTCCCCCGTGGTGCGCGAGATCGCCGAACGCATCGGCGTCAGCCCGGCACTGGTCGTCCTCGCCTGGCATCTCGAGCAGGGCGTGGTGCCGATCGCCCGATCCGCGAATCCGGTTCGCCAGAAGGAGAACCTGGCGGCGGTGGACGTCACGCTCACCGCCGACGACCTGGCGGCACTCGACGCGCTGGACCGCGGCGAGTCGGCGGCGCGCGACGTCGAAGCCGAGGAGCACTTCTGATGGGCACAGGCACATTGCGGGTCGGCATCGTCGGCTGCGGCAGGATCGCGGGCAACCACGCGAGGGCGCTGCAGCGCGTCCCGGGTGTCGACGTCGTCGGGTGCTGTGACCCCGACCTCGCGCGGTCCCGGAACTTCGCTGCGACGCACGGTATTCCGCAGGCCTTCGGGTCCGTGGACGAACTGCTCGCCCTCGGCGTCGACGCGTGCACCGTCTGCACGCCGCATCCGGTGCACGAGGAGGTCGTCCTCGCCGCCGCGGCCGCGGGGATCCATGTGCTGTGCGAGAAGCCGATCGCGGTGGACGTCGCGGCCGCCGACCGGATGATCGAGGCCGCCGACCGCGCGGGCATCACGTTCGGGGTGCTGTTCCAGCGCCGCTTCTGGCCCGCCGCCCGCCGGATCAAGACGGCGATCGACGACGGCACCCTCGGCGCACCGACCCTCGGCGAGGTGTCGGTGATACTGCACCGCCCGTCGGAGTACTACTCCGCGGACGCCTGGCGTGGCCGGTGGGACACCGACGGCGGCGGCGTGCTGATGACGCAGGCAGTGCACCAGATCGACATGCTGCAGTGGTTCGTCGGCGACGCCACCTCGGTCAGCGGGTTCATCCGCACCCACACCCACGGCGATCACATCGAGACCGAGGACAGCGCCTCCGCCGTCGTGACGTTCGCATCCGGCGCGACGGCGACCATCACCGCGACCACCGGCGCCAATCACAACCTCGGAAACCGGGTCACCGTCGTCGGCGCCACCGGCGCGATCGCCAGCGTCCTCGAGTTCCCGGAGGGCCGCGAGGGCGTCAACGAGATCTGGACCGTCCCGGGCGAAATCACGCTCGGCACGCCGTACTCCCCAGACGTCCAGGCGAATCTGGACGTCGCGGACGTGAACGCGGGTCTGACCGACTTCCACACGCTGCAGGTGCAGGACTTCGCCGACGCCGTCCTGACCGGGCGCGCACCCGCCGTCACCGGCCGCGACGCCCGCGCCTCCCTCGCGATCGTCGCAGGCATCTACGAGTCGTCCCGCACCGGACGCGTCGTGGACCTGCGGGCGGCACCCACACTCGTCACCACGAAGGAAACCCGATGAACACCGACGCACCCACCACTCCCACCTACGACGTCGTCGTCGTCGGCTCCGGCGCGGGCGGGTTGTCCACCGCGATCACCGCGGCCCATGGCGGGGCCACCGTGCTGGTCGTCGAGAAGGCCGACGTGTGCGGCGGCGCGACCGCGTGGTCCGGTGGCTGGATGTGGACGCCGCGCACACTGTTCGCCCACGCGGACGGCGTGCACGAGGACCGCTCGTTGCCGCGCACCTACCTGGAGAACCGGCTGGGCGAGAACTTCGACGACGCGAAGGTCGACGCTCTCCTCGACGGCGCCCCGGAGATGGTCGAGTTCTTCGAGCGCCGCACGGCGCTGCAGTTCGTGCCCGGCGCGAAGATCGCCGACATTCACGGCGACACCCCCGGCGCGGGAACGGGACACCGGTCGGTCGGACCGAAGCCGGTGAGCCTGCGCACGCTCGGCCCGGACGTGGCGAGGCTGCTGCGCCGCCAGCTGTACGAGACCTCGTTCCTCGGCATGGGTATCATGGCCGGCCCCGACCTGCAGGCCTTCCTGCACTCGACCCGCTCGCCGAAGGCGTTCGTGCACTGCGGTGTTCGCGTCGGCAGGCACCTCACCGACCTGGCCACCAAGCGGCGCGGCCAGCAGCTCGTCAACGGCACCGCCCTCGTCGGCAGGTTGCTGCGGTCCGCGCTCGACGCGGGTGTGGAGATCCGGGTGAACACGGCCGCGACCGCGCTGACGACCGATGACACGGGCGCGGTCACCGGGATCCGGCTCGACGGACCCGACGGCGCCCACACCGTCGCCGCCCGCCGCGGTGTCGTCCTCGCCACCGGCGGCTTCACCCACGACCTCGATCGGATTCGCGAGCTGTTCCCGCGCACCCCGAGCGGTCGCGAGCACCACACCCTCACCCCGCCGACGACCACGGGCGACGGCATCACGCTCGGCGAATCCGTCGGCGGGCGGCTCGACACCACAGTCGCCTCCCCCGTCGCGTACTGCCCGGTGTCGATCGTCAAGTACCGCAATGGAAAGCAGGGTGTCTTCCCGCACATCCTCGATCGCGGCAAGCCCGGCACCATCGGTGTCCTGGCGGATGGTCGCAGGTTCGTCAACGAGGCACTCGGCTACCACGACTACACGCTGGCGATGGTGCAGAAGGTGCCGGAGGGCGAGGAGGTGTGCTCCTGGCTGATCGCCGACGCCCGGTACCTGCGGTACCTGCCGCTCGGATTCGCGAAACCGCTTCCCATCCCACTGTTTCCCTACCTGCGGTCCGGCTACCTGACGCGGGGGAAGACGGTCCGTGAGCTGGCCGAGAAGATCGGCGTCGACACCGACGGCCTGGAGAAGACCGTCACCGCGTTCAACGAGGGCGCCCGGGACGGCGTCGACCCCGAGTTCGACCGCGGCACAACCCCGTTCACCAGGGGCTCCGGCGACTACGACAACCCGTGGCCGAATCCGTCGCTGGCACCACTGGAGAAGGGCCCGTTCTACGCGGTCAAGGTCGTGCCCGGCAGCTTCGGCACCTTCGCCGGCCTGGCCACCGACGCCGGGTCGCGGGTGCTGGACGCCGACGACCGCCCGATCGGCGGCCTGTACGCGGTCGGGGTCGATCAGGCGTCGGTGATGGGCGGCCACTACCCGTCCGGCGGCATCAACCTGGGACCCGCCATGACCTTCGGCTTCCTCACCGGACGTCGCCTCGCCACGACAGGAGAGACCGCATGAGCGCACCGCTGGGCCTCGCGGCCCTGACCGTCCTCGATACCGCACCACTGCAGCAGATCGACCTGGCCGAGAAGCACGGCTTCGACACCGTCGGCATCCGCCTGCTTCCGGCCGCACCGCGCACCACCGCCTACCCCGTGCACACGGACCCCGCGGCGCTGGACACCCTGATCCGGCGCCTCGCCGATTCGCCCGTCGAGGTGTTCGACCTCGAAATCATCCGCCTCGGCACCGATTTCAACGCCGCGGCGTACGAGCCGCTGCTCGAGGCCGGGGCCCGGCTCGGCGCGAAGGCCGTCCTCGTCGGCGGCGACGACCGCGACCGTGCCCGGCTGACCGACTCCTACGCCCGGCTCGCGGACCTGTGCGGGCGGTACGGGATCGTCGCGAGCCTCGAATTCATGCCGTGGACGGCGGTTCCGAACGCCCGGGCCGCCGTGGAGATCGTCTCGCAGGCCGACGGTCCGGCGCGCAGCGTCCTCGTCGACGCCCTGCATGTCGCCCGCTCGGCGACCACCCTCGACGACCTGGCTGCGATTCCCCGGGAGTGGTTGCACTACGCGCAGATGTGCGACGGCGCCGTTCCCGCCCCCACCGACGACGCGGAACTGATCCGGCACGCCCGCGAGGAGCGCCGAGTCCCCGGCGAGGGTGGCATCGCGCTGGCGGACATCTGGTCGACGCTGCCCGCGGACCTGCCGATCAGCGTCGAACTACCCAACGAGCCGCAGCGCCGCGCGGTGGGCACCGGGCCGTGGCTCGACCATCTCGTCGCCGCGACCCGCCGGGTGCTCTCAGTTGCTCAGGTAGCCCCGTAGCGCTGCGGTCACATCGGTGATCTGCGAGACCGGCACCCGTTCGTCCCGCTTGTGGGCGAGGTTCGGGTCACCCGGCCCGTAGTTCACCGCAGGGATGCCCAGCGCCGCGAACCGGGACACGTCGGTCCAGCCGTACTTGGCGCGGACCTGCCCCCCGGCGGCGGTGATCAGCTCCGCCGCCGCCGGCGCGGACAGGCCCGGCAGTGCGCCCGCCGAACTGTCGGTCACCTCGAAGCCGAGGCCGAGGCCGTCGACGACCTCCCGGACGTGGTCGACGGCCTGCGCGACGCTGCGGTCGGGGGCGAAGCGGAAGTTCACGTCGATCTCGGCGGCGTCCGGCACCACGTTGCCCGCCACCCCGCCTGCGATGCGGACCGCGGACAGTCCTTCGCGGTAGACGCAGCCGTCGATGTCCACCGAGCGGGCCTCATAGTCGGACAGTCGCTGCAGCAGCGGGGCGAACTTGTGGATCGCGTTGTCCCCCAGCCACGATCGCGCCGAATGGGCACGCACCCCGGACGCGCTCAACCGCACCCGCAGCGTGCCCTGGCAGCCTGCTTCGACGAAGCCGCCGGTCGGCTCCCCGAGAACCGCGACGTCGGCCCGCAGCCAGTCGGGCAGGTCCCGCTCGATCCGTCCGAGGCCGTTGTACTTCGCGGCGATCTCCTCGCAGTCGTAGAAGACCAGCGTCACGTCGTGGGACAGATCCTCGATCGTCGCGGCCAGGTGCAGGAACACCGCGTCGCCGGACTTCATGTCGACGGTGCCACAGCCGTGCAGCACGTCACCCTCCGCGGAATCGCGTTCGCGCCGGCTGGGCACGTTGTCGGCTATCGGGACGGTGTCCAGGTGCCCCGCCAGCAGCACCCGGCTCGGCAGCCCCAGATCGGTGCGGGCGAGGACCGCGTTGCCGCTCCGGATCACCTCGAATCCGATGGTCTGCTCGCGCAACGCCAGTGCGACGGCGTCCGCGATCAGTCCCTCGTCCTGCGACACACTCGGAATGTCGACGAGCGCGGCGGTCAGGTCGATCGGGTCGGCGTGCAGGTCCAGATTCGGCAGCGCAGTCACCCGATCAGCCTAGGCGGTTCCGCCGCCCGTGAGTCCTCTTGCCCCCCAGAGGGACCAGAAGAACTCACTGATCGGAGACCGGAGCGAAGGTGCGGGCGGCCCTGTCCGACCTGGACTCGGCCCCGTCGAGGACGGGCTCCGGGCAACCCTGCGGATGCTCGGCATGCCGCCCCGGGAGGGACCGGTGGACGTCGGCGACGCCGTCCGTCACCGGATCTCGTGGATCGCGCCGTCGAAGCCGGCGCGGAAGAGCCGGCCGGCGGAGAAGCCGGTGTCGCCGCCCCCGTAGGTGAGGACGCTCGACAGCGGCAGGCCGGATGCGAGGACACAGAACCGGTTCGGGCCGTCGACGCGCAGGATCTGGCCGGAGACGTCGGTCGGGACGACCGGGCGACCCTGCGGGTCGAGCACGAGCCCGTCCGGCGCCGCGAACACGTCACCGCCGGTGAACGTCACCACCGATTCGGGGGCGCCGGGGTTCGCGGTCGGGATCCGGCTGACCCCGGGATCGCTGAAGGTCCGCGACACGTACAGGTACCGGTCGTCGGCACTGAGGGCGGCACCGTTCGCGCTGGGCAGCACCGCCCAGTCCGGCTGCACGACCCCGTTCGGCAGCACCCGCCCGATCAGCGACCCGAAGTCGTTGGTCGCGTACACGGTGCCGTCGCGGGCGACGGCGAGCCCGTTCGCGGCGCTGAGACCGGACGCGAACGGCCGAACCGCGCCGGTCGTCACGTCGACCGCGACGATCCCGGCCGAACGGGTGGCGTCACCGGTGAAGACCCGCGCGTCGGCGCCGTACCCGACCAGCAGCGACCCGTCCCGCGCCCACGCGAGAGCACCCGCGCCGCCGCTCGGCACCGTCGCGATCGGAACCGCGGCCGCACCGGGCCGGTCCAGCCGGAACACCCGGCCCGAGACCAGATCGGTGACGTACAGCCGGCCGGCGCCGTCGACCGTCGCGCCCTCGAGCACCGCGCCCGGCACCCGGCCGACCAGGACCGGTGAGCGGCTGTCCGGGCAGGCCGGCGCCGCCGTCGCGGCGGGGGCCGTGACCGCGGCGGCGACCACCGCGAACAGCACGCCGACGGCGGCAAGGGCGGCGGTGCGGGTGAAGGCAGGTCGGCGCATGGATTCCACGTCCCCTCGGGTGGCGATGACTGGTCGTAGCGTTGCACGAAACACCGGCCTGCGCTGGTTCACCTGGCCGGACGGTACCCTGAATGCCCGTGAGCATTCAGGGAGCTACCGCAGTCGGTATCGCAAACGTCACCACGGGTGGGGTCGTCCTCGACACCTGGTACCCGGAGCCCGCCCTCGGCGAGGTCGCCGAGACCGGCACCACCGTCCTGACCGGAGCCGACGTCCCGGCCGAGCTGGCCGCACTGACCGGTGAGGACGCCGACCGCGGCGTCAACCGTGTCGCCGTCCGCACCCAGGTCGCCGACCTGTCCGCCGCGCCGGTCGACGCCCACGACGCCTACCTGCGCCTGCACCTGATCTCGCACCGCCTCGTGCGGCCGCATGGCCTGAACCTCGACGGTGTCTTCGGCCTGCTCGCCAACGTCGTGTGGACCAACCACGGCCCGTGCGCCGTCGACGGCTTCGAGCTGGTCCGCGCCAAGCTGCGCGCCCGCGGACCGGTCACCGTCTACGGGGTCGACAAGTTCCCGCGCATGGTCGACTACGTGGTCCCGTCCGGCGTCCGGATCGGCGACGCGGACCGGGTCCGGCTCGGCGCCCACCTCGCCTCCGGCACGACCGTCATGCACGAGGGCTTCGTCAACTTCAACGCCGGCACCCTCGGCAGCTCGATGGTCGAGGGCCGCATCTCCGGCGGCGTCGTCGTCGACGACGGCTCCGACGTCGGTGGCGGCGCCTCGATCATGGGCACCCTCTCGGGCGGCGGCAAGGAGGTCATCTCCGTCGGACGGCGCTGCCTGCTCGGCGCGAACTCCGGCCTGGGCATCTCGCTCGGCGACGACTGCGTCGTCGAGGCCGGCCTGTACATCACCGCCGGCACCAAGGTGACCGGCCCGGACGGCACCGTCGTCAAGGCCAAGGACCTCAGCGGCCGGTCCAACATGCTCTTCCGCCGCAACTCGGTGACCGGTGGTGTCGAGGTGGTCGCGAAGACCGGCACCGGCATCGAGCTCAACGCCGCGCTGCACGCGAACGACTAGTACCCGAACGACTGGATTCATGACGCACGCCGAGGAACAGCAACCCACCCCGTCGACCACGGAGGCGGGCGACACCTCCCACCTCGGTCACGGCCTGAAGGTCCGCCATCTGACGATGATGGGCCTCGGGTCGGCGATCGGGGCGGGGCTGTTCCTCGGCACCGGCGTCGGCATCGCCAAGGCCGGGCCGGCCGTGCTCGTCTCGTACGTCATCGCCGGCATCATCGTGATCGCGGTGATGCGGATGCTCGGCGAGATGGGCGCCGCGATCCCGGCGTCCGGATCGTTCAGCCACTACGCCCGGATCGGCATCGGCGAGTGGGCGGGGTTCACGCTCGGGTGGCTCTACTGGTTCATGCTGATCATGGTTCTCGGCGCCGAGATCACCGGCGCGTCCGAGATCGTGCACAGCTGGATGCCCGGCGTTCCGCAGTGGGTGGTCGCGCTGACGTTCGTGACGTTCTTCGCCGCCGTCAACCTGTCGAAGGTTCGCAACTTCGGTGAGTTCGAATTCTGGTTCGCCGCGCTGAAGGTCACCGTCATCGTCGCGTTCCTGGTGATCGGCGTGCTGCTGGTGTTCGGCCTGCTGCCCGACACCGACCCGGTCGGAACGACGAACCTGCTCGATCAGGGCGGGTTCATGCCGAACGGGATCGCCGGCATCGCCGCCGGACTGCTCGTCGTGGCGTTCGCGTTCGGCGGCATCGAGATCGTCACGATCGCCGCCGCCGAATCGCGGAACCCCGAGCGCTCGATCGCGTCGGCGGTCCGCAGCGTGGTGTGGCGGATCAGCGTGTTCTACCTCGGATCGATCGCGATCATGGTGTTCGTGCTGCCGTGGAACTCCGGGCAGTTGCAGAGCGGCCCGTTCGTCGCGGTGCTCGACCAGGCGCACCTGCCGTACGTCGCGGGGTTCATGGAACTGGTCGTGGTGGTCGCGCTGCTGTCGGCGTTCAACGCCAACGTCTACGGCACCTCCCGGATGGCCTTCGCGCTGGCCCGGGACGGCGACGGCCCGACCGCGCTGACCCGACTGTCACCGACCGGAGTGCCGACGAACGCGGTGCTGGTGTCGGTGTTCTTCGGGTTCGTCTCGGTGCTGCTGAACTGGCTGCTGCCCGACTCCCTGCTCGAGATCCTGCTCAACGCGGTCGGTTCGGCGCTGCTCGTGGTGTGGATCTTCATCGTCGTCGCGCAGTTGCGGCTGCGCCGCCGCCTCGAGGCGGAGGGCCGGCTGACCGTGAAGATGTGGGGCTTCCCGTATCTGAGCTGGCTGACCCTCGCCGCCCTGGGCGGCCTGATCGTGCTGATGCTCACCGACCCCGACGCCCGCAAGCAGCTGATCTCGACGGCGATCCTGACCCTGATCATCGCGGGGCTGTCGGTGCTCAACGCACGGCGGCGCAGGACTCCGGCACCCGCCCTGTCCTGACCGTCCGGCACTCCCCCTCCCTGGGTGCAGCCCGCACCAGGCCACGCCACCGCCGTCATCGTCCGCCCCGACCGGAGCGTCATGCACGGCGAGCGATCGCACTGCGGGCTCCGACCTCGACGGGACGTGACGGGTGTCGGTGCCGACGACGTGGCACCCCGGGGCGGGCTGGGTCATGCCTCGCGGATGCTGGACTGGACGAGACCCTCGCACCCCTGTCAACGCCCTGTTCGCACGGGCCGATGACCACCTGTCCGAGGTCGCGGACGCGCGCAGCGAGATCGACTGATCGGGCAAAAGCGCTGACGCGGGCGCTTCGGGCGACCATCATTCGAACATGGGTTCGAACGCGGCGAAGGATCGAGTGGAGCACCACCCTGGCGGCGCTGCACGCAGCCGTCGAGGGGCCGCTCGCCGCCCCGTTGACCGGACTCCCCGACGACGACGTCATCCACGTACTGCGGCGAATGGAAACGACGCTGCGGAAGACGGCCGCGGTCGGACACCGACTGGTCGTCGAGGTGATGGAGCGGTCGATCCCCGGGAACCTGGACTGCCGCTCGATCACCGACTTCCTCACCCAGACCCTGCGCATCTCCGGCGCCGACGCCACCCGCCGGGTCAGGGGCGCAACGAAGGTCGGGACCTGGCACACCCCCACCGGCGTCGATCTCGACCCGGTACTGCCGGAGTCCGCCCGCGCGGTCCGCGACGGCGACATCGGCCCCGACCACGTCGCCGCCATCGCCACGATCCTGCGGGAAATCCCGCACAACACCCCGATCGAGCGCATCGAGGTCGCGGAAGCGATCCTGGCGACCGCGGCCCGCTCGGCGACCCCCGAGGACGTGACGACGCTCGGACTGCATCTGCTGGCCCACCTGAACCCCGACGGCGACGGGCCCGACGAGAGGGACCGCCGCCGACGCCGGGGCCTGCGCACCGGCAAGCAGGACAGCGACCTCATGACACCCATCTCGGGCCTGATCGACCCGAGACACGGGCACTGCTCGATCCGATCCTCGCCACATACGCCCGACCCGGCATGACCAACCCCGACGACCCCGAATCACCGCGTGGCGACGTCGACTCCGACGCCCTCGACCGCACCGCCCTCGCACACGCGGCGGCCCGGGACACCCGCACCGCCGTGCAACGCAACCACGACGCCCTCGAAGCGGGTTTGCGGCACCTGCATTCGTCCGGGGTGCTGGGCAGCCACCGCGGCCTGCCGGTCACCGTCATCGCGACCATGACCGTGCAGCAACTGGAAGACGCCACGGGGCTGGCCACCACCGGCACCGGCGGCCTGGTCCCGGTCCGCGACGCGCTGCGGATGGCCGAGAAGGCGCACCCGGTGCTCGCGGTGTTCGACCACCACGGCCGACCACTACACCTGGGTCGATCCAAACGCCTCGCCTCCGCCGACCAGAGGCTCGCGTTGATCGCGGCGTCGCGTGGCTGCACCCGACCCGGCTGCGATGCACCCGCCTCGATGACCGCCGTCCGCCCCAAGCACTTCGTGCAGGGGGGACCCCCATACGTCACCGAATGGAACAAGGGTGGCCGCACCGACATCGACTCCCTGGATTTGGCGTGCGATCACTGCCACGCCCTGGTCCACGACGGCCCCGGCGGCTGGCGCACCCGCACCTCAGCCGACGGCACCGCGCACCCCGGCCGCACCGAATGGATCCCACCCGCCCACCTCGACCCCACCCGCACACCCCGGGTCAACCGCCGCCACCATCTCGGCGGGATCCTCGCCGCCGCCCTCGCCCACCACCGCGCCCGCCGCGACGCCGAAGTGCGGGAGCATCGGCGGCGGTGGAACCGCGGCGTGGACGAGACCGGCGACGGCGAGGTACCGCGACCGCGCGTGACGTGACCGCGACAAGGCACGCCCCGAACCCGTTGGAAAACTCGACGTCCGGCGGGGCGCCACCCGTGGACACGTCATGAGCGCACAGGGATTTACCGCAACCGCACCGTCGGTGTGGGCTTCCGACGTAGGGTCGGCGGACCGATCCCCCGTACCGAGCAGGAGTGCCTGGTGAGCTTCGTCCTCGTCGAACGACCGCGCGAGCAGGTCGCGCTGGTGACCCTGAACCGTCCCGATCGGATGAACGCGATGGCGTTCGACGTGATGGTGCCGCTCAAGGAGGCGCTCGAGGCGATCAGCAACGACAACTCGGTGCGCGCGGTGGTCCTGACCGGCGCGGGGCGCGGCTTCTGCTCCGGCGCCGACCAGGCCTCCGCCGGCTCTCCCCCGCACATCGACGGGCTGACCCGGCCGTCGATCGCGCTGCGCGCGATGGAGATCCTCGACGACGTGGTGCTGGCGATCCGGCGGATGCACCAGCCGATGATCGCCGCGATCAACGGCGCCGCGATCGGCGGCGGTTTCTGCCTCGCACTGGCCGCCGACATCCGCCTCGCATCCACCGACGCGTACTTCCGCGCCGCCGGCATCAACAACGGCCTGACCGCCAGCGAACTGGGTCTGAGCTACCTGCTGCCGCGGGCGATCGGCTCGTCGCGGGCGTTCGAGATCATGCTGTCGGGCCGCGACATCGACGCCGCCGAAGCCGACCGCATCGGCCTCGTCACGAGGCTCACCGCACCCGAGGACCTGCTCGACGAGTGCTACACGCTCGCCGAACGGATCGCGGGGTTCTCCCGGCCCGGCGTCGAACTGACCAAGCGGACGCTGTGGTCGAGCCTCGACGCATCGTCGATGGCCCAGCACATGAACCAGGAAGGCCTCGGTCAGCTGATGATCCGGCTGATGACCGACAACTTCGAAGAGGCCACCCTGGCCCGGAGGGAGAAGCGGGAGCCGGTCTTCCGTGACACGAAATGACGGGGACACGAAATGACACGACACGACGTGACAGGGTCAACGAACTGAGCCCGCACACGAGGTGACGGCGCGGCTCGTGTGGACGAGCCGCGCCGGGTGCGGCAGGGTCGGAGCATGGGCGCCGACGAGGAGAACCTGCGGGCCATCGAGCCGGGGATCGTCACGGACTTCACCGACCGGATGACGTACGCGTCGTACCTCGACCTGGACACCCTGCTGGGAGCGCAGCACCCGGTCAGCGTCCCCGAGCACCACGACGAACTGCTGTTCATCATCGCCCACCAGACCAGCGAACTGTGGCTCAAGCTCACGCTGCACGAACTGGAGGCCGCGAAAACGGCGCTCGCGCAGGACGACATCGCGGTCGCGCTCAAGTGCATCGCCCGCGTCAAGCACATCCAGAAGTCGCTGACCGAGCAGTGGTCGGTCCTGGCGACCCTGACCCCGACCGAGTACTCGGAGTTCCGCGGCTCCCTCGGCAACGCGTCGGGCTTCCAGTCGCACCAGTACCGCGCGGTCGAGTTCATCCTCGGAAACAAGAACGCCGGGATGCTGGCGGTGTTCGAATCCGATCCGGCGGCGCACGCGCTGCTGTCGCGACTGCTGGACGAGCCCAGCCTGTACGACGAGTTCTGGCGGCACCTGCATCGCACCGGGCTCGCGGTGCCGACGTCGGCGCTCGAGCGGGACGTGCGCACGGCGTACACGATGAACCCGGACCTGGTGCCGCTGATCAAGGACGTCTACGAGCATCCGCACCAGAACTGGGCGGCCTACGAGTCGTTCGAGGAGCTGGTCGACCTGGAGGAGAACTTCCAGCTGTGGCGGTTCCGGCACATGCGGACCGTGCTGCGCACGATCGGCACCAAACCCGGCACCGGCGGCTCGAGCGGGGTCGGGTTCCTGCGGCGGGCCCTCGATCTGACCTTCTTCCCCGAACTGTTCGCCGTCCGTACCGAAGTCGGTCGATGACCGGCGCGACCCGGGACACGGTCACGGTCGCGGCGCGTCAGGCGTGGCTCGGCCGGTGGGCGGGGCCGACCCGGTTCGCGCTGCGCGGCGGCCTGATTCGCGTGCTCGGCCCGGACCGGGCCACCACACCGACCGCCGGTCTCACCTTTGACGGCACCGTGTTCCCCGGATTCCGGGACGCCCACGTCCACCTCGAACTCGTCGACGCCGCAGCCCTGTTCGCGGGCGGCCTCGACGAGGTGTACGACCTCGGCGCCGGCCTGGCGGCGGCGGCCCACTGGACGTCGCGGTCGGACCGTCCCACCCCGGGACGACCGCGGATCCGGTTCGCCGGGCAGTTCCTGACCGCGCCCGGCGGCTACCCCGGCGACCGCGCGTGGGCCCCGACAGGCTCGGTGCGCGAGATCACCGGACCTTCGGACGCCGCCGACGCGGTCACCGAACAGGTCTGCGCCGGAGCGGATTTCGTCAAGGTCACACTAAACTCCGACGCCGGGCCGGTCCTCCCGGACGGCACCCTGCGCGCCGTGGTGACGGCGGCCCACCGCCTCAGCCGCGGCGTCGTCGCGCATGCCGAGGGCGCCGGCCAGGTCGACCGGGCACTCGCCGCCGGCGTCGACGTGCTCGCGCACGCCCCGTGGACCGAACGCCTCGGCGAGCGCGTGGTGCGCGACGCCGCGCGGTCGATGCGCTGGATCAGCACCCTCGACATCCACCGCGGCCACGACCGGGAGGTCGCCGGCGACAACCTGCGCCGCTTCCACGCGGCCGGCGGACGCGTGCGGTACGGCACCGACCTCGGCAACGGCGATCTGCCCGCCGGCGTGAACGCATCCGAGGTGGCGGCCCTGTTCGCGGCCGGCCTGGACCGGGCCGCGGTGCTGGCCGCGATGATCGACGGCGCCGCGGCGCTGCGCTTCTCGGCGGGGCTCTCGCGGTTCTGCTGGATTCCGGGCACCCCGCCATCCGACGACGGCGACTTCGCGAGCTGGCTGACCGGTGCCCGCATCGTCGCCGCCGCCGACCTCGAGGAGGAACTCCGATGACCACCGATCCGGCTGCCGACCTCGCCGCCGACGCCCGGGCCCGCGACGCCGCCGACCCGCTCCGCGACTACCCCGCTCTGTTCCACCGCGTCGACGCGTCCGACGTCGTGTCCTACCTCGACGGCAACTCGCTGGGGCGGCCGACGATCGCGGCGACCGAGGCGATCTCGGCGGCGGTGGCGCAGTGGTCGGGCCGGTTGATCCGGGGGTGGGACGAGGAGTGGTTCGACCTGCCGATCACGATCGGCGACCGTCTCGGCCGGGTGGTGCTCGGGGCCGCACCGGGGCAGACGGCGATCGGGGATTCGACGACCGTGCTGCTGTACAAGCTCGCCCGCGGCGCGCTGGCGATGCGGCCCGACCGCACCGAGATCGTGCTCGACACCGACAACTTCCCCACCGACCGGTACGTTCTCGAGGGCATCGCAGCGGAGCTCGGTCTCGACTTGCGGTGGATCACCGTCGATCCCGCGTCGGGCGTCGAAGCGGGTGCGGCGCGGGAGTCGATCACCGAGCGCACCGCGCTGGTGGTGCTCAGTCACGTGGCGTACCGGTCCGGGTTCCTCGCCGACGCCGAGGAGATCACCCGGGCGGCGCACGACGCCGGGGCACTGGTGTTGTGGGACCTGTGCCACTCGGTGGGCAGCGTGCCGATCGAATTGGACCGCTGGCAGGCGGATTTCGCGGTCGGCTGCACCTACAAGTACCTGTGCGGCGGACCCGGGTCGCCCGCGTTCGGGTATGTCCGCGCCGCGCACCTGGACGGGTTCACCCAGCCGATCTGGGGCTGGATGGGGCGCCGCGACCCGTTCGAGATGGAGGCGGGTTACATTCCGGCCGACGGGATTCGGCGGATGATCAGCGGCACCCCGTCGGTGCTCGGGATGATCGCGATGCGGTCGACGCTCGACCTGATCGATCGGGCCGGTATCGCCGTCGTTCGGGACAAGTCGGCCCGCCTGACCGACTACGTGATCGAGCTGGCACGGCTCCTGCTCCCCGAGGCGCGGATCGCGTCCCCCCTCGACCCCGCCCGCCGCGGCGGACACGTCACCCTCGACCACCCGCGGTTCCGGGAGGTGCTGCCCCGCTTGTGGGATCGCGGGGTGATCCCCGACTTCCGGGCACCGCAGGGGCTGCGGCTCGGCCCGAGCCCGCTGAGCACGACCTACGCCGAGGTGCTCACCGGGATCGAGGTCATCGCCGACCAGCTGTGACCGCGTCCCTCCGCGCCAGCACCCCGAACACGGTGGTCGCGGCCAGGAAGAACACCGCACCCACCCACGGGGCGAGCGTCGCCGCCGCGAGCACACCCGTGACCGCGAACAGCAGGACCTGCACGACGAGTCGCCGCGGGTTCGGCAGCCGGTGCGCCGACGTCGGCGCCATCCACACCGCCCAGACGGCGGCGGCGGCCACCGGCAGGCCGACCGCGGCCAGCACCCGGATCGCGGTGGATCCGTCGACCTCCGCGCCGGACAGCGCGAGAATCGTCAGCATCGCCAACTCCAGCAGGAACGCGGCCGCCTCGAGCGGGCCGGCCGAGGCGTGCGGGCGCCCACCCGCCGCCTGCGTCATTCCGCGACCTTGACGAGCAGCTTGCCGAAGTTCTTGCCGGCGAGGAGCCCGACGAAGGCGGAGGGAGCGTTCGCCAGGCCGTCGACGATGTCCTCCCGGTACCGGACCCGGCCGTCGCGAATCCACTCGGACATGTCGGCGATGAAGTGGGTGTACTGGTCCCGGACGAACTCGGCCTGGATGAACCCGCGCACCGTCAGGCTCTTGGTCAGGATCCGGCCCATCAGTGCCGACGACCGGTCCGGACCCTCCGGGGCGGCGGTCGCGTTGTACTGGGACACCAGTCCGCACACCGGAACCCGCGCGTAGGTGTTGAGCAACGGCAGAACCGCGTCCCACACCTTGCCGCCGACGTTCTCGAAGTAGACGTCGACACCGCTCGGGCAGGCGGCCGTCAGCTGCTCGGCGAAGTCGGCGGCGCGGTGGTCGATCGCCTCGTCGAAACCCAGTTCGCGCAGGTACGCGACCTTGTCCGGACCACCGGCGATCCCGACCGCGCGGGCGCCCTTGATCTTCGCGATCTGCCCGACCGCGGATCCCACCGGGCCGGTCGCGGCGGCGACGACGACCGTCTCCCCCGCCTTCGGTTTGCCGATCTGCAGCAGCCCCGCGTACGCGGTGAACCCGGGCATGCCGAGCACACCGAGCGCGGTCTGCACCGGGGCCGCGGCGGGGTCCAGCTTGCGGACGTGCCGGGCGTCGGCCAGCGAGTGGGTCTGCCAGCCCGAGAACGAGAGCACCACGTCACCGGCCGCGAAGCCCGGGGACCGGGAGTCGACGACCCGGCAGACGGTGCCGCCGACCATCACCGCGTCGAGCGGAACCGGATCGGCGTACGACTCGGCGTCGCTCATCCGACCACGCATGTACGGGTCGAGCGACAGATACAGGGTTTCGAGCAGCAACTCGCCGTCCCCGGGCACCGGGACCGGCACGGTCTCGACCCGGAAATCGGACGACTGGGGCTCCCCGACGGGGCGGGAGGCGAGCACGATGCGAGTGTTCTCGACAGGCAGGCTCATGCCAGTCGAGGTTAGTCCCCCGACGCCGGGGCCGCAGGGCGCGACGGCGCCGGAGTCGGTCCCCGGTGGCAGGATTCGAGGGCGGGGCCGGGCTGCGTCCCGCGCTCCGACGCCCGAGAACGCACGCGACGAAGGGACGACGAATGAGCACCGTGAACATCAGCAAGCACCACCCCGACGCGTACCGGCAGCTGCTCGCGCTCGACAAGCTCGCGGAGGAGGCCGTGCAGCGTGCCGGACTGGACCCGCTGCTCGCGGAACTCGTCAAGATCCGCATCTCACAGCTCAACGGCTGCGCGTTCTGCCTGCGCATGCACACCCGAGACGCGATCTCCCACGGCGAGACCGCCGATCGGCTCGCGGTGGTCGCGGCGTGGTGGGAGTCTCAGTACTTCACCGACCAGGAGCGGGCCGCGCTCGCGCTCGCCGAGGAGGTCACCCGGCTCCCGGTGCCGGCACCGCGCATCTGGGACGACGGCACCCTCACCGACGAGCAGGTGTCCGCGGTGACCTGGCTGACGGTGGTGATGAACTCGTGGAACCGGGTCGCGATCTCGAGCCACTACCCGGTGGCGCCCTGACCGCCGGGTACGCCTAGAGCAGCAGCTTCTTCTGGACCTTGCCCATCGCGTTGCGCGGCAGCGCGTCCACGACCCGGATCTCACGGGGTCGCTTGTGCACCGACAACTCGGACGCGACGTGCGCGATCAGGGCGTCGGGGTCGACGCCGTCGCCGACGACGAACGCGACGATGCGCTGCCCGAGGTCGTCGTCGGGCACCCCGACCACCGCGACCTCGCGCACGCTCGGGTGTCCGAGCAGGCTGGTCTCGACCTCGCCGGCGCCGATGCGGTAACCACCGGACTTGATCAGGTCGGTCGACGCACGGCCGACGATCCGGTGGAAGCCCTCCGGGTCGATCGCGGCGACGTCGCCGGTGACGAACCACCCGTCCTCGGTCCACGATTCGGCGGTCGCGTCGGGTCGGTTCAGGTAGCCGTCGAACAGCATCGGCCCGCGCACCTGCAGGCCTCCGATCGACTCGCCGTCGTGCGGGACCGGGACGCCGTCCTCGCCGACGATGCGCGTCTGCACCCCCTCGACCGGCTGCCCGACCCAGCCCGGCCGCCGCTCGCCGTCGGCGCGGGTGCTCAGCGTGATCATCGTTTCGCTCATCCCGTACCGCTCGACCGGGGTGAGCCCGGTCAGCGCGGCGAGCCGCTCGAAGACCGGGACCGGGAGCGGGGCGCTCCCGGAGACCAGCAGTCGGGCCCCGGACAGTGCCCGCGCCGACTCCTCGTCCTCGGTGACACGCGACCACACGGTCGGCACCCCGAAGTACAGCGTTCCGCCGGCCTCGGCGTAGGCCCGAGGCGTGGGCTTGCCGGTGTGCACCAACCGGCTGCCGACCCGCAGCGGACCGAGCAGGCCGAGGATCAGCCCGTGCACGTGGAACAGCGGAAGACCGTGCACCAGCGTGTCTTTCGAGGTCCACTGCCACGCCTGCGCGAGTGCGTCGAGTCCCGCCGCGATCGCGCGCCGGGACAGCAGCACCCCCTTGGGCGCGCCGGTCGTGCCGGACGTGTAGAGCACGAACGCGATCGACGCCGGGTCGGGCTCGGGGTGGCCGTGCCAGTCGCGGGCGTTCACGCGCACCGGCACCACCGGCAGGGGCGAGCCCTCCGGTGCCGCGCCGAGCCACGCCTGCGCGCCCGAATCGGCGAGGATGTGGTCGAGTTCGGCGGGCCCGGAGTCCGGCGGCACCGGGACGACCGTGACACCGGCCAGCAGCGATCCGACCACCGCCACGACCGTCGAGACGCTCGGGGTCGCCAGCACCGCGACCCGCCGGGCGCCGGCGATGCGGCGGGCGAGCGCCCCGGCGGCGCCGAGGACGTCGCTGCGCGAGAGGGTGCGGCCGTCGATGCGCACGGCGTCGGGCAGGTCGTCGCCGCGGGCGACGGCGAGCGGGTTCAGGGAACTGAGCAGCACGGCTGTCAGCGTCTCACAGCGGCCGCTGAGGGCGCGCGGCCCCGGGCCTGAGCCCGGGGCCGCGCGGGGACACGCGATCAGTCCGGGACGGTGATCCGGCCGTCCAGGACCGCCTTGTTGATCGATTCGCGCAGCGCCGAACACCGTCCGACGTGCGCGCCGCGCAGCGTCAGCGTCGGATCCTGCTGGAACTCCTCGCAGATCACCTCGGGGTGATCGGTGCTCCACTGCACCGACGTGTGCTGCCAGCTGTTCTTCTCGACGAGAACCCGGTTGCCGCAGCGTTCGCAGTCGACCGGCTGCATCAGGCCGACGCCTCCGCCTCGGCGGCCTTGCGGGCGAGGTTCTCCTCGACCTCCCTCTTCCACGCCTCGACCGGCTTGGTGGTGTCGAGCTCGAACTCGAAGCGGTCCACCATGTCCGGGGTGATGTCCGCGACGTCGACGTAGAACTGCTCGTACCAGCGCCGCAGCTGGTAGACCGGTCCGTCCTCGCTGCACAGCAGCGGGTTCTCGATCCGGGTCTTGTTCTTCCAGATCTCGACGTCCTGTTCGAATCCCATGCCGATGTAGCCGATCATCGCCTCCACCAGCTGGTCGGCGATGTCCGCGGGCACCTGCTCGGTCTTCTTGACCGCGATGCCGTACATGAGCACGAACTTGTCGGGGCTGACCGGGTAGTGGCAGTTGATCAGCATGGACTCGACCTCGTACCGGTCGTACACGTAGACGAGGTCGTCGGTCATGAACGAGGGCCCGTAGTACGCGGCAATCGACCGGTTTCCGAGCAGCCTCGGGACGTCCGGGTCGTCCCACTCGACGACGTCCTCCCGGCTCTCACCGGACTGCTCCTGAATGGCGACGTGACCCTCGAAGACGTTCTTGAAGTATGTCGGCATGCCGTAGTGCACGTAGTAGAAGTGCGCCATGTCGACGACGTTGTCGATGATCTCGCGGCAGTTCGTGTCGATCTCGATCGTCTTCCACGTCCACTCGGTCCACTCGGCCTCGGGGTCGCGGATCTCCGGGATGGCGACCTCCGGCGGCGGCGGGTTGCCCTCGGGGTCGTGCCAGACGAACAGCAGCTCGTCCTTCTCCATCGTCTGCCACGCGCGTGTGCGCGCCAGCGGCGGAACCCGGCGGGCGTAGGGGATGCCGGTGCACTTGCCGTTGCCGCCCCAGCGCCAGTCGTGGAACGGGCACGCCACCGAATCGCCCTTGACGGTGCCCTGACTCAGGTCGCCGCCCATGTGCCGACAGTAGGCGTCGAGGATCTTCACGTCGCCGTTGCTGTCGGCGAAGACCACGAGCTTGGTCCCGAACGCCTCGACGGAGTGCGGCTTTCCGTCCTTGAACCCCTCGACGAGGCCCAGGCAGTGCCACCCCCGCGCGAAACGGGTCGGCGGCGTCCCCTGTTCGATGATGCGAACCTCGTCGTCCCCGGTCTCGACGGTGGTCATGGAGCATCCTCTCGTTCAGCGACCGCCCCGCGGTCGCAGGTGATGATAGTCACAGCCTCTACCAATCTCGTTGCACTGGAACGTGTTCACCAGGGCCGATCCCACCCATCGGGATGTAACGATCTTGATCAATGAATTGAATCACGTGATACAAGTTGTCGGACGAAGAACGCGAGATTGGCGGGGCGTTCGGCCAGTCGGCGCATGAAGTAGGCGTACCACTGCGACCCGTACGGGACGTACACCCGCATGCCCGCCCCGGCGTCCGCGAGCCGCTGCTGTTCGCCCTCGCGGATGCCGTACAGCATCTGATGTTCGAACGCGTCGGGGCCGCGACCGGCGCGGACCGCCTCGTCGCCGGCGGCCGCGACCATCGCCGGGTCGTGCGAGGCGACCATCGGATAGCCCTGCCCCGCCATCAGGATCGCCAGGCACCGCCGGTACGAGGCGTCGACGTCGCCGGCGCTCTGGTACGCCACCGACCCGGGCTCCCGATAGGCACCCTTGCACAACCGGATCCGGGACCCGGGCCCGGCGAGGTCACGGCAGTCCGCCTCGGTGCGCCGCAGGTACGCCTGCAGCACCGCACCGAGCCACGGGAAGTCGGCACGCAGCGTCGTGACGATCGACAGTGTCGAGTCGGTGGTCGTGTGGTCCTCGGCGTCGACCGTGACCCACACGCCGGCCGCCTCGGCCGCGGCGCACAGAACCCGGGCGTGCTCGAGGGCGATCGCCTCCCCGTCCGCAGGCAGCGCCTGCCCGAGCGCCGACAGCTTGACCGACACCTCGAGCGGACGCGGCTCACCGGCGCGGGCCTGCGGGAGATCGCCGAGTTCGCGCAGCAACGCCCGGTACTCGGCGACCGTGGCCCGGGCCTGCCCGAGGTCGGCGGTGTCCTCGCCGAGGTGGTCGAGGCTGATCGACCGCCCTGACGCGAGCAGCGCCCGGGCGACGGTGAGCGCCGCGCCGCGGTCCTCGCCGGCGACGAAGCGGGTGACGAGCGACCGGGTTCCCGGCGCGTGCGTGATCGCCGATTTCATCCGCGGTGACCGAGCCGCGGCCAGGATCGCCGGCCGCAGCGGATTGGCCACCGTCACACCTCCGGCCCCATGTGCGGGTAGCGGTGGTCCGTCGGCGGAACGAACGTCTCCTTGATCGTGCGCGCCGACGTCCACCGCAGCAGGTTCAGCGGCGACCCCGCCTTGTCGTTGGTGCCCGACGCGCGCGCCCCGCCGAACGGCTGCTGCCCCACCACCGCACCGGTCGGTTTGTCGTTGACGTAGAAGTTGCCCGCGGCGAACCGCAGTGCCGCCGAGGCCTTCTCGACCGCGGTCCGGTCGTCGGCGATCACCGACCCGGTCAGCGCGTACGGCGCGGCCGCATCCACCATGTCGAGCACGTCGGCGAATGCGCCCGGGCGGGCGTCGTCGTAGACGTGCACCGAGAGCAGCGGTCCGAAGTACTCGGTGGAGAAGGCCACGTCGCCGGGGTCGTCGGCGAGCAGCACCGTCGGCCGGACGAACCAGCCGGCGACGTCGTCGTAGGTGCCCCCGACCGCGACCTTGACCCCCTCGGCGCCGCGGGCCCGCTCGATGGCCGCGACGTTCTTCTCGTACGCGGCCCGATCGATCAGCGCCCCACCGAAATTCGTCAGATCGGTGACGTCGCCGTAGGCGAGCTCGTCGGTCTCGGCGAGGAAGTCCTCCCCCATCTCCTCCCACACCGACCGCGGCACGTACGCCCGGGACGCGGCCGAGCACTTCTGCCCCTGGTACTCGAAGGCGCCGCGGATCAGGGCGGTGCGCAACACGTCCGGGTTCGCGGACGAGTGCGCCACGACGAAGTCCTTCCCGCCGGTCTCCCCGACCAGCCGCGGATAGCCGTGGTAGCGGTCGATGTTCGTGCCCACCTCCCGCCAGAGGTGCTGGAAGGTGCGGGTGGATCCGGTGAAGTGGATCCCGGCCAGCCGCGGATCGCCCAACGCGACGTCCGAGACCGCCGGGCCGGTTCCGGTCACCAGGTTGATCACCCCCGGCGGCAGCCCGGCCTCCTCGAGCAGCTTCATCGTCCAGTAGGCCGAGAGGGTCTGCGTCGGTGAGGGTTTCCACACAACGGTGTTGCCCATCAGGGCCGGGGCGGTCGGAAGGTTGCCGGCGATCGCGGTGAAGTTGAACGGCGTGATCGCGTACACGAACCCTTCGAGTGGCCGGTACTCCATCCGGTTCCACACCCCGGGGCCCGACACCGGTTGCTCGGCGAGGATCCGGCGCGCGAAGTGGACGTTGAACCGCCAGAAGTCGACCAGCTCGCAGGGCGCGTCGATCTCCGCCTGCTGGACGGTCTTCGACTGACCGAGCATCGTTGCCGCGGCGAGGGTTTCCCGCCACGGACCGGCCAGCAGGTCGGCGGCGCGCAGCAGCACCGCGGCCCGCTCGTCGAACGGCAGGCCCCGCCACGCCGGTGCGGCCGCGACGGCGGCCTCGACCGCGGCGGCGGCGTCCTCGTGGGTGGCGTCGGTGAGAGTGCCCAGCACCGCGGAGCGTCGGTGCGGTTGCACGACGTCGATCCGCTCGCCGGCACCCAGCCGGTGCACACCGCCGATCACGTGCGGCAGGTCGATCGGTGCGCCGGCCAGCTCGGCCAGCTCGGATGTCAGGATCGTGCGCTCACGACTGCCCGGCGCGTACGAGTGCACCGGCTCGTTGACCGGCGCGGGAACTCCGGTGACGGCGTCCATGCTGCCTCCTGCCCCGAGGTGGCGACCGGAGACGTACCCCGGTCGCCGAGGAACTGCCGTCCAGGCTAGCCCAACCCCGTTGTCCCCGCCGGGTTCCGGACGGGGCGTGGCCGCCTACAGGCGGCGGGCGGCGGCGGCGATGCGCTCGTCGGTCTCGGTCAGCGCCATCCGCACGTGGCGGCGGCTGCCGGGGCCGTAGAAGTCGCCGGGGGCGACGAGGATGCCGCGCTCGGCGAACCAGTCCACGGTGTCGCGGCACGCCTCCTCGCGGGTCAGCCACAGGTACAGCCCGGCCTCGGAGTTGTCGACGGTGAACCCGGCGCCGCGGACGGCGGCGAGCAGGATCTCGCGGCGCCTGCGGTACCGCTCCCGCTGCTCGTTCTCGTGCTCGTCGTCGTTCAACGCCGCGGTCATCGCGGCCTGCACCGGCAGCGGCATGATCATGCCGGCGTGCTTGCGGACCTCGAGCAGCTCCGCGACCAGTGCCGGGTCGCCGGTGACGAAGCCGGCCCGGTAGCTGGCCAGGTTCGACGTCTTCGACAGCGAGTGCACGGCCAGCAGGTTGGTGTGGTCGCCGTCGCAGACCCGCGGGTCGAGCACCGAGTACGCGTCGGCCTCCCAGGTCAGACCCAGGTAGCACTCGTCGGACACCACGATCGCGCCGCGGGTGCGGGCGAACTCGACCACCTTGCGCAGGTGGTCGATGCCGAGCACCTTGCCGGTCGGGTTGGACGGCGAGTTGATGAAGATCAACTCCGGATTCTCCGGCCCGAGCCGGGTGAGCCCGTCCGCACGCAGCACCCGGCATCCGGCGAGCAGCGCACCCACCTCGTAGGTCGGGTACGCGACCTCGGGGATCACGACGAGGTCGCCGGCGCCGAGCCCGAGCAGGCTCGGCAGCCAGGCGATCATCTCCTTGGTGCCGATCGCGGGCAGCACCGCCGCCGGGTCGATCCCGGTGACGCCGTACCGCCGCGCCAGTGCGGCCGCGGCCGCCTCCCGCAGGGCCTGTTCACCGTGCGTCGTCGGGTACCCGGGCACCTGCGACACCGAGGCCAGTGCCTCGCGGATCAGCGGGGCGACCGGATCCACCGGGGTGCCGACGGACAGGTTGACGATGCCGTCGGGATGCGCCTGTGCCGTCGCCTTGGCGTCGGCGAGCGAATCCCACGGAAAGTCGGGCAGGCCGCGCGAGACGGCGGTGCGGGGCACGTTCAACGACCTCGTATCTCGGTGGAGCTCAGTGCTCGCCCATGGGCGGGAGGGCCTTGATGAACGGCGGGTCGTAGTCGACCTTGCCGAGCTTCGCCGCGCCGCCGGGCGACCCGAGGTCGACGAAGAAGTCGACGTTCGCGCTCACGTACCCGTTCCACTGGTCCGGGACGTCGTCCTCGTAGAAGATCGCCTCGACCGGGCAGACCGGCTCACACGCGCCGCAGTCCACGCACTCGTCGGGGTGGATGTAGAGCATGCGGCCACCCTCGTAAATACAGTCGACGGGGCATTCCTCGATGCACGCCTTGTCGAGCACATCCACGCACGGTTCAGCAATCGTGTAGGGCACTGCCGCTGCCTTTCTGACACGGACCTTCGTCGTAGGGCGCACGACGTGCACGCCCGAGCAACCAGTATCACCCCTGGCCCGGACGCGCGCCGGGGCAGGGTCCCCTCAGACCGTGGTCGTTCCGCGATCCCCGGTGCCTGCGACGGCCGTCCGGACCGTGTGTCCGTCGATCCACCGTTTCCCCTGCACCGCCGCGTCGATCAGCGCACCGCGTTCACCCAGGTAGTCGGCGATCGCACCGATCACGGGCAGGTGCCCGAGGGTGCGCCACGGCTGCGCCGCCTGCGGCCGCTTGCCCAACTCGTCCGGGATCGCGCGCAGCACCCGCGCCGTCGACCACAGGCCCCCGAGCGCGGCGAGCGGGCGCCACGGCCGGGGTGCCGCCTCCCAGCCCGCCTCGTCGGCGGTCAGCAGTGTCCGGGCGTCGATCTCGCGGTCACACAGCACCGACGCCAGCAGGTCCACCTGCGCGGTCCGGTCCGTGACCCCCAGTTCCCGGGCGACCGCGATCAACACGATCGTCTGGTTCGCGAAACCGAGCAGGACCTGCAGCGGCAGCCGCTTCGCGATCGGGCCGAGCACCCCCGGGAACGCGACCACGATCGTGTTCAGCAGCCCGAGCCGAGTCAGCCACCACCGCGCCCGCCGCTCGTCCCCGGCCCGCTCCCAGGCCGCGGTGCCGGGCACCTCGGCGAAGTCGAGCACCCACGCCACGCCGTCGAGCAGCCGGTCGAGCCGGGTGCCGCCCTCGACCGGCGGAACGAACGTGCGGGCCTTGATCCCGAACGGATCGGCCGACGCCAGATCCAGCACCGGGTTCACGCCCCACGCCGCGCGGTCCAGCACCGCGACGACCCGGGCGTCCCCGATCGCATCCCCCGAACCATTCGCACCGACGCTCATGACACCCCCACTCTCTCGGCGTACCCGGTGGTGCGCTCCCGCGCGGGACGGCCGATGCCCTCGGCGATCGCGCGCAGTTCCGCCACCGTCTTCTCCGACCCGTGCTGCGAACCGGCCATCCGCGAGATGGTCTCCTCCATCAGGGTCCCGCCGAGGTCGTTGGCGCCGCCCTGCAGCATCGCCTGCGTGCCCTCGACACCCAGCTTGACCCAACTGGTCTGGATGTTCCGGATCCGTCCGTGCAGCATCACACGGGCCAGCGCGTGCGCGGCCCGGTTGTCGCGTCGGGTGGGCCCCGGCCGAGACGCACCGGCCAGGTACAGCGGCGAGGACTGGTGCACGAACGGCAGCAGCACGAACTCGGTGAAACCGCCCGTGCGGTCCTGGATTCCACGCAGCACGTTCAGGTGCCCGACCCAGTGGTGCGGCTGGTCGACGTGCCCGTACATCATCGTCGAACTCGACCGCAGCCCCACCTCGTGCGCGGTCGTCACCACGTCGACCCAGGTGCTGGTCGGCAACTTGCCCTTCGTCAGCACCCAGCGCACCTCGTCGTCGAGGATCTCCGCCGCGGTGCCCGGGATGGTGTCCAGGCCGGCGGCCTTCAGCTCGATCAGCCAGTCCCGCACCGACTGCCCGCCGCGGGAGGCCCCGTTGACGATCTCCATCGGGCTGAACGCGTGCACGTGCATCGACGGCACCCGCTCCTTGACCGCGCGGACCAGGTCCGCGTACCCGGTGACCGGCAGTTCGGGGTCGATGCCGCCCTGCATGCACACCTCGGTCGCGCCCGCGACGTGCGCCTTCCACGCCCGGTCCGCGACCTCGGCCGCGGACAGCGTGAACGCGTCGGCGTCGCCCTTGCGCTGCGCGAACGCGCAGAACCGGCAGCCGGTGTAGCAGATGTTGGTGAAGTTGATGTTCCGGTTCACCACGTAGGTGACGTCGTCACCGACGGTGTCGCGGCGAAGGGTGTCGGCGAGGGCGACCAGCGCCTCCAGCCCGGGGCCCTCGGCGGTCGCCAACGCGCGGTAGTCGTCGTCGGAGCAGCCCGCCGGGTCGCGCTCGGCGTTGCGCAGTGCCGTCAGGACGTCCGAGTCCACCCTCTGCGGCGCACTGAGCGAGAGGACCTGCTCGCGGACGGTCTCCCAGTCGCCGAACGCGCTGCCGAGGTCGCTGCGGGTCTCGGTGTTGCGGCCGTCGGTGTCGATCGCGGTGTTCAGGTCGATCCGCCCCGCCGACGCCCACACCTCGTCCGGCTCCTGCCACGGCAGACCCGCCGGGACGGCACCGGTGCGAGCCAGGCCCGTCTCCGGATCGGCGAGCGCCTGCACGTGGCCGGCGATCCGCGGGTCGATCCACGGCGAACCCGCCAGCACGTACTGCGGCTGCGCGGCGGTCCGCTCGACCAGCGTGTAGCCGGCCTCCGCGGTGATCGCGGCGAGCGTGTCGAGGTTCGGCCACGGCCGCTCCGGGTTCACGTGATCCGGCGTCAGCGGCGAGACGCCGCCCCAGTCGTCGACCCCGGACGCGATCAACGCCAGGCACTCGTCGCCCGACACCAGGTTCGGCGGCGACTGGATCCGCATCCCGGGCCCGAGGACCAGCCGGGCGACCGCGATCGCCGCCCGGAACTCCTCGATCCCGGCGTCCGGGGTGTCGCGCATCGCGGTGTCGTCCTTGGCCAGGAAGTTCTGCACGATCACCTCCTGGACGTGACCGAACGCCTTGTGCGACTTCCGGATCGCCATGATCGTCTCGGCCCGCTCGGTCATCGTCTCGCCGATGCCGACCAGCAGACCGGTGGTGAACGGCACCGACAGCCGGCCGGCGTCGGTGAGGGTGCGCAGCCGCACCGCCGGATCCTTGTCGGGGCTGCCGTGGTGACACTGCCCCTTCTCGGTGAACAGCCGCGTCGACGTCGTCTCGAGCATCATCCCCATCGACGGGGCGACCGGCTTGAGTCGCGACATCTCCTCCCAGCTCATCACGCCGGGATTCAGGTGCGGGAGCAGCCCGGTCTCCTCGAGCACCCGGATCGACATCGCGCGCACGTAGTCCAGGGTCGAGTCGTAGCCGCGGGACTCGAGCCACTCCTGCGCCTCCGGCCAGCGCTCCTCCGGCCGGTCACCGAGCGTGAACAGCGCCTCCTTGCAGCCGAGTTCGGCTCCGCGCCGGGCGATGTCGAGCACCTCGTCCGGGTCCAGGTACATCCCGTGCCCCTCGGCCCGCAGTTTGCCGGGAATGGTCACGAACGTGCAGTAGTGGCACTTGTCGCGGCACAGCCGGGTGAGCGGGATGAAGACCTTGCGGGAGTAGGTGACCGTCAGCGGGCGTCCGGCCGCCTCCAGTCCCGCGTCACGGACCCGCGCGGCCGAAGTGCACAGGTCCTCGAGGTCCGCGCCGCGGGCATGCAGCAGCACCGTCGCCTCGTCCACGTTGAGCGTGGCGCCGTCCCGGGCACGTCGGAGCGCCCGGCGCATCGCCGACGCGCCCGGTGCCGACACCGGCATGGTCGGCACGGGCAGCATCGCGGAGGTCGCGTGGTCGTCAGCAGTCACGCCGTCGATCATGCGCCATCCCGGGAGACACACGCCACAGCAGGTTCGGCCGCCGCCGTCCCGACGCGGCTCAGCGGGGGTACTCCTCGTCGTCCGGGACGTCGCGGGACTGCTCGACCGCGTCGGCCTCGTTGACCTCGCGGGTTCCGACGGTCTCCAGGATCGGCGCGTGCTCGCGCTCGTCCTCCGGCAACGCCGGGTCCGCCTGGGCAGCTCGATCGGCCTCGGTCATCTCGTCGTCGAGTCGATCCACGGGACACTCCTTCCGCCGTCCCCTCCAGGCTAGGCCACTTCGCGACTGGTGCGCGGGTGCACACGAGCGTCGACGGCGCGCGTGCGGCAGGGTGGACTCGTGAGCGTTCCCCAGACCTCCGTCGTGACGATGGCCGACCCGAAGTGGCGGCCGAGCACCAAGGCCCCGGCGCTGTGGGCGGTGAATGCGGTCCTGATGTGGCTGCCCGTGTTCGTCGCCCAGGTCGTGTGGGCGGTCGTCGACGGAGCCTGGACCACGTGGCCGCACCTTACCGTGTTCGCGGCGTCCGTCGTGCTGTCGCTGGCCCACGTCCTGATCGTGCCGCCGTGGCGGTACCGGGTGCACCGCTGGGAGATCAGCGACACGGCCGTGTACACGAGGACCGGGTGGTTCACCCAGGAGCGGCGGATCGCCCCGATCTCCCGGATCCAGACCGTCGACACCGAACGCGGGCCGATCGACCGGATGCTGGGGCTGGCGACCGTCACGGTCACGACCGCGTCGTCCGCGGGTGCCGTGAAGATCTCGGCCCTGGACCGGGAGGTCGCCGACGCCACCGTCACCCGGCTCACCGAGATCGCCGGCCGCAACGTCGGGGACGCGACGTGAGCACCCCGCTGTCGCCCGCGCCGGGCACCGCCCCGCCGGAGGGGTCCGGGCCCGAGGCACTCGCCGCCGAGGACCGGCAGCCGTGGCTGCGACTCGACAAGCGGATGCTGCTGGTCCACCCGGTGGACGAGTTCGTCAAGCTCCTCCCGGTCCTGCTGCTGTCGCTGGTGGTCGGCACCCGGAGCGGCAACCACCTGTGGGGTCTCGGTGCCGTGACCGTGCTGGTGATCGCCGCCCTGCTCCGCTGGGTGACCACCACCTACCGGATCGGGCCCGTGCACGTGCAGTTGCGGCGCGGCGTGTTCCAGAAGAAGCTGCTGTCGGTGCCGCGCAACCGGATCCGCTCGGTCGACGTCGAGGCCCGGGTGCTGCACCGGCTGCTGGGACTGGCGGTCGTGCGGATCGGGACCGGGCACCGCGCCGGCCCCGGCGACTCGCCCCGGTTCGAACTCAACGCACTCGACGCCCGCCTGGTGCCCGCGCTGCGTGCCGCGCTGCTGGCCCGGCCGTCCGACCCCGTGGCCGGGCCGACCGTCACCGCGACCGCACCGCCTCGGGAGATCGCGCACTGGTCACCGGCCTGGGTGCGGTACGCCCCGTTCTCCGCCACCGGGGTCCTGACGGTCGCGGCGATCGTCGGTGTCGCGTTCCAGTACGGCGTCGGCCAGCAGATCGCCCGCTCCTCGGTCGTCTCCCACGGTCTCGACACCGCGCAACAACTCGGGATCGCCGTGGCCGTGGTGGCCGGCGGGCTGCTCTTGCTGCTGGTGGCCAGCGCCCTGGCCGCCGCGCGCTACCTGATCGCGTTCGGCAATCTCGAGGTCACCGACGACGGCCGCCGGCTGCACGTGCGGCACGGCCTGCTCCGGACCCGGGAGACGACGCTGGACCGGGCCCGGCTGCGGGGCACCACCCTGCGCGAGCCCCTGCTGCTGCGGAGTGTCGGCGGCGCCCGCCTGGACGCGATCATGACCGGTGTTCCCGCCGAACACCGGCAGTCGTCGCTGCTGCTGCCCCAGGCACCCGCCGCGGACGCCCGCCGCGTGATGGACCTCGTCCTGCGCGAGCGTGGCTGCCCGACGGACGCGACGGCCCCACTGCACCGCCACGGGCCTCGCGCCCGGCGCCGCCGGTACACCCGGGCGCTGCTCCCGGTCGCGGCACTGGCGGTGGCGCTCGCGGTCGCGGCGGCGGCCGGCGCGCCGATCCGGTGGCCCGCCGCGCTCGTGCCCGCGGTGCTGGCGGTCGCCGCGGTCTTCCTCGCCCGCGACCGCTACCGGGGGCTCGGGCACGCGACCGCACCCGGATGGCTGGTCACGCGCAGCGGCTCCCTCGATCGCGGCCGGCACACCCTCGAGGCGGACGGCATCGTCGGATGGACGGTGCGGCAGACCCTCTTCCAGCGCCGCGCGGGGGTGGCGACCGTCGTCGCGGCGACCCCGGCCGGCACCGGCCGCTACGAGGTTCTCGACCTCCCGGCCGAGCAGGCGTGGACGCTGATCGAGACCGTCGCCCCCGGCGCCGGTGACGTCTGGGTGCGCCGATGACGTACCCGACGCTGCCCGACATGGACGCCGACCTGGTCGACTGCCGGCGCTGCCCGCGCCTGGTCGAGTGGCGCGAACGGGTGGCCCACGAGAAGCGGGCCGCCTTCCGCGACCAGACCTATTGGGGTAGACCGGTTCCCGGATTCGGTCCGGCGGACGCCGCACTGTTGATCGTCGGGCTGGCTCCCGCCGCGCACGGCGGCAACCGCACCGGTCGCATGTTCACCGGCGACCGCAGCGGCGACATCCTGTTCGCGGCACTGCACGCGGTCGGGCTGGCCAACCAGCCGACGGCCGTCTCGGTCGACGACGGACTCACGTTGCGCGGCACCAGGATCACCGCCCCGGTGCACTGCGCTCCCCCGGACAACAAGCCGACCCCGACCGAGCGTGACACCTGCAGGCGCTGGCTCGACGAGGAGCTGCGGCTGCTGACCCCGACCGTCCGCGCGGTGGTCGTCCTCGGCGGGTTCGGGTGGCGGGCCCTGCTTCCCGTCCTCGGCGACGCGGGCTGGTCGGTGCCGAAACCCCGCCCCGCGTTCGGCCACGGCGCGCACGTCGAACTGGCCGGCACCCGTCCGCTGCACCTGTTCGGCTGCTACCACGTCAGCCAGCAGAACACCTTCACCGGACGGCTGACACCCGCGATGCTCGAGACGGTCCTCGCCGACGCCGGCCGCGCCGCCGGACTCGTCTAGGACCCCAGGCTGCCGAGTCCGCCCGCGGAGCCACCGGTCCCGGGCTCCGGTCCGGGCGTGCCGGTCCAGCCGTCCGGGACGTGCCCGAGCCGCACCCGCTGCGGGTGATCGCCGACCGCGACCGTCGCGACCTTCTGCCCGGTCGCGAAGTCGATCGCGCTGACCGTGTCGTTCGCGCTCTCGGAGATCACGCACTGCGTCCCGTCGCCGTTGACCGTGGCCCAGTAGGGCTTGCCCGCCGGGACGGTCGGGGTCTCCTGCAAGGTCGCGGTGTCCACGGTGGTCACGTAGTCGTCCATCGTCCCGGCAATGCACAGCCGACTGCCGTCCGGGTTGATCGACATGCCGTGATGGCGCGAGTCGTTGACCCAGGTGGTCCGGTCCGGGTTGGTGGCCGGATTCTTCGGCAGCTCCTTGATCCGGGTGATCCGGTCGGTCGCGACGTCGTACTCGACGAACCCGTTGAAGAACGACACCTGGAAGTACAGCGTCTTCTCGTCCGGGGCGAACGCGACCGGACGCACCGAGTCGGACAGGTCCGTGCGCCCGAACGCGTCGAGCCGGTCACGCATGTCGATCACCTTCACCGTCTGGAACGTCTGGGCGTCGACGACGGTGATCCGGCGATCGCCCTTCGTACCGTCCAGCTCCGGTGCGTCGAGTGGGGTGTTCACCTCGCCGATCGACATGTTCCAGAGGTAGCGGCCACCGTCGGTGAAGACGTTCTCGTGCGGCTTGTCGCCCGTCGCGAACGAGCCGACCTGCCTGCCGGTGTGGATGTCGAGGACGTGGACCGTGTTGCTCGTCGACGCGGAGACCGCGACCCGGGTGCCGTCCGGCGAGACCGCCATGTGGTCGGCCCGGTGGCCGGACACCGGGAACCGCCAGTTGACCTTGCCGGTGGCCAGGTCGATCGAGACGACGTCGGCGAAGCTGGGCCGGGACGCGACGACCGCGGTCCCCTCGGGGGTGGTGTACATGTCGTCGACGAACTGGTCGTGACCCTCACCGGCCGTCTCGCGGATGCCGAGGAAGTACGCGAGTCTGATCGGGTTGGAGTAGATCTCCTTCAGCCGTTCGTCCCGGTCGGGAATCATGTTCACCCGGCCGACCTTCGCGTAGGAGCCGGTCGACTCGATGACGTCGGCGGTGCCCTCCCAGTTGTTGCCGACGAACAACACTTCGTTCAGTCCGGGGACCGCGGGCGCCGCGGACACCGTGGCCGGGGTCAGCCCGGCGGTCAACGCACACGCCGCCATCGTCGCTGCCCACGCAGCCCGGCGCATCGAACGGCTCACGGACATGGCTCCCCTCGTCTCGGTGTCGGCGGGCACGCTAACAGGACCGGTCACGACAAACGGGGAAATTCGCCGAACCGGTGCGGCGAACCGGGACCTCAGCGCACGCGGGCGGCCTGACCGCGCGCGACGGTCGCGTCGGCGCCCCACTTCAGCAGCAGGGCGGTCGCCGGGACCAGGCCACCGGCGAGCAGGAGCAGGGTGCGCCAGTCCGCGAGCAGCAGCGCGTCCCCACCCGGACCGCCGACCATGCACGCCAGGAAACCGAGGAACCAGCCGATCAGCGGCAGCGCCGCACGGCCCGGCCGATCCGTCACCGTCCGGGCCCCCGCCACGAGCAGCACGTTGACGACCGCCGCGACGAGCGCGCTCAGCGGCAGCGGCACCGCCCCCACCCGGATCGGCAGGAACAGGACCGCGAGAATCGCGGTCAGGAATCCGTCGAACACCAGCAGCGCCAGAATGGCGTGGTCGAGGTACCGGTGCGCGGGCGCAGTGGGTGCGGAGCCGACGGTCATGACATCGATCGTAGGCGGGCGCGGTCTCACGGCACCGATCGGACGAGGGCAGTGGTCACGGCACCGGCGGGTACCCGAGCATCGTCAGCAGCTGCGACTGCTGGTCGACGAACCCGTACAGCGCGTTCATGTACATGTGGTGATACATCGGCCCGTTCGGGCGCAGCGAGTCCACCAACGCGATGATCTGGTTCTGGACGCTCCAGTTCACACCGACACCTCCGGCCTCACCCCGACCCCTATGACGTGCATCACATCATAGGGGTCGGTGGGCCGGATCGGGGCCGGTAACCGTCAGTGGTGGAAGGCCGTCCGCTCGCTCTGGTCCGGGGCGCCGCGGCGCAGCCGCGCGATCGCGCCCTCGACGTCGGTCGCGAGCAGCTCGATCTCGTCGCGGGGGATCCCGTGCCGCACCAGAACCCGCTGGATCACGGTGTTCTCCCGGTTCGGCGGCAGCGGGTACGACGGCACCTGCCAGCCCCGCAGCCGCAGCTGGTCGCTCAGGTCGTACAGCGAGAAGCCCGCGGTCGCGGGGTCGGCGAGCGTGTAGGACACCGCGGGCAGACCGCCGGTGCCGTCGTAGAGGATCGTGAACGGTCCCATCGCGCGGATTCGGTCGGCGAACGCCCGGGCGGTGTCCGCGCACGCCTGCTGGATCCGGGCGTACCCCTCCCGGCCGAGCCGCAGCAGCAGGTAGTACTGCGCGACGATCTCGCCTCCGGGCCGGGAGAAGTTCAACGCGAAGGTCGGCATGTCGCCGCCGAGGTAGCTCACCCGGAACACCAGATCCTCCGGCAGCAGGTCGGCGCTCCGCCATACCGCCCAGCCGACGCCGAGCGGGGCCAGACCGTACTTGTGGCCGGACGAGTTGATCGACGCGACCCGCGGAATCCTGAAGTCCCACACCAGATCCGGCTGTACGAACGGCGCGATGAACCCGCCGCTCGCCGCGTCGACGTGGACCGGGACGTCCCAGCCGTGCTCGGCTTCGATCGCGTCCAGCTCCGCCGCGATCTCCGCGATCGGCTCGTAGTCACAGGTGTAGGTGACGCCGAGGATCGCGACGACACCGATCGTGTTCTCGTCCACGAAGTCCCGCAGCTGGTGCGGCCGCAACCCGGTGGCACCCTCCTCGAGCGGTACCTGCCGCAGTTCGACGTCGAAGTAGCGGGCGAACTTCTCCCAGCAGACCTGCACCGGCCCGCACACCAGGTTCGGACGATCGGTCGGCTTGCCCTCGGCGCGGCGCCGCTCACGCCAGCGCCACTTCAGCGCCAGCCCGCCGAGCATCGCGGCCTCACTGGACCCGGTGGTCGAGCAGCCGACCGTGTTGCGGCCGTCCGGCGAATTCCACAGATCCGCGAGAATGTGCACGCACCGGGACTCGATCTCCGCGGTCTGTGGATACTCGTCCTTGTCGATCATGTTCTTGTCGAGGCACTCGTTCATCAGCCGGTGCACCTCGTCCTCCGACCACGTCGAGCAGAAGGTCGCGAGGTTCTGCGAGGAGTTGCCGTCGAGCGCCAGCTCGCTGTGGATCAGCGCGTACGCGATCCGTGGATCCGAGGAGTCCTGAGGCATCTGGTATTTCGGGAGAACAGCTTCGCTCAGCGGCGTCGAGTAGATGTCGTCCCGATCGCTGACCCGGTACAGCGCCATCCGTCGAGTCCCTTCGTGAGTGAGTATCACGCACTTGGAAAACCGAGCCCAGCGTAACCCGGAACCGGCGGCACCGCCCCGCGTATCAGACGCCGGAGAACAGGTCGTGTTCGCGGCCGTCGGCGGCGACCTCGCCGCGCGTGCCCCGCACCAGCACGTAGTGCTCGTCCACGAGGATCGGCTGCACGACGTTGTTCGACAGCGCGTACTCGGTTCCGCTCGGGGACACCGTCACCTGGGTCGCGTGTGCCTCGAGTGCGGCCACCTTCGCACCGAGGTGCGCGCGGACGTCGACGGTCGTCGTGACCTCGCCGTCGGGCACACACGGCAACTCGCCGGGCTCCGGTAGCCGCCAGTGCGCCGGGAACTCGGTGACGCACTCGAGTCCCGCGGCCAGCGCAGCGCCTTCGGTGACGGTCCAGTACAGCTTCGCCACATCCCACGGCGCGCCGGCCGCGGGCCGGTCCGCCGACCCGGCCGCCTCGACGGCGGCGGTCACGACCTCGTGGACCCGGATGTGGTCGGGATGCCCGTATCCGCCCTGCGGGTCGTAGCAGACGACCACCTGCGGGCGCCGCTCGCGGATCACCTCGACCAGGGCAGCGACCACCTCGTCGGGGTCGGCGTTGACGAACGCGCGCGGGTTCGCCGCGGCCGGGGTGCCTGCCATCCCGGAGTCCCGCCACCGGCCCGCACCGCCGAGGAAGAACGGCGCCGCGACCCCGAGCCGGCTCAGCGCCGTGGTCAGCTCGAGGATCCGGTAGCCGCCGAGTTGGTCGGCGTGGTCGGCGACCAGACCCGCCCAGGCGTCGCCGATCACCTCGCCCTCCTCACCGAGCGTGCAGGTCACCACCGTCACCTCGACCCTCTCGGCGACGTATCGGGCGATCGTGCCGCCGGTCGTGAGGGTCTCGTCGTCCGGATGGGCGTGGACGACCAGCAGCCGCCGCGGCTCGTCCGGGTTGTCCGTCGTCATTTCTGCTTCCTCGACCAATTCGCGGCATCGCCGAAGATGCCCACCTGGATCGCGCCGGTCAGGGACACCCCGTCCACGTCGGGACCGGCCGCGACGACCGTCGCGTCCTGCAGGACCGGCAGGACCACCGCCAGATCCCACAACCGCGGCTCGGCCTGGGCGATCACCTGCCCGACATCGCCGACCCCGCGAAGCGCGTCGTCGATCCCCTGCTGCAACGCCGGATCACAGACACCCGAGACGTTGCTGGGGGCAGCCGGATTCGGCACCGCCTCGGGAGCCTCGGTCCCGCCGTCGCCGGTCGGGCGCCCGGCCGGGGCCGCCGGTGGCGGGCAGCCGTACCGGGAGGCGAGCGACGTGGCCGGATCGGAACCGGCGCGGGTCCAGCCGACCACCGCGTCGACCCGGCCCTCGACCAGGGCCTTCCCGTACAGCTCCTCGGCACGCATCGTCGTCACCGTCACCTTGGCACCGGCCCCGCGCAGCTGGTCGGCGGCCGTGTTCGCGACCGCGATCGCGGTGTCGTCCCCCTCCGCGGCGCCGATCGTCAACGACAGCGGCGAGCCGTCCCGCACCAACCGCGGCGTCCCCGCCGGATTCGCGGGATCACTCGGCGCGGGCACCCAGCCGGACTCGGCCAGCCAGCCGAGCGCCTGCTCCCGGCTCGGGGCCGGGGGTGCGGTCGGCGCGTACCCGGGGTCGGACGGGGCCAGGACCTGCGCTCGGGCCACCGTCGCGTTCGCACCCGACGGTGTGCCGACCGAGGCGAGCAGGTCGGGGCTCAGCAAACCCAGCAGCCCGTGGCGCACCCGCTGGTCCGCCAGGGTCGCGGTCCGGCCGTTGAGCGTCAGCTCGAGCACCCGCGGCTGCGGCGTCGTGTTCGCCCGGACACCCGGGACCGCGGCCAGCTGCGCCTGCAGCGACCCGGCGCCGCGCACCTGCACGACCTGCGCGTCGCCGGAGCGCACGGAGTCGGTCAGCTGGGCGTTCGACCCGCCGCGCCGCATCAGGATCTGATCGGGGGTCGCGGGCCGCCCCCAGAACCGGTCGTTGCGTTCGAGCACGATCTCGTCGCGTCCCCGGTCGATGCTCTTGATGTGGAACCGCGCCCCGGAGACCGGGATGTTCTCGGCGAGACCGCGCGCGAACCCGCCCGGAGTGTCCTTGACCAGGTGCGACGGCAGCAGGTCGGTGAACAGTTCACGCCAGGCGGGATACGGCTCCCGCATCGTCACGGTCACGGTCTTCCCACCCGCGGACGATCCGATGTCGTCGATCAGGGCGTACCCCGCGGGGTCCACGACACCGGGCTGACTGATCATCTGCTGCCACAGGTAGCGGAAGTCCTCGGCCGCGATCGGGGCGCTGTCGGACCACTGGGCCTCGTTGCGCAACTGGTAGGTGATCGTGAACGGCGCCTGCGACGTCACGTCCGCCGACACCAGCAGGGAGTCGTCGGGGACCCAGTCGGTGCCCCCGGGCCGGCTCACGCTCGGCACCGGCCGGAACGGGCTCGGCAGCACCATCGACGTGACCGCCGAGTTGACCGGTGACTGGTCGGCGAGCAGGTGCGGATTGAAGCCCTGCCCGATCTCGTCGATCGCGACCACGACGGTGTTCTTCGTCGGGACGGTGGTGGTCGGCTTGGGGCTGTCGGTGCTCTCCACCGGCGGCGGCGGGTTGGCGGTGCAGCCCGCGAGGGCGAGGCCGGCGACCAGCACGGTCGCCATCGACAGGATCCGTCGCACTCACCACATCCCTTCTTGCGGCGCAGCCGCCTGTGAGTGGTGTTCACCCCGGCCGGGGTGAACACCACTCACAGGCGCGAAGCGCAACCTTACAGCGCGGCCTTGTCGCGAGCCTTCTGACGCGACCGCTCGCGGGCGCGGTCGGTGGCGTTCAGGTGCACCTTGCGGACGCGGATCGCCTCCGGGGTGACCTCGACGCACTCGTCGCCGGCGCAGAACTCCATCGCGGACTCGAGGGTGAGCTCGATCGGCTTCGCGAGGGTCTCGGTGACGTCGGCGGTCGCGGACCGCATGTTGGTGAGCTTCTTCTCCTTGGTGACGTTGATGTCGAGGTCCTCGGCGCGCGGGTTGATGCCCACGACCATGCCCTCGTAGGTGTCGGCGCCCGGGTCGACGAAGAACGTGCCACGGTCGGAGAGCTGGATCATCGCGAACGGGGTGACCGTGCCCTGGCGGTCCGAGACCAGCGACCCGGTGTGGCGGGCGCGGATCTCGCCTGCCCACGGGGCGTAGCCGTGCGAGACGGCATTGGCGATGCCGGTGCCGCGGGTCTCGGTGAGGAAGTCGGTGCGGAAACCGATCAGGCCACGCGACGGGACGATGAACTCCATGCGGACCCAGCCGGTGCCGTGGTTGGTCATCTGGACCATCTTGCCCTTGCGGTTCGCGAGCAGCTGGGTGATCGCGCCGAGGTGCTCCTCCGGGGTGTCGATCGTCAGTTCCTCGAACGGCTCGTGCACCTTGCCGTCGACCTGACGGGTGACCACCTGCGGCTTGCCGACGGTCAGCTCGAAGCCCTCCCGGCGCATCTGCTCGACGAGGATGGCCAGCGCCAGCTCACCACGACCCTGCACCTCCCACGCGTCCGGGCGGCCGATGTCGAGGACGCGCAGCGACACGTTGCCGATCAGCTCGGAGTCCAGACGGGACTTGACCATGCGGGCGGTGAGCTTGTGGCCCTTGACGCGGCCGACGAGCGGCGAGGTGTTGGTGCCGATGACGACCGAGATCGCGGGCTCGTCGACGGTGATGGTCGGCAGGGCGACCGGGTTCTCGGTGTCCGCGAGGGTGTCGCCGATCATGATCTCGGGGATGCCCGCGACGGCGACGATGTCGCCGGCGCCCGCGCTCTCACCGGGCTCGCGGGTGACGCCGACGGTCTTGAGCAGCTCGGTGATCTTGACGTTCTTGACACCGTCGGCGTGCATCCACGCGACGGTCTGGCCCTTGCGCAGCTCGCCGTTGTGGATGCGGACCAGCGCGAGGCGGCCGAGGAAGTCGGAGGCGTCGAGGTTGGTGACGTGGGCCTGCAGGGGCGCGGAGGCGTCACCCTTCGGGGCCGGGACGTGCTCCATCAGCACGTCGAAGAGCACGTCGAGGTTCTCGCTGTCCGGAGCCTGACCGTCCTCGGGACGGTTCAGCGACGCCTTGCCCTCACGACCCGAGGCGTACAGGACCGGCAGGTCCAGCAGCGCCTCGGCGGCCTGGGCGGCCTCGTCGTCCAGGTCGGACGCCAGGTCGAGGAGCAGGTCCTGGCTCTCCGAGACGACCTCCTCGATCCGGGCGTCGGGACGGTCCGTCTTGTTGACGACGATGATCACCGGCAGCGACGCCGCGAGCGCCTTGCGCAGCACGAAGCGGGTCTGCGGCAGGGGGCCCTCGGACGCGTCGACGAGCAGCACGACGCCGTCGACCATCGACAGACCGCGCTCGACCTCGCCACCGAAGTCGGCGTGGCCGGGGGTGTCGATGACGTTGATGACGGTGACCGAACCGTCGGCGTTGTGGCGGTGGACGGCGGTGTTCTTCGCGAGGATGGTGATGCCCTTCTCGCGTTCGAGGTCACCGGAGTCCATGACGCGGTCGACCAGCTCGGCACGCTCGGCGAAGGCGCCGGACTGGCGCAGCATGGCGTCGACGAGGGTGGTCTTGCCATGGTCGACGTGCGCGACGATGGCGACGTTACGGAAGTTGGTGGTGCTCACGCGGGGCGTTCTCCTGGCTGCTGACGGGGCCACGCGAGGTAGGTGTCGCACGGCATCTGGGCTGCCGCTGCGCGCATGCGTGATTCCCATTCGCGATCCCAGGGCACCGAACGCCTGACGAAAGTCACGACATGCGCGCCGAGGACGGGATTGCGGCCAGCGAACACCCTACCCGCCCGCAGCGCTCCCGCACACATCGCGACCCGAGTTCAGGGCCTCTGACCTGCGGATCGTGATCTCCGCCACTGTCGGATCACGGATTGGGCGCGAACCAGCCCGACGGGTCGAGGGCATCCCCGATCCGCGGTGCGTAGTGGTCGAAGAACACGCGCGACGTCAGTTCCCGCCGGCTGGACACACCGGCCTTGTCGAAGACCACCTTGAGGTGGTCCTGGACCGTGTAGGGCGACAGGTGCAGCGCCTTGGCGATCTCGGCGGTGCTCGCGCCGCGGAGCACGCCGTCCACCACGTCCCGCTCCCGCGGGGTGAGCCCGAAACCCGCGACCACCAGCGGCACCACCTCGGGCGCACCGGAACGCTCGATCGTGACCACGACCTGCGCCGCTGCGCGACCGCGGCCGGCCAGCGGGGACGCGTGTACGGTCAGCCAGCGACCGGCCCGCGACCGGACCCGCACGCTCGGCACCACCGACGTCCGGCCCGCGGCCAGCGCCCGCGCGGTCGCGACGATCGCGAGGACGGGCTGCGGCAGTTCACCCCAGATGTCGCCGCCGAGTTCGGCGACCCGGTGCTCGGCGGCGACCGTCGCCTGGCAGACGGTGTCGGTGTGGTCGAACGTCAGCACCGCGGGGCCGGTCGCGGCGTCCCGCAGCTCGGGCGGGCCGTCGGTGGCCCGATCCGCGGCGCCGGCCAGCAGACCCGCCCGGACGCCGACCGCGAGCACCCCGGACAGCCCGTCGAGGAAGTCCGCCTCGGCCGGGCTGAACCCGCTGCCGCCGGCGCGCCGGTAGACCGCCAGACCACCCCACACCTCGCCGCCGGTGCGCATCGTCGCGCGCATCTCGTGCCCGAGGCCGAACACCGGCTCGAACAGGTCCCGGAACCGGGAACTGCGGCGCGGATCCCCCTCCGTCTCCTCGTGCAGGATGCTGATGCCGACCTGGCGCCGGGCCAGGTCCGTGAACAGACTGACGTCGTCCTCCACGTACTCGTGGTGCGCGAACTCGGCCTCGCACGGGTCGTCGAGACCGGACTTCACCGAGCCGGTGACCATGTGGGTGACCGGGTCGATCGTGCCGAAACACGCGGAGTCGAACGGCACCGCCTTCGTCACCAGGTCGAGTGCCTGCTCACCGAACTCGTCCCACGGCAGCCCCGCCCGGGAGAGGGCGTCGAGGCGGGTCCGTACGGTTTCTGCGCGCATCGTCACCATGCCGTCGAATTGTTCCGTGCCCCGGGCGGTTCCGACACCCCAGAAGTCTGGGTGTCCGGCTCACTCCGAGCCGGCCCGGTGGGCGAACCGGCCGGACGGCCCGAGCGCCGAGTTCTTGCGGTGTGCGTAGTGGTCGAAGTACACCTTGGCCACGAGTTCGCGTCGGCTCCGCACGCCGGCCTTCTCGAAGACGACCTTGAGGTGGTCCTGGACGGTGTAGGGCGACAGGTGCAGCGCCTTGGCGATCTCCGCCGTGGTGACGCCCTGCAGCACGCCCTCGAGGACGTCGCGCTCCCGGGGCGTGAGGCCGAATGCCGCCACCACCAGCGGCAACACCTCCGTCGTACCGGCCTTCTCGATCGTGACCGCGACCTGGGCACCGCGCTCGGTCCGGCGACTCAGCGGCGAGGCCCGGACCGTCAGCCATTCACCCGACCGGGACCGCACGCGCATCCGGGGCACCGACCCGGTCCGGCCCGCCTCGAGCGCTCGCGCGGCCGCGACGATCCCCAGCACCGGCGGCGGTAGCTCCCCCCAGACGTCGCCGCCGAGGTCGGCGATGCGCTGCTCGGCGGCCGGCGTCGCCAGGCACACCTCGTTGTCGCGGTCGAAGGCGAGCACCACCGGGCCCTCGTCCTCGTCCGCGACCTCGACCGGTCCGGTGGGTGCCTGGTCGCGACGGCACGCGGCCCCGGCGACCAGGCCGGTCCGGATTCCCGCCGCCAGGGTGTCCGAGAGCCCGTCGAGAAAATCCGCCTCGGCCGGGCTGAACCCGCTCCGGCCCGAGCCCCGGTAGAACGCCAGAGCACCCCAGGTCTGCCCCCCGGACCGCATGACCGCCCGCAACTCGTACCCGACACCCAACTTGGGCTCGAACAGGTCCCGGAACCGGGAGCTGCGCCGCGGGTCACCCCCGGTCTCCTCGTGCAGAATGCTCACGCCGACCTTGCGCATCGCCAGATCACGGAACAGGCTGACGTCGTCCTCGACGTATTCGTGGTGCGCGAATTCGGCCTCGACCGGGTTCTCCATGTCGGCCTTGACGGAGCTGGTGAGCATCAACGTGGCCGGGTCGACGGTCCCGAAACAGGCGCCGTCGAAGGGCACCGCCCTCCGCAGGACGCCGAGCGCGGTCTCCGCGAACTCCTCCCAGGACAGGCCGGCCCGGGACAGCGCATCCAGGGCGGCCCTTGCGGTTTCGGCGCGATAGGTGGTCACCGTGGTAAGTGTGACGCGCGACCGACGGTCGCGGTACCCCAGACGTCTGGGGGCGACGGCGTACCGGCGTTCCGCGGGTCGGGATCGGCGAATCCCCGGCACAGTGCTGAGGTTATGCTCACCTCAGACCGCACGACGCGAGCAGGGAGGACAGCGCCGACCATGGGCAAGGTCAAGGCGAAGAAGGTGTCGAGCCTCCGCGCGAAGAAGAAGTGCTGCCGCAGCAAGACACGCTGCATCACGTGCCCGGTGGTGATCATGCGGATGAAGAAGCTCGAGGCCGCGGGCGTCACCGGCAAGGACCTGAAGAAGGGGCTGAAGAAGGCCCGCGCCGCCTGACCTCCACGCTCCGGGCCGCGGCCTACGGCATCGACCGGTCCCGGCCTTCGAGCAGGTCGATCAGGTCCGGCACCCACGCGGTGTCGTTCGGCACCAGGGCCGCGGTCCGCAACCCGGGCGCGTCCACCCACCGCACCGCAGCGTGTTCGAGGGCGACGGGTGTCCCGGACTTCAGTTCGACGACGTACGCCCGCAGCACCATCCCGTTCGGCAGCGGCACGTCGACGCCGATCCGGCGACCCACCGCCGTCTCCACGCCGAGTTCCTCGCGCAGCTCGCGGCGCAGCCCCTCGGCGGGCGTCTCCCCCGGCTCGATCTTGCCACCCGGCAACTCCCACAGTCCGGCCAGCTCGGGCGGGCCGATCCGCTGCGCGACGAGGAGCCGGCCGGAGTCGACGATCGCCGCCGCGGCAACTTCGCGCGGCGGTTTGCTGTCGCGATGCCAGGTCTGCATGGGACCATCATGACCATGGCCGAGTTGCTGAACGACGCCGAGGTCACCGCCGCGCTGGCCGGGTTGCCGGAGTGGCGGCGCGAAGGCGACGCGATCGTCCGGACCGTCAAACTGCCCACGTTCCCCGATGCCATCGCGCTCGTCGATCGGGTCGCGCAGGCCGCCGAGGCCCGCAATCACCACCCCGACATCGACATCCGATGGCGGACCCTGACCTTCGTCTGCTCCACCCACGCGATGGGCGGGATCACCGAGCTGGACGTGCACCTGGCTCAGGAGATCGACCGGCTCGCGGCGACCTGACCCGGGTCTCCGGCGAGGTACGGCCGGCGACGATCAGCCACAGGTAGAAGGCGGCGGTCCCGACGACGTCGACCGCGCCGAGCCAGGCCAGCAGGCCGGGCCGGGAGATGAGCCAGATCGAGTCCTGGAAGAAGCTGAGGACCCACGGCACGCCGATCAGTGTCGACGCGAGCCAGCATCCGGCGAGGATCTTCGACCCGAGCCGGTCGCCGAGCGGGCCGTGCACGAGCCAGATCAGCATCGGGATCAGCCACACCCAGTGGTGGGACCAGGAGATCGGCGAGAGCAGCAGCCCGAACAGCTGGACCACCACGAGCGTGCCGAGCCGGTCGTCGCGGCCGAGGGCCCGCCACGCGAACCAGGCCAGGACCGCGGCCACCGCGACCCCGAGCACCCACACCCACCCGGTGCCGACGTCGTGTCCGGCCACGCGGCTGAGCGCTCCGCGCATCGACTGATTCCACACCGACCCGACCGGTCCGATCCGGGAGGCGTCGCCGAGCAGGTTCTCGAAGTACTCCCGCGCCTCCGCGCCGATCAGCGCGTAGCTGACCGCGACGGTGCCTGCGAACGCGGCCGCCGAGAACACCGCCGCCGCCCAGCGCCGGCGCAGCACGAAGTAGAGGCCCGTGACGGCCGGGGTCAGCTTGATCCCGGCGACGAAGCCGACCAGCCCGCCCGCGACCCACCAGCGGGAGGACCGCACCGCGACCATCGCGCCGAGCACCAGGAACACGTTGACCTGGCCGTAGTCGAGGGTCGTGCGGACGGGTTCGGTCCACATCCCGACCGTGGTCCAGACCAGCGCGATCGCGGTCCACCGGGAGTCGAATCCGGCGGTCCAGGGCGTCCGGGTGCCGAGCAGCAGTTCGATGCTCATCCGGACCACCAGGTACAGCGCGCCGATCGTCGCGAGTTGCCAGAGAACCCCGACCAGACCGAACGGCAGGTAGTGCAGGGGAAAGAAGACGAGCGCCGCGAACGGCGGGTACGTGAACGGCAGCGGGAAGTCGGGGGTGAGTTCCGAGTACGTGTAGTCGTACAGGTCGCCCCGCAGCAGCGCCGCGGACCCGTCCACGTACACGTGCAGGTCGACCAGGTTCATCCCGTTGGGACTGAGGAACCCCCACGCCATCCGCAGCAGAACCGACACGAGCAGCAGGTACGGCGCCAGGCGCAGCAGCCGCTCCACCCGCGGCCCGGTGCGGGGGCTGCGGACCGTGGTCGCGGGCGTCGTCTCGGACAAGGTCTCGTGTTCTCCCCGGTGATGTGTTCCTGCGGGCCGAACCCGACGCGGTCGTCGGCGAGCCTACGGCAGACGTGTGACCGACCGGCGAGGGGCAATCGGCTCGCATAACAGTTGCATCAACAACCACATCAATCACTTCTGTCACGAGATATCGTCGTCAAGTCAGCATCGCGACACCATCGCATGACTAGAATGCCGCGGGATGCCGGGCCCATGGTCACTTCATGGGACGGGCACACCCAACGCTGCACAACGCCAGACGCCCGGGATATAGAGTGACCCCACGACACCTGAGGGGCCTGCCGGGCCAGTCGTCGCCCGAGGGGTGCCGACGTTTGACGAACTAGGATGGGGAGACCGTGTTTCGTACGCGAGGAACGCGCACAACGATCATCGCGCTGGCGGTAGCCGCGGCAGCCTTCGCGGCTCCGGCGAGCGCAGTCGCCGAGCCCGCCGTCCCCCAGATCCCCGCGGGACTGGACATCGAGGCCCTCGCCTCTCTCGCCCCGGCGATCGTCGGAGCCGTCGCGGGCCCCGTCGACGTGTCGGCCCCCGCGGGAGACCCGGCGGCCCCGGCGGCCAAGGGCCCCCAGGCCGAGCTGCTCGCCCAGGCGCGGGCCCTGCTCGAGGCGTCCAACCTGCCGCCGCAGACCAAGGCGACGCTGGAGCGGGTCATCACCTTCCTCGACGGCAGCGGCGGCGGCGGGCCGGCGCTCCCCCCGGAGAACGGCCCGGTCATCTCCCAGTTCCTGTACCCGACCGTCGGCAAGGGCTGCATCGGCGGCACCTCGGATTCGGTCGGCGCCGCGCTCGCGGTGCCCGGTCCGGCGCACCTGCCCCCGCCGGGGCCGAAGGCCGGCGAGGCGGGCTTCGTGTTCACCGCGCTGGGCACCAGCGAGGCCACCGACAACCAGCCGAACCCGCTGGTCGTGGACTGGGTCAACATCGACCACCCGAAGACGGGCCGCACCACGCTGACCACCGCGTCGCGGATCAACCCGGGCGGCCCGGCCACCCTGTCCGCCATCGCGGAAACCGGTCCCGGCCGCGTGCTCGCCGTCATCTCCGGCGGCCTGACCACGCAGGCCGACGGCGGCGCGCCGGTCACCTGCAGCTTCCTGCCGACGGTCGGCACGGTCTTCGTACCCTGATCCGGACCAGCACAGAAGGCCCCTCGCTCCGGCGAGGGGCCTTCTGCATTACCGGGGTGGCGTGGTACACCGAGGCATGGCATCCCCCAACCGGCATTCCCTCAGGTCCATCCGGTCCCGCCGATCGATCCTGTCGATCAGGTCGGAGGGGTCGATCCTCTCGATCGGGTCCGCCTACTCGATTCTGTCGATCGGCAGCGTCGGGTCGATCCTGTCGATAGGCTCGATCGGATCCGCGGGGTCCGCACTGTCCTCCGCCTCGTTCGGCAGCCTCGGCTCCGCGCTGTCCGGACTGTCCCGGTGGTCGGTGCTGTCCTGGCGGGCCGACGGCGAAAGCCCCGGCGAGCGTCCGCTGCACGTCCTGGCCGAGGAGCAGAACCTGGCGTCCTCACCGCTCGCCCACACCCAGACCTGAACCGCGACAGTCATTTTCGACGACCACGGAGGACACGTGACCCGACCGGCAGACGCCGCACCCACCACCGCGACCGGCACGGGCCGCTGGACCCGAGAGGAGCTGGAGGAGGCGTTCGCCGGCTACCAGCGCACGGTGGAGGAGGCGAAGCGAACCGGCGACTGGAACCTCTTCGCCGACATGTTCACCGAGGACGCGACGTACATCGAGCACGCGTACGGCAACTTCGCCGGACGCGAGGAGATCCGACCGTGGATCATCCGGACGATGAACAGCTTCCCCGGCAACCACATGACCGAGTTCCCAGCGCTCTGGTACACGATCGACGAACAGCGCGGCTGGGTGATCTGCGAGATCGACAATCCGATGTGCGATCCCGGTGACGGCTCCGAGCACGGGGCGTCGAATCTGACGATCCTGCACTACGCCGGCGACGGCCTGTGGTCGTGCGAGGAGGACGTCTACAACCCGACGAAGTTCCTCCGGATGGCCAAGAAGTGGTGCCGCGCGGCCGAATCCGCCGGCACGCTGCCGGACGAGGCCCGGAAGTGGCTGGAGGCCGTCGGCGCCTAGGCGGGACCCGCGGCCCATCCCGCGACGTCGGCGCCGTCGCCGAGCAGCTGGTGTCCCCGCAACCCGACGTACAGTTCGGCGGCGTGCACCGGGTCGGCGAAGTCCCGCCCCGTCAGCTCGCGGATCCGGCGCAGTCGGTACAGCACGGTGTTGCGGTGGTAGTGCAGTTCCGCCGCGGCCGCCGCGGTGGACCCGCCGCACCGGAACCAGGCGTCGAGCGTCGACAGCAGGCTCGCCCGTTCCTCGGCCGGGAGCGCGAGCACCGGTCCGAGGATCTGTCGGGCCGCGAGGCGACCGTCGTCCGGCCGGCGCACGAGCAGCAGGGGTACCGGCACCTGGTCGTAGCGCGTCACCCCGGCGGACCCGCAGCGCCGCGCCAGGCGGGCCTGCTCGACCGCGGTCACGGTCGCGGCGGGCCGGTCGAACTGCGCGCTGACCCCGATCCGCCCGGCGTCCGCGAGCAGGTCGAGGCCGCGGTCGAGCCCCGCGGGGTTGGACGACCACAACAGTCCGATCCGGCCGACGATCTCGGTGTCCCACACCGATTCCACCCCGACGCCGCGCAGCCGCGCCTGCGTCGACTCGGTGGCGCTCGCGGAGTCCGGCTCATCCAACGACACCACCAGGAAGCGGCCGCGGTCGGGTATCCGCAACGCGCGCACCGCGTCGGCGACGGCGCCCGGATTCGCGGCGTGATCGGCGAACAGCACCCGGACGAGCCGGGTCCGCGCCTGCGCGTCCTCCCGCGCCCGGGTGTCCGCGGTCTCCCGATAGCCCTCGGCTGCGGCATCGGAGTAGACGTCCACGAGCGCCCACACCTGCGCCGCCATGTCCAGCAGCTCACGGGTCGGCTGCCCGCCCGAGCGGGTCATCAGCTCCTCCCAGATCATCCGGCCGCCGAGACGGTAGGCGTGCAGCAGGGCCGCGAGGGAGACGCCCTGCTCGGCCTTGACCCGGCCGGCGGCCCGGGCCGCGTCGAGCCGGTGCGGTGCCGAGCCGGCGAGCGTCGTGAGCATCGCTTCGACGTTGTCCCGGCAGGTGCGATAGAGCTGCTCGGGGGTGAGCAGGGACGATTCGGCGTACGCCTGCTCCGACGTGAGGATCCGCTCGGCCAGCCGGCCGGCGAAGTCGTCGATGTCGGCGAGAATCGCCCGCGCGAGTTCGACGGCGCGCGGCGGGGCTGCGCTGAGGACCGGACCGGCGACCATGACCCCAGGCTATCCGAGCCGGTGAGCGACGTCACGCCGCGATTGTGCGGCGGCACAATCACGGCACCGAGTCCGGCGGCCTCCGCCCATAGCGTCCGCCACCCGAACGAGACGACAATCACACACTGCCGGGATGTTCACTGGTCAACGACCGTGTCGTCGACCGCGTGCGTTCGCCGGCGGCCGCCTCGGCGGCCGACGCCGATCGTGCGGCTGCACACCCGCAGGCAGCGCCCGCACACCCACGTCGTCAGGAGTTCACCCCGTGCACAGCACCATGCAAGACGCCCCGCTGTCGATCGCCCAGCTGCTGCGCCACGGCAGCACGGTGCACGGTGGCGCGGAGGTCGTGACGTGG